>JAFWQE010000215.1 GCA_017509155.1 Prevotella sp.
TTATCACCCAGATGGCACAGGCCGTTGCCCGCTTCGTGGGCGAGGCCGAGCAGAGCGACGACCTTACGATGCTTGCCATCGGCTATCGGCCTGGCAAATGAGCGAAGAGAGAATCTTTTTATGATATGAAAAACCAAAAAACTATGTATAGGAAATTCATGTATGTCATCATGGCCGTTATGGCCATGATGACCTTGAATAGCTGCGAGGATGAAGACCTCGAGAAAGCCTACGATGAAGAGACCTCACTCTCTTCGCCGTTTCTCTTCTCTGAGGGCTACCAGGACAGCATCGCCATCGCCTACAACCTGCCCACACCCATCACCGACTGGCTCAGCATGGTGCGCGACGAGACAAAGGTGTGTAAACTCAGCATCCCCGGCACCCACGACACCATGACCGGCATGGGCTTCTACCAGCCCCTGCTGAAGTACGTGTTCAACCAGACGGCCATCAGCCAGGTGTCAACACTCGAGGAGCAGATGGCCTGCGGCATCAGGTTCTTCGATATTCGACCCGTGGTCAGCATCGACACACTCGCCACAGACCCCGCCGAGAAGCAAATCCTGCGCCTCACCCACGGCATCAGCGAGCTCGACGTCACCTTTGAAGAGACCATCGACCAGCTGCAACGCTACCTGAAGCAGCATCCCTCGGAATTCTTCATTGCCAAGCTACAGGCCGACAACGGTTGGGAAAACCAAAACAACTGGACGGTGCTGCTCCATAAGGTGCTGAGCAAGCCGAAGTACCAGGGGCTGTTCGTCGACAACTGGCACCCTGGCATCACCGTGGGCGAGATGCGTGGAAAGATACTCTGGCTGAGCCGCTACGACCTACGACCGATAAATGCCGCCTTCCACTTCCCCATTGTCTATTGCGACTGGCCCGACGAGGACCCCGACATCAACGAGCAACTCAACCCCGAGGCCCAGCGCAACTGCGCTATGTACAGTATGAGCGACACCACGCTGAAGGCCACACTCTACAAGCAGGACTACTACAAGACCACCACCGAGCAGCGCATGAAGAACAAGCAGCAGACGGTCATCAACATGATGCAAAGCGCACGCGAGGCCGCCGCCACCGAACAGGACATCTGGGTCGTGAACCACTGCTCGGCCTATACCGAGGTGTCGCCGCGCGGCTATATCACCAATGCCGCCAACCTCCACCCCCTCGTTATTGCCGACCTGCAGCAACACGAGGGCACCGTGGGCATCATGCCCATGGACATGGCCTGCCACGACTACGTGCACTGCATCATCAACGGCGGCACTCCCTACACCAGCGACTACCTCTACGGCTTCTATCCTCTGAGCCAGTCGCTCACCCACCTGCTCATCATGTCAAACCAGCCGCACTTCAAATAACATTTCTATGACGAAAGACATGAAACACCCTATCCGCCTTCTCATCATCCTCTTCTCGTTCGCACTTGCGCCCACCAGCGCCAGCGCGCAACGTACGGACCAGTTGTATGCCGAGGACGGACTGCTCAACCACCTCTCCGTGGGACTCACCTCAGGACTCGCCGGCACGGGCATCGACGTGGTCGTGCCCCTCCACAAACTCGTGACGCTCAGGGCAGGCTTCGCAGGATGGAACGTGGGCGACATCAAATTCAAAGCCATCAACACCGCCACCGAAATCACCGAAATGCAGATGGTGGAGGCCGAGGCCGTGAAGCGCTCCCAGCTCACAGAGAAGGTGGAGCTGGCCGCCGAACCCAACTTCTGGAACTTCTTCCTCCTCGGCGAGGTACATCCTTTCCGAAACCAACCCTTCTACTTCTCGGCTGGACTCTACGCAGGCAGCCAGAACTTCGTCCACTTCCGCAACACCAACGAAGGCGCACTCCAAGTGCTCTACTATGCCAATCAGTTGGTGGAAGACTACAATAGCGTCTTCCGCACCAACTATCAGCCCATCGGACTGAAGTTCGGCGACTACGTGTTCACAGCCGACGAGCGTGGCAACATCGACGTGCGCATGAAGACCCATGCCGTGAAACCCTATCTCGGCATCGGCTTCGGACAGCACCTCGCCAAGAAGCACCGACTTAGCCTGGCAGTAGACGCAGGCCTACTGTTCTGGGGTACACCGAAGTTCGTGTTGAACAACGACGTGGAAATCAAGTCGTCGGGCCGCAATTCCGGCATCACCAGCACCTTGTCTTGGCTGAAAGCCTGGCCTAACCTGCAACTCCGCGTTGCCTACAAAATCTTTTAGCTTGAAGGTCAAATAGAATATAATTGCCAAGCAAAAACCCGATTTTTGCTTGGCAATTCGCGCGATTATTCGTACCTTTGCGATTAAAAAATCGCGAAGGTACTACATCTCGGCAAAAAAAAACGAGTTTCTTTTGTTCTGCGCTCGATTATTCGTACCTTTGCACCACATTTGTGCGAGAGCAATCATCATGGAAGAAAATCTGAAGAATAAGAATATAGGTAGCGAGGGCGAGAACGAGAGCGACAACGAGCTGGTGCGCCGCATAGCCGAAAAGAAGTATGAGTTCGGCTTCACCACCGACGTGCATACCGAAGTGATTCCCGTGGGACTCAGCGAGGACGTGGTGCGACTCATTTCGCAGAAGAAGGGCGAGCCCGACTGGTTGCTGGAGTTCCGCCTGAAGGCCTTCCGCCACTGGCTTACGATGAAACAGCCGGAGTGGGGGCATGTGCATCTTCCCGATATCGATTATCAGGCCATCAGCTATTATGCCGACCCTATGGCAAAAAAAACGGCGGGTGATGGAAAGATTGATCCTGAACTCGAGAAGACCTTCGACAAGCTGGGCATTCCCCTTGAGGAGCGGCTGGCGCTGAGCGGCAACACCGCCGTTGATGCCATTATGGACTCAGTGTCGGTGAAGACAACCTTCAAGGCACAGCTGCAGGAGAAGGGCATCATATTCTGTTCCATCGGCGAGGCCGTGAAGGAATATCCCGAGTTGGTGCGACAGTATCTTGGAACGGTTGTGCCCTATCGCGACAACTTCTTCGCAGCGTTGAACTCGGCCGTGTTCAGCGATGGCTCGTTTGTCTATATTCCAAAGGGTGTGCGCTGTCCGATGGAGCTCAGCTCTTACTTCCGCATCAACGCCCGCAACACTGGTCAGTTTGAGCGAACGTTGATCGTGGCCGACGACGACTCGTACGTGAGCTATCTGGAAGGTTGCACGGCACCGATGCGCGACGAAAACCAACTGCATGCGGCCATCGTCGAAATCATCGTCAACGACCGGGCCGAGGTGAAATACTCTACGGTGCAAAACTGGTATCCGGGCGATGAGAACGGACGTGGCGGCGTACTGAACCTCGTGACGAAGCGTGGCGACCTGCGCGGCGTGGACTCGAAACTGTCGTGGACACAGGTGGAGACGGGATCGGCCATCACATGGAAATACCCCTCGTGCGTGCTGCGTGGCGATAACTCGGTGGCTGAATTCTATTCCGTCGCCGTGACCAATAACTATCAGGAGGCCGACACGGGCACGAAGATGATACACATGGGGCGCAACACGCGATCGACCATCATCTCGAAAGGTATCTCCGCGGGCCACTCGCAAAACTCCTTTGGTGGACTGGTGCGTGCCACGGAAAAGGCAGAGAATGCCCGCAAATACTCGTCGTGCGACTCGCTGCTGATCGGCTCCGACTGCGGCGCCCACACGTTCCCCTACATGGACGTACAAAACCCCACGGCCATCTTCGAACACGAGGCCACGACCTCGAAAATCTCCGAGGACCAGCTGTTCTACTGCAACCAGCGAGGCATCCCAA
>JAFWQE010000216.1 GCA_017509155.1 Prevotella sp.
ACCAGTATTTCACATTCGAGAATATGACGCGCGTCTATTCCGTGCTCGACCTGCTGAGAATTGCATAAAGCAAGAGGGCAACGTGCTACGAGATGATTCTCATGCTGCAAGATGGAAACATGGGAAACCTGCTACTACATGTCGAAAAAGGAAGCAAACTATAATAGAAATGCGGCTCATCGCTGAGCCGCATTTCTATTTCCCAACAAAAGGTATTATTTCCTGCTTCTGTAGAATTTTTCGAGTGTGCGGTAGGCATTCTCCCTTTCGGGCGAGGCTACTTCCTTTGACTCCACGTCGATCTTCATCACGGGAGCGGCATCGAGGTTGTCCTTGGTGATGGCCGTCCATTGGGGCAGGCCCTCACCATTGGGATTACCCGTCTTGCAGAAGTTGGCGTAGTAGCTGAGGAAGAGCTTCGAGATGGCATAGTCCTCGTCCTGCCAGTCGTAATACTCGTTGGTATCGAGGTTTCCCATGGCGTACTCGATATCGGCTGAATGCACGGCACCGGGAGCTATCGAGGGCTGTTGGGCCTTCTTCTCCTCCTCCGTCTTCTCACGCACACCACCAGCCAGGGCGCCTGTCTTGTCGCCCATCTTAGCCGACACCTGCGGACGCGGGTGCATATAGTGGTAGCGGTAGACGGGCAGCCCCGACTTGGCGTGATAGTCGCAAGCCTTCCAGGTGGGGAAGCCCGTGAAGAGGTCGCTCACGAGGTCGAAGCCCTTCTGGCTCATCACGTCCTCGTCGGTCTCCAGTCCGTAAGCCTTGAAAATCTCGTCGGTCATATCGCCAAACTGCGCCTTCATGGCGTTCTTATAGTTCTTCAGGGTGGGAGCCTGACCCTGCAGCGCCTGCATGGGATGCGCTTCGAGCGAGTTCCAGCCCGCGAGCATTGGCACCTGCGCCTGCTCGCCCCGCTCAAACACATCGTCGGCACTCTCGGTCATGAAATAGCCGTCGAGCACCACGTTGGCCATGCCTCTTGGGGGAAGCATCTTCTGCAGCGAGTCGGCATCGACGGCCATCGCGTCGGCCAGACTGGCGATGCCAGCCCGCTTCAGCAGTTCGGCCCCGGCAGCATCGGCATCGGCCTGCGAAGCGGGCAGATAGGGCAGCACCTCGGCACCCGACGAGAGCATGGCCCCGGCAATGAGGTTTTTCGAGAGGGGCGAGCACATCAGGAGCGACACCGAGAAAGAGCCTGCCGACTCGCCCACGATGGTGATGCGGTCAGGGTCGCCACCAAAGTCGGCAATATTCTCTTTCACCCACTTGATGGCAGCCACCTGGTCGAGGAAACCGTAGTTGCCACTGCCCTTATAGTCGGAAACCGCCGTGAGGTCGGGATGTGCAAAGAAGCCAAAGACACCCTCACGATAGTTGGCCGTCACACCAATCACTCCCTCCTTGGCAATGGAGGAACCGTCGTAGCGGGGCTCGCTGCCCGAACCGGCCATCAGTCCGCCGCCATTGAAATAAATCAGCACGGGCAGCGCATCGGCCGAGGTCTTGGCCGTTGTCCAGATGTTCAGATAGAGGCAGTCCTCGCTACGGCCAGTCCCACGGAACGCCATGTCGCCGAAGATGTTGGGCTGCATAGGGTCGTCGCCAAACTGCTTGGCTTCGCGCACGCCCTCCCAGGGCTGAACGGGCTGGGGCGCCTTCCAGCGGAGCTCGCCAACGGGAGCCTGGGCGAAGGGAACGCCAAGAAACTTCTTCACGCCGTCCTGCTCGAAACCTTCGAGAACACCGTACTGGGTTTTCACCTGAAGGCCCACTTCCGTCGCCTTCTTCTGCTGGGTGCAGCTGCCAAGAACTGCCACACAAGCGATGGTCATCATCGCAAACACAGGGTTTTTAGTCATAATAATGTTTGTTTATGGGTTGATTCGGCAAAATTACAAAAAAAAATCGAAAACACGCAAGATAAGTAAGGACAAAATTCAAGTGGGCGAAAATTCATCGGTCATACGAATTATTTGTTCGATTGTGCTTTGTTCTCGCTAAAGTTTTATATCTTTGCACACGAATAACAAACCAATCGTCATGAAAAAGATTTTTACATGCCTCTTGGCCGCGTTGGGGTTGACATCAGCTTGCGGCCAAAAGAACTACGAGGATGCTGATGTGAGTGGGTTTGCAGCCCTGGCGGCCAAGCCCGATGTGGTGGTGCTCGACGTGAGGACTGCCGAGGAGTTCAACGAAGGGCATCTGGCCGATGCCCTCAACATCGACGTGAAGCAAGGCGACTTCATGCAGAAGGCCACGGCAGCCCTGACGAAGGAAAGCACCATCGCCGTCTATTGCCGCAGTGGTCGCCGCTCGGCCGATGCAGCCAGTAGGCTGGCGGCTGCAGGCTACAAGGTGGTGAACCTGAAAGGGGGCATCACCGCATGGAAAGAGGCAAACATGCCAGTGGCCACCGACGACTACGAGGTGGACGTGTTCAAGACTAAGAGCGGGAAGACGGTCAGGTTCCATGCGCTCATGCACGCCAGCATCAGGATGGAGTACGACGGCAAGGAAATAGAGATTGACCCGGTGCTGAAGCTGCGCGAGCGTTCCATCGACTACTCCGCGATGCCCAAGGCCGACTATATCTTCGTGACCCACGAGCACGGCGACCACTTCGACAAGGAAGCCATCAAGCAGCTCACGGGCGAGGGCACCAAGCTGGTGACGAACAAGCGGTGCGGCGACATGCTGGGCTATGGCACCA
>JAFWQE010000217.1 GCA_017509155.1 Prevotella sp.
AACAGAAAGCTTATGTTGCACCAGTCGTTGTCAATCTGGCATCAGTACAAATCGGATTCCTTTTTTTTGAGCAGCTAACAAAAATGGTCACTGACCGCATATTTGCGCAGCAACCATTTAATAAATCTTGATAGCCCCGTCTCGTCATCACGACGCGGCGGGGCTTAGGTGCCTATAGGACTTAAACAAAAAATTACTTTGTTTGTTTAACTGATCTTCTTTTTATTTACTATTTACTCGCTCGGCTTTGCCGCTTGGATCGTCCAAGAACTTTACTGCGTTATTGAAATCAAGTTATGTTCATAGTTTGAACGTGGCGCGGAGCATCATAGTGCGGCCGCTGAGACCGTAGTCGTAAGTGTAGGTGTTGATGCCGTCATACTGTTGTGCCTGGGCTGCTATCGTCAGCGCGAGGGCCATCATGGTCATTAAAAACTTACTCATTGTTGTTTTTATAGGATTACTTCTTCTTCGGCTGCTTGTTCAAACGGTATTGCACATGGAAGAGGGCGTACTGCGGGAGTACGTTGCGGCGGATTTCGGCGCGGCCTTGACCGTTGAGGGTGTAGGTGACGTTGGAGAGCTGACCGAGGATGTCGAAGCCGTCGAGCATGAAGATGAGGTTGCCCTTCATTGCGGTGTACGACAGGCGGGCGTTCCATACGAGGTCGTCGGCGTTGAGTGCGGAGTCGTGATAGCCCCGGCGCGAGAACATGGTGAGGTCGGTGGAGAGTTGGAAATGGAGGGGCAGTTGGAAGGTGGCGGTGAGGCCGTAGTCGTAGTTCCAGATGTTGAGGTTGGTAAAGTCGTCGCGGCGGCTGTTCACATAGCGCCATCCACCGTCGAACTTCGCGCTGATGGCGTGCTGGCCTATGCGGTAGTCGAGTTTCAGCATCTGGTCTAAGCCTTCGGTCTTGACGGTACTACGGACTACGTCACCCGTGTTTACGCCGACGAGGTCTGCGCTCTGGCGGTGGTTGGCTCCCGTGATGGAGGTGAGGCGCAGACGCTTCTGCTTGTCGAGGGGGAACGCGATGTCGTAGGTGGCTCCAGCGTTCCAGTTACCATCCACGTTGTATGCCTTGCGGGTGCGGATGCCCGTAGCGGTGTCGTAGCTGTAACCTATGGCAAGGGCATCGTCGGTAAATGAGTACTCCAGGCCGAGACGCTGATAGACCTTGCGATTGACGAGATAGGTGAAGCGCCACTGGTGCTGGTAGCTGTTGAGCAGTCCGGCATTGCCTTCGCGGATATTCAGCGGGTCGGTATCGTCGCGCATATTGACCATGTTGAGCAGGTCGGGAGTGCGCGAGTTGATGGTGTACCACAAGCCGATGCGTGTGCGCTGGTCTTTGCTGGTCCAGGTCATGAACGTATTGTAGAGTCCCACGAGGAATGTGTTTCGGGTGATGGTAGTGTCGATGGCTCCACGCAGATAATCGAGCCGCTCGTGTTTCAGGGTCAGCGGCAGGTTGAGCGAGCCGTACCACGAACCCTTGTCGTTCTTCTTGCGGAAGCTCAGGTATGGCGTGGCGGTGTGTGTGGTTTCGCCGTGACTGCTTTCGTAGCTATTGTTCCAGTCGGTGGCAGCGTCATAGGCCACGGAGGGGAGGATGCCGAGGTCGCCCTGTTCGTAGTCGACCAACTGGTCGAGGCGGAAGAGACGGCTGTCGCGCTCCGCTTCGGCGTGCTTCACCCCGTAGCGCAGGCTGAAATAGAAGAGTTTGCTGAGTCGTCTTCCGTAGGTGGCATAGCCTTCCGCGCTGTAGCTGTGGTCGGGGTGGTTGCGGAAGTACTGGTCAGCGTGCTGCGAGGCAGTCCGTGAGCTACCGAGGAAGAGGTCGTAGCGGTTGAAGGTATCGTCCTTGCGGCTGCCGTAGCTGGCGTTGGCTCCCACTTCCAAATTATCGACGGTGTTACCCTTGAACTTTATCACAGAACTGGCAGCAATGGTCGCCTGCCAGTCGTGGCCGCGAGTGAGGCCGTGGGTGAAGTAGCGGTTGAGCAGCGTGTCGCCCCAAGATTCGCTCTCCGTACCGCTGGTCAGGTTGAAGTGGTGGTAACTCAGGCTGGGGCGTATGTTGAGCGTAAAAATCTTGAAGGTGTAGTCGAGCGTGTGGTTGGTCGATAGCGTGAGGTTCTTGTCGCGGCTGTCGTTCTGTATGCGCTCGTAGGTGTCGCCCGACGTGAGGAAGTTCGTGCGGTCGGTGGTCTGCTCGCCACGCAGTATGCTGTGCGAGAAGTTGGCCTCGCCCTTCACCTCCCATTTCTGGCTACGGGAGTCCACGTTGTAGTCCAGTCCCGCCAACTGCTGTGTCAGCATTCCCGTCTTCATCTGTTCGGGAGTCCAACCGTCTTCCTCGCCGGGTTTGCGCTCGTCGTTCAGGTCGTTCACGTTGGCATAGAAAGCCAGACGCGAGTGGTCGGTGAAGCGCATGGCGAACAGACGCGCCAGATAGGGATCGTCGCCCTTGTAACTGCTTTCGGCCAAGCCTGCCCCTGCCTCGGCATTGGCAATCCAGCCGATGGAGTATTCTTTCTTCAGCTTCACGTCCATCACGTATTCCTTGTCGCCTGGCATTTCCACCCCAAGGAACTCGCTGCGCTCGCCCACCTTGTCGTAAACCTCTATCTGCTTCACCATGTAAGTGGGCAGGTTGTCGAGCATCACTTTCTTGTTGCTGCGGAAGAAGTCCTTGCCGTTCAGCATCAGGTTCTTCACCAGCCGCCCGTCGTGGTAGATGTCACCGTTCGGACGGATTTCCACACCAGGCAGCTGTCGCACCAGCGCATCGAGCATAGACCCTTCAGCCAATACGAAAGCGTCGGCATTGTAGACCACGGTGTCGCCACGATAATAGAACTGCACTTTCGTGGCCGAGACGGTCACCTCGTTCAGCAGTTTCGAGTCCTCGCGCATCAGTATGGGCGGCAGTTCGCGCATAAATTCGCGCTTCTTCAGGTTGCCCAGCGTCACGGTCATGTCGGTGGACTTGTAGCCGAGGAAACTGCACCTTATTATATAGGTAGCCTCTTTCTTGGGCACGGTGAGCATGAAGTCGGAAGTTTCGCCCTTGCGGTCGCCGTCCTGCCAGTGCTCAATGGCTGTTGTGGTAGTAACTACGGTGCTGTCTGTACGCATCAGTTGCACGGTGGCACCTGGTAGCTCCGTCCTTGTTTTGAAGTCATAGACCTTGCCTCTCAGCGTGAAGGTCTCTTGCGCCCAAGTGCCACATACGGCGGCGAGGGCGAGAATGATGGTAATGATTTGTCTTTTCTTCATGCTTTCTGTATTTTGATGTTATAGTGTCCTGTCTGTTCGTCCGCTGAGCGTTCAGCGCATGGCTCCTTTCCTGTCAGAAGTGACGCTGGGTGTCTAGCGGGGCTCTCCTGCCCTGTAAGTAGGGCCGCTGAGGGCTTGGAGGGGGCTTCGGAGCCAGTAGGGGGGCCTCTGAGGGAGGGCGTAGAGGTGCTACTTATCGATGCGGAGAGGCCGTCTGGATGAGCATGGTGTTCTCAGTCTCGAAGACTTGCAGCCTGTCGTCAATCTGTTGCGATTCCCGAGCAAGCTCGCCTACCCGTAGCCTTTCACGCCGTCGTGATTGGCGTTCGCTAACTTCGACAGATACGAAGTCGTTAGTGTTTTCTGTGCCATAGTTTTCTATGATTTTTATTTGGCGTTAGAAAATATTGCGCTGACTTATCGTTATCCCCCGTGTGCGGCGGCTCCAGCGCTTTAAGCCGTTCCGAGGGTTTCGCCTTTCCATCTGAAAAAGTCCTCCCCGCCGCCCGTCGCGACAAGCGAACGGGGAGGCACCAATCATAGAAACTGGCGTGTGTGGTGTATCAACTTGCCGCTTTCGGCCTACAAAATAACAAAAAAAGGCGTAAAAAACGACTCGGCGAAGCCCGAAAACAGGTCGCCGAGGGTGCAACTCTAAAACTAGTTAAAGAAAAATCAGAAAAAAATGGCTCAAACCGCAATGATTTGAGCCAAAAACATGTGTTATTTCTCTTTGCCGAAGGTGAGTTGACTGCGTCTTATTCCTTCTTACGAGGCATAGTGCAAGCACGCTTGCCCTCTGCTCTCGTTTCGTACGTCATTTCCTTGCGGAGTGTGCTCAGATAGCTGGGCGTGATGTT
>JAFWQE010000218.1 GCA_017509155.1 Prevotella sp.
ACAATAACAAACCAAACGACTATAAATATGAGAAAAAAGTACATGACACCGACGGCGAGGGTGTTTGCCCTCCACGCACGGCAGCAGCTGCTCACGGTGAGCGGCGAGATTTCCGGCTATAGCAAGTCGGGAAGCGGATTCAGCCAGGACGAAGGCGGCAGCGGCGAGACCCCGAAGAGCCGCAGCGTCTGGGACAATGACTGGAGCAAGTAAAACGAAAACGTTAATCCATTATGAGAACGAAGGAACAATTTCTGATGCTTTTTGTGCTCGGCGGCATGATGCTGGCCGGGCTGACGGCCTGTTCGAGTGACGATGACACGAAGAGCACCAAGGAAACGGAGAAAACGCCTGTAGAGAATGAGGTGAAGGTGCGCCGACTCAAAATCACGGAGGTAGAAGGCGATGCGGCCGATGCCAAGCAGGCCCTCACACGTGCCACGCTGGAAGAAAACGAAAGTGGGCTCGTGCCCTCATGGAAGGCAGGCGACGAGCTGACGTACTGCAATCTGAGCAGGATGCAGTATAATGGTAAAGAAGATGTACCTGTTTCTGGCAACTTGACGGCTACGACCACCGCCGCCACCTCGCAGTTCACGGGCAACGTGACGTGCAGCAAGGGCGACTACCTCGCCGTGGTCTATCCCGCCGCGACGTTCACCACCAACAGCCAATACACCATTGCGCTCAGCGGTCAGGACGGCACGCTCGCCGGGCTGGCCACACGCTTCCACTACGTCTTTGGCAAGGCACTGGTCAACTCCGTGACCGATGCCACCGCCGATGCCACGATGCCGAAGATGAAGAGCCTGCTCACGGTGTGCAAGTTCTCGTTCGTCAACAAGGACGGCGGGGCTGTCATCCCCATCAAGTCGCTCAGCATCAGCTATGGCGGCACTGGCGGCGATGCAGGCACCTATCCGCAGACGGCCACGGTGGCCATCGGTGCCAACACGGAGCAGGATGACGTCCACGCCACGGGCGAAGCATCCAATTCTCCCCTCCTTTTGGAGGGGTCGGGGGAGGCTTTTTATGTCGCCTTGCTGCCCACCGCCGCGCAGCGCACTTTCCGCTTCACCGTCACCGACGGCAGCGGCAGCACCTACACCGGCACGGCCAAGGCCACGCTCACCGAGGGTGAGTACGTGGAGGCCACGGGGCTGAGGCTGACGAAACAGTAATAGACACAAAAATTCAATGAATAATAAACTGAAAAGACAATGAAAACAAATAAACAACAACTTTTGGCGATGCTGCGGCACAGGCTTCTGCCTGAGCGCAGCCGCCGGGCCACGCGCTGGCACGTGCTCATGCTCATGCTTGCCCTGCTCATCGGGGGCAGCCCGCAGGCATGGGCGCAAGAGTACATTACCGAAGTGATGGTCCTCGGTGTTAGCGGCGGACTTAATGCGAAAAACCTGAGGAACGAGTACACCAACAAGGGGTGGACCGTCGTCGAGCAAGACCTCAATGAAGGTACCGGTGGCCTTTGGGTCCACATAGCCTACAAGACCAGTAGCACTGCCAACCCCTATTCGGGCTACATTACCGACATCTGCGCGTCGAATTATAGTATGGATAAATTTACCTATGATGGGCGCACCTACTACAAGGCACCGACCAACAGCGGTTTCAACGGCGACCTCAACAAAGGTTCTGGAGTGACACCCGACATCTATATTTATTACACCTGCGACCGCAAGAACCTTAGTGATTACGGCGGAGAGAAGCGCGTGATGACCCGCCTGACTACAACAACGAACAACAACGGCGTTACCGATGACGGCGACGCTTCCTCGCTCGCCATCTCTTGGCGCAACAGTTCCAGCTCGTACAGTGGCTATGTCGACACGAACGAGAACACTGGTAAACAATACATCTTCATCCATCAGCACTTCACCACGCAGACTGCGAAGTGGAAAAGAGAACCCACCTACGCCTCGGACCTTACCTACAACGGCAAAAGTCAGAAGCTGATAACCTACGATCCATGGGAAGAAAACAACGACTACACGGAGTACAGAGTGGATGACGGCAGTTGGTTGGGTGATGTGCCCACGGCCACGAACGTAGGCAACTATAAGGTGGAGTCTCGTCTTAAAGGCAGATACCAGGGCAACACCTATGCCGAATACAGTAATGTCATCAGCAAGACGGTGACCATCAACCCGCCCATTGTCAAGGCCACCGACCTGAAGGGCGTGTTCAACCAGCGCGACAAGAAGGTGAACCTCTCGTGGAGCGTAGGCACTATCCCCGGCAACTATTCCAACTACAAGTGGGTGGTCTATCGCAACGGCACCAAGATAGCCGAACTCGATCAAAACGCGCGCTCATACGCCGACACGGGCTTCAGCAATGAGGCGAAGCCGGTGTATGACGTCTATTATGTGTCGAACTTCTGGGACGTGACGACGCGGCGCGATGACTGCAAGGCCAGCGTCACCGTGAACACCACGCGCACGATGCCCGTCAACAACCTCAAGGCGGAGCAGCTGACGGACCGCATCGTCTTCACCTGGACTTCCGATGCCTATCCCAAGAGCTTCGGCCACAAGTTCCGCATCTACGTCAACGACGAGAAGGACCCCATCTACACCCTCACGCCGACCGACAATCAGAGTGCCATGCGCTGGGAACACCGCAACACCGACCAGCACGCCAACCGGCAGAACAAAGTGGACGCCGCGACTGGTGTGCCCTATACTGAGGAGCCTCTGAGCGCCTGCGCGCCCCGCACCTATCGCATAGAGGGTGTCATTGGCGACGTCGTGCTCAACACCTATAACATCAGTAAGAAGGCTATTGGCGAGGGCACGAAGTTCTACGCGCTCGATGCCTCGAAGGGTGTCTATGAAGGCTCGGTGAAGCTGTCGTGGCACATCGGCCAGCAGGGCGTTACAAATGCCAAGACCTACATCATTGACCGTCGGCACGCCGAGCAGGAAAATGAGGATTGGGAGACGCTGACACGCCTGTCGAGCAGCGAAGAGTATCTGTTCTATACCGACGCAACGTCTCTGCCAGGTGTCTTCTACGACTACCGCGTCACCGTTGAGGACAAGTGCGACGACGGCACCACCGTCAACAGCGAAATGACCAATATCGGTTTCGCCAAGAGCACCGGAACGGTGACGGGCCGCATAGCCTACGGCACTACTGGCACCGCCGTTCAGGGTGTCGATGTGGTGATGACGATGACCAACAGCGAGGGCAGCGAGGCCGACCAGTACCACTCCATCTATTTCTCCGACGCTACCGGTGGCGTGACGTGGCCATACCCGTCAGGCGACTATGCAGCCAAACTGTTTGACGGCGATTTCTCTCTTCAGATGTGGCTCTATCCCGAAGCGTTCAGCAAGAGCCTGATAGCCCACTTCGGAGGCAATGCCGGTCTGGGCATGACGGCTTCCGGCCAGCTGACCTTCAGCAACGGCACCACCACCTACACCTTCGACGGCATCACCCTCCAGCAGGAGAGCTATAACCACGTGGCGCTGACCCGCAGCGGCACGACGCTGACCTGCTACGTGCTGAACAGCGCTGGCGGCTGGGCCGTAAAGAAAGCCTCGCTGACCATTGCCGGCAGCCAATGGCCGCTGACCAATGCCAGCCAGTTTGAGCTGGGCCGCTTCAAGGGTGCCGCCGACGAGCTGCGCCTGTGGGCGAAATGCCTCAGCGAGGCCGATGTCGTGGGCAACTACGACCATCTGCTTGTGGGCGACGAACAGCAGTTAGAGACCTACTGGACCTTCGACGAGGGTCTGCGCACGCAGTTCTTCGACTACTCGCGCGACGGCAGCAACTATCATAAGCACCACGGACTGATAGGCAGCAATGCCCAGTCATCGACGCTTACGCCCGGCGCGCTAAAACTGAAGGCGAAGACCGATTCGGAAGGCAACTACATCATTCAGGGCATCCCCTACACCGGCGCAGGCATCACCTATACGGTTGTTCCCCTCTACGGTGTCCACGAGTTCAACCCCACCAAGACGCTGCTCTATGTGGGCAATGATGCACTCGTACATGCTGCCGACTTCGAGGACGTGTCCAGCTTCCCCATGGACGGCCACATCTATTATGCCGGCACCAACATCCCTGTTGAGGGCATACCCCTGTATGTCGACGGCGATCTTCAGACGCAAGACGGCAAGATTGTGCAGACCGACGCCAACGGATACTACAACATCTCGGTACCCATCGGCAATCACTACGTAGAAGCCAAATTAGACGGGCACACCATGGTGGCTGGCGGTCGCTTCCCGACGGCAGGCAAGTACCATTTCAGTGCCCATGTCAGCCACGACTTCATCGACTCCACACTGGTGAACTTCGTGGGCCGTGTCAGTGGCGGTGTGAAGAACGACACGCTGGCCGTGGGCTTCGGTGCGTCGAACAACAACATCGGTCAGGCCAAGATCACACTGTGCATGAACAACGAAAGCCTATTGTTCAACGTCCTTGACAAGGATCACAGCACCGCTGCCACAGAGCAACGTATCTGGAAGAGTGACACCACCGCCATCAACAGCACGACATGGACGGGCTGCGAAGGCAGCGACGCACGCAAAATCTACATCGAGACCGACCCAGCCACGGGCGAGTTCTCGGCACTGCTGCCGCCGCTGAAGTACTTCGTGAGTGACATAGAGCTACCCAAAAACCAGGACAACATCGAGTTCGCCTCACTGCCGCAGATAGACCTGAGCAACGTGTTGAAGGAGTTGACCGACTCGCTCAGACAGGTCACAGAGACTGGAGACTCCGTGTGGAACTACTACAAGTACAACACGAAGATGGTGAAGACATACTTTGCCGAACCGCAATTAGTGGTGACGCAGAAAGGCAGCGAGGCCTTCGGCGAGCAGGAGATGGCCGACTATGCCGTGAGCACCACGGAGACGACGACCATCAGTGACATCTGGAAGAAGATGGACGACGGCAGCATCACCTACACCTACGACTACCCCGTCTTTGCTCGCAACAAGGAATATAAGTTCGACGTTCACGGCTACGAGGTCTATACCAACTACGACAGCGGCAAAGCCGTCGATGACGTCGTGCCGCTGAACGGCCTGGTGGTGACCATCGCCAACGAGATGAGCAACACGCAGGACGTGGTGGCGAAGGTTATCGACCCCAGCCTGACTAACCTGAAGGAAGGTGACATCTCCGGGCTCAAGCGCACCCAGTTGCGACTGGACGAGGACGGGCGCAACACCATCACCTTCACCACCGGTGCCCCCAACGTGACAGCCCCCTACACCCGCCACTTCAGCATGACCTTCGAGCTCAAGGGCCGCACTTACAGCGGCCAGCAGTTTGACGGCATCGTGCTGGGCGAGCTGACCAACGGCAACAACTTCATCACCGCCGGTCCCGACCACGTGGACATGGTGCTGCGAGACCCGCCAGGCGCCAACAGCAAGGTGACGTGGAAGACAGGCTCCAGCAATACGAAGCTGAACAACAGCGTGGGCGGCGCCTATCTGGATGAGGATGTGGCAGTAGACATGATGTGGGGTACCTGCATGAGCACCGCTGTAGGACTGGGCGTAGCCATCATCTCGTCCAGCGATGCCCACCAGGTCCTGACGGTGGGCCAGGAAGGCTCCTACAGCTGGCAGACGCGTGAGGACACCACCTATGTCACCACCAACGCCTCCGACATCAGCAGCAGCACAGGCATGAAATACGTGGGCGCCAAGGGCGACCTGTTTATCGGCAAGTCGCACAACTACATCATCGGCACCTGCCGCAAGCTGGGCTTCCACCGCGAGGCCGGCGGCATCGTCCTGGGGCTGAAGGAGGCCGTGGCTATCAACGACCAGATTGCCACCGACTTCATCTTCTCCACCCGCGAGATAGAGGAGACCATGATACCCAAACTGATAGACACGCGCAACAGCCTGCTGGAATACATGGAGGAGGCTGAGGCCAAGAACTATGAGAACAACAGCGAGCAGGATGTCTATCTGACGTGGAAGAAACCTGGCGAAGACGACTACGGCGAGGAAGGTACCTACGTGTGGAAGCCCGGAAAGAAGATTGGTTCGCAAGACATGGTGAAGTACTACAACGGTTCGGTGAAGAACTGGAAACAGCGGCTTGCCGACAATGAGCAGGACAAGATAGAGGCCATGGCTGCGCGCGACAAATACCTGAAGGAGAACCGCTCGTTCGACGGCGGCACCAGCTATACCTACTCTGAACGCCGTGACTCCACATGGGCCAAGACCTACGAGACATCGACAAAGGTGGGCGGCAAGGCCTCGTTCCAGAGCAATATCTTCGTCAACTATGCCGCTTCGTTTGGCATGAACATTGAGGTGGATGTGGCTTCAGGATACATCGGAAGCAGCGTCAAGGGCGACTCGCTGGACAACAGGACAAGCTACGCCGAGTTTGAATACGAGCTGAACGACAGCAACCCAGGCACCGACTTCAGTGTGGACATCTACAAGTCGCCGCGTGGCTGGGGCGACATTTTCGTGCTGCGCGGCGGCCAGAGTTACAATCCCTACGAGGGCGAGGTCCTGGCCGAATACTACGAGCCGGAGGAGAAGCACGTCATATCCTACGGCACGGAGCGCATGGAGCAGCCCGTCATCCGCATCAGCACCGACGGCGAGATAGGCGCCACGAGCGCCACGCTGACCGACATTCCTGCCGGCGGCACGGGACAGTTCACCCTGCACCTGACCAACGGCACGACGACCAACCAGACGGTGCCGTTCACCTACATATTCGAAGTGGCTGAGGCTTACAATCAGAAAGGGCTACAGATTCTAATGGACGGCGTGCCTGCCACCGACCGCGGCATCTACATCCCCGCCGGCGAGACAGTGAAGAAGGTCATCACCGTGCGCCAGACCGACCAGAGCGTGCTCGACTACGAGGACGTCACGCTGTGGTTTGAATCGCAGTATCAGCCTTTCACCATCTACGACGAGTGCAAGTTGAATGTCCACTTCGTGCCGTCGTCGTCGCCCATCGACCTTGCCATCAAGGAGCCGGTGCTCAACAACGACCGCGAGGACGGCATCCTGGACATGAAGCTCTCCGGCTTCAACCGCCAGTTCAAGAACCTGAAGAACGTCGGCGTGCAGTACCGCTTCCAGGGCAACACGCAGTGGACCGACCTGTTTACGTGGTGG
>JAFWQE010000219.1 GCA_017509155.1 Prevotella sp.
ATCAATACTCGCAAACCAAAGGCTAAAGAGTGAGGCTCGGAACGCTTATGAGAAAGCCTATTTAGATGATGTTCAAAGAAAAGACACACTTGGACAAATCTTCAATTTGAGAGATATTGCCTTTTGCCTGTCACGAACGGCCCCAGATTCAATGCCATTATACTTTAACAAAGCCTTAAGACTTGCGAGGTTAATCCATCGCGAAGACATGGTAAACAGCATTAACACACAATTGGCAGATTTCTATATAGGGCACATAAAAGATGCGAAAAAAGCACTGCCATATATCAGAAAATCTATTGAATTCGACGACCCCAAAGAACGCATGGCAACATCTGTCATCGCAGCAAAAATATATCAGCAACTCGGGAAATACGACAGTGTGAAAATACATAGTTCACGACTCCTTCTAATGGCTAACGAAGCGGCAAAGCAAGAAGGAGCGCATGGTATGTCGGTCTATTATGAACACTATGGAAACGCTGATAGCCTGTTCAAATATTCCACCATGTACAGGAGTTTGTCTGATTCGGTAATGCAAAAGAAGGCTGAATACGCAATTGCTCAGATGAACGCTATGTATAATTACGAAAAGCAAGAAAAAAGAATCTTAGCACTTCAGCACAAAAACAAAATCAACAACTATTTACTGATCGGTACGTTTTTACTCTTGTGTGTTGTTCTAAGCTTGGCTGTAATGGGAATAAATGCGGTAAAAAGCAAAAACGAAATAATGAAACTGAAAATTGAACGATACGAAACACGATATAAAGAAAAGGCTTTAGCTACATACAACGAGAAAACTAACAAAAAGGAAAGCACTAAAGAGGTGCAGAAAAAAGAAGGCTATATTCACTTTAAAAACATTGTCAACACGAATGCAGTTATAAGATTAGACACAATTAAAGAGGAGGACTGGATGGCCTTGGAAGAAACAATTCTTCATGAATACCCTGATTTCAAGAATGAAGTTCACTCATTATGCGCAATGAGTGACCGTGACTATCATCTTTGCCTTCTACTTAAAGCAGGATTTCAAACCGCAGAAACCACAAAACTACTCCGCATAACAAGCAACAATCTTTATTCTATATGCCGAAAACTATCCAAGAGAGCGTTTGGATCGGAAAAGTCATTTTCTGAATGGCGAAATATCATACAATCCTTATAATACATCTAAAAACACGTTCTTTTTCCTCTTGTATATGTTTTATACATGCTGCTTTCTTGAGTATGTATAGGTTTTGTATAGGCCGAAACCAATGTTGAACAACACATTAATCGTAATTTTGCAACACCTTTATTTAATCCTAAAAAATTACGATTTATGTTACGCCAATTTATTACAATTATTTTTTTTGCATGTTCTATTATATTGAGCGCGCAAAGTGAGCGAATCACCATGTTTGACGCATCATGTCATGGTTCCGACAATCGAACGGAGAGTCCAATTTGTGTAAATTTTGAAAATGAAGTGATAAACATCACTTCAGATTCCATCATTACAAATGCTACTGTTGCTTTATTCGATGAAGACAACAATCTCATCGAAAGATATAGTAATCTTACCATCTCCACCTCAGCAATAACACTTAATGGTGTAAACAATCATTCTTTTTTTAGTATCTCTGTTTCTTATGAAAACAAAATGTATTATGGTTTACGTTCTGAAACTAATATAGACGGGGAAACTGCAATTTTCATAGCTAATAGAAGCTTCCCGAACACGAAAATGGATTATTATGCTGAAAGAGTTTATGTGGATAATTCCAGTACTTCAATTATATACTGGTATGTATATGCGGCAGAACATAACGAGAATCACCTTATGCAAGACCCATGCTATGTTTTCTATATAAATGCCATGGATGACCCTGATTCATACTCACCACCATCGGTTTTAACAAATAGTTATCTCGGCGATGTAATAATGAACGCAGAATATACCTGGACGTCACAGCCATACGGTAGTAATGCGAGTTTAAAGCCCAATATTACGGTGAGTTCGGAGCAAAACGATGAGGCAAACCACACGTATGCAATTATCTACAATGCAGCAAAAGATAAATATCACAATTATGAGGAGAAATGGAATGATTGTCTGTTCATGTACCAAACGTTGGTTAATAAATTCCATGTTCCTTCATCAAATATCAAGGTTTTATCTGGTTGTGGTAACTCTTCTATTCCTGATATGTTTAATGCAAACAGAACCCAGTTTATTCCTACATTTTTGGATATAGATGGAGACAATCAAAGCGATGTCTTAAAAGCAAACCAACAGAACCTTGTTAACTGCATTAATGGATTTAGCGGATTAACATCGCGCGACCATATACTATTGTTTATAACAGGACAACAAGATAATGCTCAAGGATGCTTCGAAGCATGGGACAAAACATCCATGTCAATGTGGTTTATCACTCTAGGCTGTAGCTCAAGGTTGCAAGAAGCCCGTACCTTCAATGTCTTTGTTGGAACATCATGGTTAAGCCTCAACAGCATTTATTATGAAGAAGACTCAGGCAAAGACCTTGTAGTTACAAACATTTGTGGTTCAAATGAGAGTCCAGCTTATTGTTCTGATAAGCCTTATACTGATGTGACGTATCAATGGCTATGTGCACTCAACGAAATGGACATTCACGCATCGGGAGGGAACAACCAACAATCACCCTATATTATTATCAACAACGACACCTTCGGGAGCGATGCAAACAACAATGGCATTGTCACAATGGAAGAAGCTTATAATTATGCAACAAGCCATTCGGAGGGGACATACACAAGCAGCATGTATTCATCGCGCAACTATATTAAAGACCTTGCTTTCAATTTTATTCCTCACAACAGGGACCTGTATATGTGCGATGCGATTAACGACGGTGGGATTGAGTTTGGGACAACAGCTTCTTCAATTATCAATCATTACGACAGCTGGAACAGCCCTGACATTTATCTTAGGAATCAAGATGACGGTATGCAAACACAAACGCACCAGCCTTTGGTTATTGATGGTCCCAACGACAAAGCATACATATATGTGAGGATATCAAATAAAGATGAGAACTATCTTGGGGAAGGCCAGTACATACAGTTATACTGGGCTTGTAGCTTGATAAGTGGAATCGCCAAAAGTGCCCCAATTGGACAATTTCCGATAGGAGGTGGAACCCCCTTGGACTATAGTTCTCTTTATGGCACCGTTGGTGTTAAGCTAATAGATACGACCATTACGTATGGAGGCAATTCCATTATGAAGTTTGAATGGAACATACCAGAAACTCTTAGTAGTTTCATCAATCAACACTCTACAGTACCCATCTCATTCATGGCAATCATAAGCAAGGATTCAACAGCTATCTGTTCTGATTTGGCAGATGTACAGCATTATGCTTCTCGAACACAGCAAATGCGTACCATCGCGATGAAAGACATTTCGAATGTTCAGATTGCAAACAACCAGAACGAGGTTACTCTGTTCTTGCAAAAAACAGATAATGATTCGCAAAACTATGACTATCAGGTTCTGTGCAATGATGCAGACGGTTATGCCGACCCTTCTTCGGTAACCGTGACAACTACAGACGGAGAAGACTACATCATAGCAGAAATACAGTTTGAAACAAACAATAATGTAGAGAACGAGAAATACTTGATGAATGTCATAAAGAAAGACAAAGAAACAGGTGTTGTTGTAAGGGGAATGGCATTAGAAGTTGAAAGAACTGTCGTAGACGCCACGTCTTCATCAAATGAGAGCCAAAACTCAATTGCCAACATATCCATCAACAATGGAAACAGCAACATTATCGTATATTTGACAAACGGTGCATCAGAGGATACAAGTGTTAGACTTGACGTAATTGGTCCATCTTCATTCTCGAGAAACGCGACCATTGCAAATGGAAATACAAACATCTCATTTGACAACATTGAATTCAGCAACGGAATAGTGCTTGTAACACTCATTAAGGATGGTAAAATTATCGATTCTAAAAAAATCATACAATAAAAACGGCACATTTCCGTTACAACTATAGTACATCGAATATTAACCAAATTAAAGGAGAAGGAATTATGAAAGCGAAGGTTTTATTATTTGCTATGGTATGGGCTGCCATGCATCTTTCCTTGTTGAAGGCTGGCGCCCAGGAAGTGAACGACCTCAACACCAAGAGGTTCTGCATGCCCGTTTCGTTCCACAACCAACCTGTGGTGATGGCGGAGCAAGAGGACGAACAGCCGGTGACCAATGAAAGCGATGAGAAGAAGGTGCTGACGGTGGAGCTGACAGACGGCTTGACCCTTGCCAATGCACTCGGCGACGACCGCTACACCGTGGACTCGCTGATTGTGAAGGGATTTATGCCGCAAAGCGACTTCCCCGTTCTCTACGACCTCGCGCTGTGGGGCAGAATGACGGGACTCAACATGAAACACTGTAAGGTGGAGGGCGACTCCATCCCGTCGAATGCCTTCTTCTACAACGTGCAGGGCAACGGAAAACTCTATGATGAACAGACGCATGAGCAACTCAAGCAGAACACCTACTATTGTCTCAACTACATCAAACTGCCAGAGGAACTGAAAACAATCGGCGACAGCGCATTCAAACACTCTTACCCCCTGACAAGGGTTTTACACTTGAAAGGAGAACTGGAACTGCCTGAGGGACTGACCGACATCGGTGAAAGTGCTTTCGGGTGCCATTGGAGTATGTCTTGTCATAGAATGGTGGGAACACTACGATTTCCCTCAACCGTCAGGAGAATCGGTTATGGCGCCTTCTCGGGAAACTGGTTCAACACCATCGTGCTGCCCGATCCCGACGTGGAGATAGGCCCGTTCACCTTTTTTGCATCTCACAAACTACGCGAAGTGGTTTTTCCAGAGGGAATCACGCGCCTGGCTGATGCGATGTTCAAGCTTTCTAACTTCGGCGACAAAGAAGAACTGGTGCTCCCTGAGACAATCGAAGAACTCGGCATACAGACCTTCGCCTTGTGCAACCTGAAGAGAGTGGTGCTGCCCACCCATCTGAAAAAGATTCCCGACGGATGCTTTGCACAGGTACCACTGAAGGAAATCAACCTGCCTGAAGGACTGGAAGAAATAGGCGACGAGGCTTACGTCGTATATAAAGAATCCTATAGTCCTCCTTATGGAAAATATCAGATGATTGACGAGATAACCATTCCAAGCTCTGTGCACACCATCGGCCGCTATGCATTCTATGAACAAGACTTCAAGACCATACACCTGCCAGCCAGTCTCACCCAGATAGGCGTAAGGGCCTTTTATAAAAAAGACATGCAGTACAATAAGCCGTGTGAGGTGTATGCTTACAACCCCGTTCCACCCACTCTCATCATGGACGACGAGGAAGACTACGACAATATCTTCAGGGCTTTCAATGAAAACGATTGGCAGGATAGTGAGTATTTGATGAGAACGCTCTATGTGCCTGAAGGAGCGCGCGATGCCTACATGGCCGACCGTAGCTGGAATCTGGATTACTTCAAGGAGATCGTGGAGATGACACAAGCCGGCATAGTGGAAACAGAGAAAGACTGCATGGCCGATGGAGAGGCGGATATCTTCGACATGAACGGCAGGCTCATCGGAAAGACAATGGTCAACGGACAGAGTATTGACACAACAGAACTGCAACGCGGCATCTACATCGTAAGAAAAGGAAACGCATCGAAAAAGATTGTCGTGAAGTAGGCAACAGGAAAGACTAATAGCACATACAACACCCCTCTCTTCAAGCCAAAGAGAGGGGTTTTTATATTATTTTCAGCTAAAAAGACAAACATTTCAAGAAAAATCACTAACTTTGCATCTGTCATAAGAAAAATAACGCAACATGCATTCAAGAGAAGAGAAAATGGAGGCTTTCGGAAGACTGCTCGACGTGCTCGACCAGCTGCGAGAGAAATGCCCCTGGGACAAAAAACAAACCAACGAGAGCCTCAGACCGAACACCATAGAGGAGACATTCGAACTGTGCGACGCACTGCTCAAAGACGACCGGAAGAACATCTGCAAGGAGCTTGGCGACGTGCTCATGCACGTGCTCTTCTACTCACGCATTGGACAGGAAACTGACGACTTCGACATTGCCGACGTCTGCAACCATCAGGCTGACAAGCTCATCTTCCGTCATCCTCATATCTATCACCCTTCGCAGATAGGAGCAAAAGAGCCAAAACCACTGCCTTACGGCGAAAACGGAGAGCAGACAGAGTTCCAGAACGCAACCACGGCAACCGAGGTGCTGCAGAACTGGGAACAGATAAAGCTGAAGGAGAAAGACGGCAACAAAAGCGTGCTCGCTGGCGTGCCGGCTTCGCTGCCATCTCTCATCAAGGCATACCGCATTCAGGACAAGGCTCGCAACGTGGGATTCGACTGGGAAGACAAAATGGACGTCTGGAAGAAAGTGCGTGAGGAACTTGGCGAACTGGAAGCAGAACTGCAACGCGAAGACCGCGAGAAAAGCACACGTGAGCTGGGCGACTTCCTTTTCAGTGTCATAAATGCCGCCAGACTCTACAAGCTGAACCCCGACAACGCCCTGGAATACACTAACCAGAAATTCATCCGGCGGTTCAACTACATTGAGCAGCACTCCATCAAGGCCGGAAAGCCTCTTACCGAGATGACTCTCGAAGAAATGGATGCGTTGTGGAATGAAGCAAAAGCCCAAGAGCCTTCCGATTCTTAGTCTTTTCCTCTAATCCCACCTGGGGACTTGAGGGACTAAATCATCCAGAATAATAACCAGAACCAAGATAATTATGAAAGCAAAGAGTGTTTTAATCGTTGCCATCGCTATCATCGCACTGGCTGCGTGCAAAGAAAACAAACCGCCCACCATGGAGCATCAGTTTGCCGACGACACAACGGCCGTCAACGACACCACCATCTACGGAAAACTGGGTGAGAACTACGGCATGAACACCCTCGAACTGATTACAGACAAGGGTGACACGCTGCAATTCGTAGTGGAAGAGCCTGCCGACTCGCTCGACATGGAGACCGTCAAGGGCGGAAAAGGCGTAGGAGACCGTATGGCCGTGGTTGCACAGAAGAGTGAAGAAGGTGAGCTCATCGTTACACAAGCCATCAACCTGACCACACTTCTCGGCAAGTGGACAGCGCTCGACAAGAGCTTCGAAATCCAGGAGGGCGGCATCGTCGTCAGCAACTTCAGCGAACCAAAGCCTTACACCGAGTGGAGCATCTGCAACGGACACCTCGTCCTCTCTGCCGACACCTTCGACGTGTATGAGCTGGGCGCAGACTCCCTGAAACTTGAAAACGCCAAGGGCATCTACGTCTACAAACGCCAGAAATAGCCCTTCCGATTCATCTTCATCTCACCACACGCTACCAGATTCGAACGACAAACATTTTTTGAATGTAAGGGTGGATCAGTGTATCCACTCGTAAGTCATAAAGGAAACACTATAGAAGAACAGGCGGATACACAGGTTCGCAGCGCCACTACTATGTTTAGAATCCATATCCTTGGGTGCGGCAGCGCTCTACCCACACTGAAGCACTGGGCATCGAGCCAGATTGTTGAAGTGCGCGACAAGCAGTTCATGATTGATTGCGGCGAAGGCACACAGATACAGCTGAGACGAGCTCACGTGCATCTCACATCGGTTCAGGCAGTGTTCATCAGCCATCTGCACGGCGACCACTGCTTCGGTCTCATCGGACTGATATGCACCTTCGGAATGCTTGGTAGGACAGCACCACTTCATGTCTATGCTCCGGCTGAGCTGAAAGCCATGCTATATGCGCAGATTGACTTGTTCTGCCAAGGCCTGGAATACGAGGTGGTGTTCCACGAGGTAGACACGACAAAGGCCCAGGCCATCTACGAGGACAAGAGCCTCAGCGTAACAACCATCCCACTGGACCACAGGACTCCCTGCAGCGGCTTTTTGTTCCGCGAAAAACCAACGTTGCCACACATCCGACGCGACATGATTGACTTCCTTAATATCCCCGTCAGTCAGATCAACAACATCAAGATGGGAGCAGGATGGACGACCGAGGAGGGCAAACACTATGACCATACACAACTGGTGACGCCAGCCACCCCACCCAAAGCCTACGCATACTGTAGTGACACGCGCTACATGCCTAGACTCCATGAACAGATTGAGGGCGTAGACCTTCTATACCACGAAAGCACCTATTGCGACGACAAGAAAGACAATGCCCGCAAATACTATCATAGCACAGCAAGGCAGGCTGCGACCGTGGCTCGCGATGCCCATGTGGGCAAACTGCTGTTAGGCCACTATTCCGCCCGCTACAACGACGAACAGCAGCTTTTGAATGAAGCCAGAGAAGTTTTCTCCGAGACATATCTTTCCGATGAGAACATGGTTTTTGACGTCTAAGTATTAAAAAACGTTATTTTTCTTCATTGTTTCTACAAGAAGTGTTGCACAGATGCTCGTTTTTTTCTATCTTTGCACCAAACGTATACGCTTATGATTAAAAAGATTCTCAAGATAACCTTTGCTTCGGCAATGCTTCTTGGCATGCCGACGGTGTTGCATGCAGAGACGGCTATTGAAATCTTTGAGCAGGATTTCCAGCAGCAAGCCACCATCTCTATTCAGGACAACACACTTCACGTGACAGGAGCCAGCGGTCAGATGCTATATATATATAATGTGGCAGGGGTTCGCGTGATGAGCATGAAGGTTGAAGGTGCTGACCGTCGATTTGAGCTGAACCTGCCAAAAGGATGCTACATCGTCAAGGTGGGAAAAACCGTTCGTAAGATTTCTGTTAAGTAAAATCGAAGAACCAGCTCTTCTACCCCAACAGCTGTCTGACCCGAAAACAAGACGTGAGGCTTTCGGGAAGATTGTTAACCAATATAGCGAACCGCTATATTGGAAAATAAGACATATTGTTCTCGATCACGATGACGCAAGCGATATCTTGCAGAACACATTCCTGAAGGCCTGGAACAATCTGGGAGATTTCAGGAACCAGTCTAAGATATCAACATGGCTCTATCGCATTGCCATCAACGAAAGCCTCGACTTCATACGCAAACAGAAAAACAAGATTAGTGCAGACGCTGATCTGAGTGTGGCCAACAAGCTCATGGCCGACGATTATTTCGATGGAGACTCTACTCAGGCATTGCTGCAAGAAGCCATCGCAACACTTCCCGACGTACAACGTACGGTCTTTACCCTGAAGTACTACGAGGAAATGAAATACAGTGAAATTTCCAAGATTCTCGGTACCACAGAGGGAGCACTCAAGGCGTCTTATCATATTGCTGTGAAGAAAATAACGGAATATGTGAAGAAAAAAGAATAAAGTTGCAGGTCACATTAAACCTTATCTACTAAACAACGTCAAACAATCAAACGAAAATAACATGAACGACGAAGATATACTCAGAGAGCGATTCGGAAACAAAAGCCCATTCACGGTTCCCGAAGGTTTCTTCGACAGTTTTGCTGAAAAAATGATGCAGCAACTGCCGGAGACAGAGTGTGCTAAGCCGGTTGTCGATGAAAAGAGGCCAAGCATCATCAAGCGTCTTAGGCCTTATGCCATCGCAGCCAGTCTCACCCTGTTGCTTGTTTCTGCCGCTACAATCTTGTACAACAGGCAAAACGAACAGCCTGCACAGTTGGCAGCAACACCAACAGCACAACAATCACAGGAATACACCATTGATCAGATAGCAGATTATGCCATGCTGGACAACCAGGATTTCTACAGTTATCTGGCAGACTATTAAAAGAAGAGACCATGAAGAGAGCATTTATCATATTGACTGCATTCCTCTTGCTCAACGCAAATGCGCAGGCTCAGAACAGGCATTCAGCTGTTTTCGACCCCAACAGGTTCCAGGCCGACCTCGAGCAGTTCATTACGCATGAGGCTTGCCTGACCCCTCAGGAAGCAGCAAGATTTTTCCCCGTTTTCAGAGAACTCGGCAAAAAACAGCGTGCACTGTTTGAGAAAGCGCCACACAACAGGTATGTAAAACCGGCCAACGAAGCAGGATGCCGCGAAGCCATCATACAAAGAGACGACAGGGAACTGCAGGTAAAGATGCTTCAACAGCAGTACCATCTGAAGTTTATGGAAATACTGCCCGCACAAAAAGTCTACGACATCATACGTGCCGAGGAGAAATTCCATCGTCAGGCATTCAGACAGATGGCAGGAAGACGCAAATGACCATTTAATATTTTAGGTATATATAAGTTAAGTTTAGGTTTTTAAGATTGTTTTATTGGTTGCAAAAAAGGGCTGTCTGCGGTGATGCATGACAGCCCTTTATCGTTAATGAATGAATGCTTTTATTCTTCTCTCGTCACCGTAATGGCAACAGGCGTATCCACATCTTTCTTCCATATCTTCAGATAATCGAACCAATCATTGGAAGAATGGAAGCCAAAGTTCTCCTTGTCACTGCAATATACAATATCGTAATGCAGCTGATCGGTTGACGTCTTCACCACATAGCCATAGTCAACTTCATTTGCGGGTTGCTCGCTGACGATATGTTTCCTTGGTATGCGAATACCCAGTCCTACGGTTTCTCTCTGATGGGTAAGTGTGTCTTTGCCCGATACGGCCCAAGCCGTTCCCCAGCAGCCACGAAGGCCCTGATGGTCCGTAAACTCCGTTGAACCCTCCACATTGACCAAGCCTGTTGCAAAAAGATAATCGGGAACAGGACGGTCGAAGCTCACATCGACGGAACAGTCGCGATGACCGGCATAGAGCGTGTAGCGGATGGTCATGTCAACGGGCTCCATTCCGGGCTGAGGAACCCACTGGTCGTCAACAAGCTCAACGATGGCACGCAACGGTCCCTTGGAAACAATGCGCTGTGTTCTTCCCTCAACGTCTTCGAGCATGGTCTGGTTCTTTCCGTCCCAGCCTCTGATAGCACCAAGTCCGAAACTTGTACCGCACCACAGGACATCATCACCATAACCATTGGCAAGCTGTGTTTCGTCAGGATAGAACTGCGTGTCCTTAATTTCAAGAGCCTTGTGATTCTTTCCATAGAGATCAACAGTCTGTCTGTGATCGAAATAGATTCGCATGGCGATGAGCTCACTCTCAAAGGCCACACCGTGATGATGGACAATGGAATAAGGATTGACGCCTCGTTCCACCGTAAGTTCGTGAAGGAAGATGTCGTGCTTGTTCTTGATGGTGACTTTCGGATTACGCAGCATCAGTTCCGCAAACGTCCTTTCTTTATACTGCCTTGGCTTTCCGGTCTTTTCAAGGGTGACGACATACTCTTTCTTTTCCTTTTTATCCATATTAGCATGGAAGCAAAGCTCATCCATCACGTTATCGCCATTGAGGTCGTCCAGCTGGCACGGCACTTCCACGCCATTGAGCATTACGAGCGCAGACCTCACCTTGCCATAGTCAGAAAGACTCACAACAACGGGCACATCTTTACGTTCCACTTTCATCGGATTGGTAACGGTTACTTTCAACGTCTGCGCCATTGAAAAGCATGCCAACAGCAACAGCCCACAAATAGATATAGTTCTTTTCATTTGTTTGTTTTTCCTACAAAGTTAATGAAAGATAAAGAAAAGCAAAGAAAAATTAAACCTTTTTATCTAAAAATTTGCACAATAAAATATTTTTTAGTACTTTTGCAAAATAAATTTAGCTTTTTTGGCAATAAATGAACTGTAAGTCATACGTATTCTTCCTGATTTCCGTTTTCATTATGACGGCGTGTCAGTGGAAGCTAAAGCCTAACGCAGACGACGAAGAGGCTTTAGTGGTTGTGAAGCGTTATGACAGAATTGAAAGCCTCTACCTTACAACCGGCGACTTCTCTGCCTTGCAGCAGATGGAGACCGATTACCCCATGGAAACACGCACACTGATTGAGAATGTGCTGAAACTCGGCACTGTGAACGACCATGAGGTGAACAACCGCTTCCTTGCTTTCTTCCAGAACCCCAAGCTGCAGACCATCATTAGTGATGCCGAAGCGCAATATGCCAACATGGATGACATCAACCTGCAGTTGCAACAGGCTTTCAAAAAGCTATGTGAACAGATTCCCGGTTTCCCCATTCCTGAAATATACTCGCAAATAACTGCGCTCGACCAAAGCATCATCATTGGAGACGGCACCGTGGGCATATCTCTTGACAAATACCTCGGGCAGGACTATGAGCTCTACAAAGATTATTACAACGCCCAGCAACGGGCATCGATGACAAGAAACAGCATTGTGCCCGATTGCATCAGCTTCTACCTTATCAGCCTATATCCCATGAACGACTTTGAGGCACGCACGCAGGAAGAGCGCGACCTTCACATGGGAAAGATGATGTGGGTGACAAACTATGCCATCGGAAAGCGTTTCTTCAAGTCCGACTACATCAACAAAATTGATGCCTACATGTTGCGTCATCCTTCCATTTCCATCGAGCAATTGCTCAAGATGAACGACTACTCAGGCATGGGCGTTTAGCGTACACTTTTCTTTTCTCCTTGAAAACTGTCTCCTTGCCTCATACCCCTTTCCTTCATGTATTGTTCCAGCCGTCTTTCAAACTCCTGCGGCTTGACACCCCAACGAGGAGCTTTCAGCATATCGGCAGGACACTGAGAAACAAATCTTTCAAGAGCCAGTGTTGGTCGCAACCTCTGAATATACGACGCCAGCAGCTCGATATATTCCTCCATTTCAAAAAGGCTAAGCTTGCCAGACTCATATTGACGAGCCAGCGGTGTGTCACAAACCACCTGCAACTGATGAATCTTCAGCACATCCAGTGGAAGTGAAGAAACCACATCGGCCTGTTGCAGGATAGAAGAACAGTCTTCACCAGGCAGTCCAAGTATGACATGACCTCCTGTATAGATGCCACGCCGCGACGTTTCCTCAATAGCACGGCGCGAACAGCTGAACGTATGGCCACGATTGATGAGTCGTAAGGTGTCGTCTCTCACCGACTCAATGCCAAACTCCAGCATCAAGAAAGTCTCTCGCGACAGGGCCTCGAGTTCATTTAGCAGTTCCGTGTTGAGACAATCAGGACGTGTTCCAATCACAAGGCCAACAACATCTTCAACTTCCAATGCCTCACGATATAGAGCCATCAGTCTGGCTGTCTCCCCGTATGTGTTTGTGTGTGCCTGAAAATAAGCCAGGAAACGGGCTTTGTCGTATTTCCCCTTGAAAAACCTCTTGCCTGCTTCCAACTGTTGGGCAACAGACTGACGACTGTCACAATAGCGAGGGTTAAACGACCGGTTGTTGCAATACACGCAGCCCCCTACCCCAATTCTGCCGTCACGATTAGGACAACCGAGACCGGCATCAATTGAAATCTTCTGGACCTTGAAAGGAAACCTTTCGCGAATCCAGCGAGAATAGGTGTAGTACAGTTCTGACACTTTCGCAAACAATATCGAATGACTCTAGAAATAGGAGCATGAAAAAAGAGGAAACCTTTCGATTTCCTCTCTTTGTGATTCCGGCGGGATTCAAACCCACAACCTTCTGATCCGTAGTCAGATGCTCTATTCAGTTGAGCTACGGAACCATCCGTTTCACTTCATTTCTGAATTGCGGTTGCAAAGGTACGCACTTTTTTCGAACCAGCAAAATTTTTCGCCTCTTTTTTTGAAAAAATCTTCATTTCCCCTCCATTTCACAGTCATTCACGGCCGCAAGTTGCAAGGAACAGGAAGATCAGGAAGACATAGACACCTGATTACAACCGTCAGAGCTTCACGGATGAGATGTCTACCAGATTGTTGACAATGGCATAGATGGTGAGACCTGCCGGGCTGTGTATCTGCAGCTTGCGTGCGATGTTGCGCCGATGGGTTATCACGGTGTTGGTAGAGATACAGAGGTGGTCGGCAATTTCCTTGTTGGTCATACCCTGCACGAGTGAAATAATGACGTCTTTCTCGCGCTCGCTGAGTGCCTCGTTCGACTCTGGCCCCTGGCTAATCATCTTAGAAATCTTCACGCTGACGTCGTTTTGCTTCAACTTACGCTCCAGTCGTCGTATGGCAGGAATGAAGATATAGTCTTCCACCTCGGCGTGCTGACCGAGCCACTCCTCGTTTTTGTAGAGGTCATAGAGCACGGTGGTGAGCAGGTTGTTGCGCTGTGTGTTGCTAGGCAGATACTTAATGATGATGTTCTTCAGCTCGCGCAGCTTCTGCGTGGTCTGCCCATGATGCTTTGAGAAGGTGTCGATGTCGTAGTCGCCTTTCACTTCTTTGCTGAGCAGTGTGTTCACATAGGGAAAGACTGTCTGCTCCTCATATTTCATGTGTGTGCGTATCTCGTGGGCGTATGAGTCATACATCTTCATGATGAGCCTTGCCAGATTGTCGCTGTCGTCGAGCGCTTCCTTGAGTTCCTTCCGTATGTTGGGCAGCTGATAGTCGAGGAAATATTCATGCGAAGCTTTCAGATAGTGGATCAACGTTGGGACAGACATGCGGTCGTTGTCGTCGAATTCGCGATAGCCATTGATGGAATAGTTCACGATGGCCAGGAACGTATAGGTGTCTACGCCTTGGTCTTCGCACACCTCCTTTACCGTTTTGTCACCAAAGCCAAGGTTGATTCCGAAGCGGCCCAAACTCTCCAACAGGTTGTAATTGTCGGCAATCAGACTTATCATCTTGTCGTCGGCCTCATACATTTTCTGGTTTTTCATAACGTTTCATTTAGTCATACTATAAATATAATAATGTGAAAACCGCAGGACACACAATAGCGGCACCTCTGGTATGTGGGTACGCTTTTGTGCGTTCTGCGGTTTTGCGTTTCTTACTTCGCGTAAGCCACCGAACGAGTCTCGCGGATGACGGTAATCTTCACCTGTCCCGGATAAGTCATCTCGTTCTGTATCTTCGTAGCGATTTCGCCCGACAGTGCCTCGGTCTCCTTGTCGTCCATCTTGTCGGCACCAACAATGACGCGCAGCTCACGTCCGGCCTGAATAGCATAGGTCTTTGTAACGCCAGGATAGCTCATGGCAATGGCTTCGAGGTCATTCAGTCGCTTGATGTAAGCCTCAACGATTTCGCGGCGTGCACCGGGACGTGCGCCACTGATGGCGTCGCAGACCTGCACGATGGGAGCCAACAGCGTCTGCATCTCCATTTCGTCGTGGTGAGCACCGATGGCGTTGCAGATATCGGGCTTCTCCTTGAACTTCTCAGCAATCTTTGCGCCATAGAGAGCGTGGGGCAGTTCGCTTTCCTCATCGGGCACCTTGCCGATGTCGTGAAGCAGTCCGGCGCGCTTTGCCTTCTTGGGATTCAGTCCGAGCTCTGAAGCCATGACGGCGCAGAGGTTGGCAGTCTCGCGGGCGTGCTGCAACAGGTTCTGACCATAGCTGGAACGGTACTTCATCTTGCCGACGATGCGAATCAGTTCGGGATGGAGTCCGTGAATGCCGAGGTCGATGGCAGTGCGCTTACCGGTTTCGATAATCTCGTTCTCCAGCTGCTTCTTCACCTTAGCCACCACCTCTTCGATGCGTGCGGGGTGGATGCGTCCGTCGGAAACGAGCTGGTGGAGTGCCAGACGGCAGACCTCACGACGTATCGGGTCGAACGCGCTGATGACGATGGCCTCGGGCGTATCGTCCACAACAATCTCCACACCAGCGGCAGCTTCGAGTGCGCGGATGTTACGGCCTTCGCGACCGATGATGCGACCTTTCACCTCGTCGTTGTCAATATGGAACACGCTCACCGAGTTCTCAATGGCCGTCTCCGTTGCCACACGCTGAATGGTCTGAATGACGATCTTCTTGGCCTGTGCATTGGCATTGAGCTTGGCCTCGTCCATAATCTCATTGATGTAGCTGGCAGCATCGGTGCGTGCCTCGTCTTTCAGGCTTTCCACGAGTCTGTTCTTTGCCTCTTCTGCGCTGAGTCCACTCAGTTCCTCGAGTTTCTCGCGCTCCTTGAGCTGCATTTTCTCCAGCTCCTCTTGTTTCACGGCGATGAGCTTCTTTTCATTGTCGATGCGCTGCTGTGCCTGATCGACCTCCTGTTTCTTACGTCCAATCTCATCCTGACGCTGGTTCAGGCTGATTTCGCGCTGCTTGAGTCTGTTCTCGTTCTGCTGGATTTTCTGGTTGCGCTGCTGCACTTCCTTTTCCAGTTCTGCCTTCTTGTTGAGGAATTTCTCCTTGACCTCGAGCAGTTTTTTCTCTTTCAACACTTCAGCCTCTTTCTGGGCAGCTTCCATCAGTTCGTTATATTTCCCGGTCACCACGTGTCGGAAAATCCAATATCCACAGCCGACACCTATTGCCAGTGCCACTACGGATGCAACGATAGTTATTACCATTTCTGTTTATATATTTAATGAATATGTTAATACTCTCACCCAACTGAAGGCCGTCAGAGACATTCCTCAATCTCGGAAATAAGGCCCTGGAGAATACTATCATATTCCGACGTATCGTTATTGCCCTTCTCTTTCTCGTATCGAAGGGCAATATCAATCATCGCCATATACAGCAAATCTTTCTCGCTTTTTCTCCCTTTGTAGATATCAGCGTAGGTATTTACCGTATTTGAAATAAGCTTTGCCGCCTCACGATAGAAATATTCATCCTCGCGTTTTACATTCACGGGGATGTCGGTATCGTAGACGTGCAACCTTATGTGTAATCTTTCTTCTGCCATTGCCTTCATCACTGCTGCTCAGATAGCAGCGTGATACTTTTGTTTATGTCCTTGATGAGCGCTGACAATCGCTTTTTGGCCGACTCCATGTCGCCATCTGTAATCTCGATCATCTTGGCCATCTTCAGACTATTATAGTCGTTCTGGGCTTGTTCCAACTGCGACTTGAGCTGTTTTACCTCGTTGTCACGGGCATCAACCATCGCATAGAGTTCCTCGTTCTCCTTTTTCACTTGTTTGTATTGGAGAATCATCTGCCTCATGCGAGTGGTAAACAGCCGTAAAGTCTTATTGTCTTCTGCCATCAGAATACGTTTAATACTTTTCGTTGCAAAGTTAGGTATTTTTGTTCACTTCACAAAATTTATTTCATGAATTTTCTCAATTTTATGATTTTTAGGGTGTTTTGGCCGATCAAAAACCTCAAAAAAGGGCAAAAACGAAACCACGTTTATTGTATTAGGTGGACAAAATAATCGTCTCTCACGGCATCTTTCCGGCTCATTATTTGTGATAGAACTGCGAACAAAAGTCTGTCAGAAGCCCCAAAACAACGGTTGTTTCACCGTATAGACATCACATATCTAAGTCATTTGTTTTGAAGGATTTAGAGGAAAGAACCGCAGTCCTTGTTGAATCTTTCGTTTGGAGGACTCGAGTCCCGACGCCAAAAGGACTGCTGTAGGACGCCGACGGGACTCGAGTAGGATGGCGCGGGGACTCGAGTAGTTTGGCGCGGGGACTCGATGATGTTGACATAATGAAAAAAAGATGCCGTATAAACTCAAAAAAGACGGCAACAAAACTCAAAAAAGACGCCATATAAACTTAAAAAAGACGGCAACAAAAATGACCGGCGCTCCTGAGTCTATTCATCTCTGGAACGCCGGTTGTCATCGTATACAAACGCGTGTTATTTGTTATCTTCTTCCTTTAGCTTCGGTTCCTTCTTGGCCAGCATCACAATCTGGTAGACGAAGTCGGTGACCCACTTCTCAGAGAAGCCCAGGCGCTTGTCGTACTGACGGATGGCGGCAACGGTCTTCAAGACGCCGGCATCTGTGAAATCGTTCTTGTTGAAAATGTCGTGAACGGTTTTCTCGGTCATCGTATAAATGGCCTTCTTAAATATAGAAGGTACGCGAAGCTTGAATTTCATGAGGTTACCGGTTAACATCATCAAATCCTGCGAAAAGCCCTGGAACTGAATGAGATACGTCTGCACGTCGGTCATCTTCCTACAATTCTTCCTGACGCTTTGGTCTATTTCCTTGAAGAACGTGTCTTCGGTCTTATACAGGTCTGTGAGCAACGTGCGGCAGCGCTTCTTCTCCCCCACCCCAATCTTGTTGTTCACGGTTGGCACCTTCAGTGTTGTCTTGAACAACCTGAGGTCAGGCAGCATGGCCAGGTTGGAGATGCCCACGTTCTCGGCAATGGCAGCCTGGAAGTAAACGCGTATCAGCGTCATGAAGTCTTCCATGCCCCCAGCCTTCTTCTCTTCGTTTTCTTTTTTTCCAAATAACTTACTTATAAAGCTCATTTCTTAGTGTTTTTTTCAGTTTATTCCTTATTTCATGGCGCAAAGGTACGTCTAAAATGCGAAAAAACAAAATAAAAAAACACATTTCTCCCATTTCATCGCTCAACATTCGAGTTTTATTATTAACTTTGCAAGCGAATTGCATATTAAACAGGAAACAAATATTGTTAAACACATCCAACAACTATGTCTGAAGAAATAAGCATTCAGCAGGAAACCCAAGAAGAAGGCAAGGCCTTTTTCAATCTTGCAGCCATCTACCGTGCCGTTGTCTTGAACTGGTACTGGTTCTTGCTGTCCATCATCATTTGCCTGGCGGCAGCGTTTCTGTATCTGCGCTACACCATTCCGGTTTACAACGCCTATGCGAAAATGCTCGTCAAAGACGAGGACGGAAGCAGAAGGAATGCCAGCCTGATCAGGAGTTCATCGACACTGGGACAGATTACGCAAAACTATGGCATTGAGAACGAAACGGAAATCATCAAGTCAAGCTCCATTGCCGAGCAGGCTGTGAAGGACCTGAAACTGTATGTCACCTATCAAAGCGTAGGTCGCATACACGACATTGAATGCTACAACAACCAGCCCATCACTGTGGACATTGACCCCACGCATCTTGAGAAGATGAATGCTCCCATCAACCTGACGATTACGCGTGAGGGACAGGAGTATCAGATAGAAGGAACTTACTACGTGCCTGTAGATGAGCTCTCGAGCAAAGGACCATACGGCATTAACCGTAAGGTAAGCAAACTTCCGGTGACCATCAGGACGAACGCCGGCTACCTGACATTCAATGCCAACGGAAGCACGATGAAAGACGGCGACGTGCTCCGCGTGAGAATCACTTCGCCCCGTCAGGCTGCTGGCCGATACGCCAGTCTGAGCGTGGCACCTGTGAGTGAAGGATCAGCGGTGCTGGTGCTTTCAAAGAACGACCCCATTCCCACCCGCGCCATGGACTATCTGCGCCAGCTGGTGGTTTGCTACAACCGTCAGGCCAACGAGGACAAGAACGAGATTGCCATTCGCACAGAGGAGTTCATCAACGACCGTCTGGCCAAGATCAATGCCGAACTGGGAAGCACCGACGGTGCCATCGAGAGCATCAAGCGTGCCAACAACATCTACGATGTGAGAGCAAACGCCGGTGCCTCAACGGCCAACGCCAATGCTACGGAACAGCGTCTGAACGAGGCAAACACGCAGATTGCCCTCATCAACGAGGTGTCAAGCGTGGTGAACACTGCCAACAAGTCACAGCTCATTCCGAATGTCTCGATTGGCGACGGTGTTGCCACCTCACTCATCGCCGAATACAACAGGATTGTGCTTGAGAGAAACCGCCTGTTGCGCACCGCTGCCGAGAACAGCCCGGCCGTGGAGCCGCTCACCCAGCAGCTCGAAGACCTTGCCAGCAGCATCAAGCAGTCGCTGTCGCAGGCCCGCAGGAGCATGGAGATTCAGCGCGATGCCACCGCAGCCCAGCACGGTCGCTACACAAGCGAAATCAGCCGCACACCAGCCCAGGAGCGTATCCTCACACAGATAGGTCGTCAGCAGGAAGTGAAGTCGGGACTGTATCTGACCCTTCTCCAGAAGCGTGAAGAGAACTCCATCTCACTGGCATCTACCGCTGACAAGGGACGACTCATCGACGAGCCTAAATACGGCGGACAGGTCAGTCCGGTGAAGAACATGACTTATCTCATTGCACTGGCTCTTGGTATCGCCATTCCCGGACTCATCATCTTCCTTGCCTACTTCTTCCGCTACAGGATTGAAGGACACGATGACGTAGCCACTTTGACCGATCTGCCAATTCTGGCCGACGTGGCCGTGGCCAACGACATTGTGAAGACAAAGGGAGACATCGTGGTGCACGAGAACAAGAACAACCAGATGGAAGAAATATTCAGGTCGATGCGAACCAACCTTCAGTTCATGATGAAGGAGAACGAAAAGGTCGTCTTGTTTACCTCGACCACGTCGGGTGAAGGTAAGACCTTCAATGCCGCCAACCTGGCAGTGAGCTTCGCCCTTCTTAAGAAAAGAGTCATTCTGGTGGGTCTTGACATCCGTAAGCCCCGTCTGGCCGAGCAGTTCGAGATAGACAACCATCATAACGGTATCACCGTGCTGCTCACCCACGAGAAGCCCACGTGGGAGGAAGTGAAAGAGCAGATTCTGCCCTCTGGCGTTCACGGTAACCTGGACCTTCTTCTGGCTGGTCCCATTCCGCCAAACCCAACCGAGCTAGTGTCGCGTTCATCACTGGACATCGTTATGGACATACTCCGCGAGCACTACGACTATGTCATCGTCGACACGGCTCCTGTGGGATTGGTAACGGATACGTTGCAGATTGGCCGCGTCTGCGATGTGACGGTCTACATGTGCCGTGCCGACTACACGCCGAAGAGCAGCTTCGACCTTATCAACGGACTGAACGCCGAGAACAAGCTTCCCAACATGTCGATCGTCATCAACGGCATTGACATGTCGAAGAAGAAATATGGTTATTACTATGGCTACGGACGCTATGGCAAGTATGGACGCTATGGACGTTACGGCACATACGGCAAGTATGGACGCTATGGCAGCTACGGACAATATGGTTCGTACGGAAGCTATGGTGCCTACGGTTCGTATGGCAACTACAGCAATAGCCATTATCATGATGAGAACGACAACTCCGTGAAGAGATAACCCTATAATTTCAAACTGTTTTGGTATGACTATAGCTGTAGATTTCGATGGAACCATCGTAGAACATAAGTATCCACAAATCGGTCGCGAACTCCCGTTCGCGACCGAAACACTACGCCAGTTGATTGAAGACCGGCATCAGCTGATATTGTGGACGGTTCGTGAAGGTGACCTGCTTCAAGAAGCCATTGACTGGTGTCATGAGCGTGGCGTTGACTTCTATGCTGTCAACAACGACTACCCCGAAGAGACGCCGGAAAAGAACAACCACTTCTCGCGCAAACTGAAGGTAGACTATTTCATCGATGACAGGAATATTGGCGGACTGCCTGACTGGGGAACCATCTACCGCATCATCAAAGAGCACAAGCGATACAGTGACATTATTAAAGAAAGGTATGCAAGAATAGAAGACAAACCTGAGAAAAAACACTGGTGGAACTTCTGAGCCTATAATTATATTCAACGATCGATACCATGCCAGCAGCCTATAAATTCCTGATTTGCGCCTTCGTGTTCTCACTGATATCGGGCATCATCATCATTCCGAGGATATTGGTGATTTCGCATAAGCATCAGCTATACGACATTCCCGACAGCAGGAAAATCCACGACACGCCCATTCCTCGTCTGGGAGGTTTGTCTTTCTTCCCCACCATAACGGTGACCATTGCGCTGCTCATGGCAATTCGCTATCTGCTGGGGTATGATATCATCCACATTCCTGAACGTATCGTTCTCGTAGAATTTCTCTTTTTGCTGGCAGGATCCTGCATTCTCTATGTCGTTGGTGTGGGCGACGACATGATAGGCATCTCCTATCGGTCCAAGTTTCTTGCTCAGATTATCTGTGGTATGATGCTTGCGTTGTCTGGCCTGTGGATTCACGACTTGAACGGTTTCCTGGGCATTTATGGCATCTCACCGCTCGTAGGCTATCCCCTGACCGTCTTTGTTGTTGTGTACATCACCAATGCCTTCAATCTGATTGACGGCATCGACGGTCTTGCGTCAGGACTTGTGAGCATCTCCCTGGCGGTGTTCAGCATCATCTTCATCAAGGAAAGGCAGCTCATCTATGCGTTGGTTTCTATCTCTACACTTGGTGTTCTGCTTCCTTTCTGGTTCTACAATGTCTTTGGAAACCAGCAGCATGGGCACAAGTTGTTTATGGGCGACACCGGCAGTCTCACACTGGGCTTCATCCTCAGTTTCCTTACGCTCAGAATCTGCCTGACAGGCATTGAAGGGAAGTTCGTGACAAACCATGTGATTGTTGCCGTCAGTTCGCTTGTAGTACCTCTCCTGGATGTCATCAGGGTTGCCTTGCATCGCATACGAAAAGGCCGGAATCCGTTCAAACCAGACAGGAACCACATCCATCACAAACTGCTCAGAGCAGGCATGCGCAAACGGTATGTGCCCATCACAATCATTGTCGTTGCAATGTTCTATGTGCTACTGAACTATTTCCTGAACAAATGGATGAACATCACTTTCATAGCCATCATTGACTTCGCCATCTGGTACATTCTTCACGCCATCATCAACTATTACATCAAGAAAGTGGAAATTGTTCCACACAGTATATAAAAGAAGAACGCGGCCAATCGTTGACATTGGCCGCGTTCTTCTTTTTTATTTCAACGGTTTCTGATCTGACTTATTAACCTTGTCGGTGAAGATGCGATAAGCATTGAAGAAACCTATCACAAGTAATCAAAGATAAAGGTTCTCGTTATAATCGAATAAGTAATCGGAATCCTTCAGCTTTGGGTGTCTTCTGTCTTTTTCACTCAACACAACGTCCTCTGATGGTATTTTCCAATCAATGCCCAAAGACGCATCATCCCATGCAATTGCACCTTCGCTCGACGGACAATACAGATTATCACATTTATATTGGAAAACGGCCTCTTCGCTCAAAACACTGAAACCGTGTGCAAAACCTCTCGGAATGAAAAACATGCGATGATTCTCACCCGTTAACTCTACGGCCACATGTTTACCAAATGTCGGAGAACCTTTTCGTATGTCAACAGCGACATCAAGTACACGCCCTTTCACGACACGTACCAACTTGCTCTGACTGTGATTGCCTTTCTGAAAATGAAGTCCGCGAAGAACTCCATAGGAGGACTTACTCTCATTGTCCTGCACAAAGCGAACAGGCCTTACCTTTTCATCAAATTCCTTTTGATTGTAGGACTCAAAGAAGTAGCCACGCTCATCTTCAAAGACGCGAGGCTCAATGATGAAGACGTCCTCAATATCTGTCTTTATTACGTTCATTCCTGTTTAAAAACTAAGGTTTTCCTGCCCAGTATTCTCTACTTCACTGATAACTTTCAAGAGATACTGACCATATTGATTCTTAATCATTGGCTGCGCCATTTCCTTCATCTTCTCAGAAGTAATCCAGCCTTTCCGAAAGGCGATGCCCTCGAGACAAGCGATTTTCAGTCCCTGGCGCTTTTCGATTACCTCTACAAAAGTCGATGCTTCAGCAAGACTGTCGTGTGTTCCTGTGTCCAGCCACGCGAAACCACGGCCGAACGTCTGAACCTTTAGTTCGTGGGCTTTCAGGAACTCCTGATTGACAGTAGTAATCTCTAACTCGCCACGCGCGGAAGGCTTGATGTGCTTCGCTATGTCGACGACTTTATTGGGATAGAAATACAAGCCGACGACGGCATAGTTGCTTTTGGGACATTTCGGTTTCTCCTCAATGGAAAGGCAATTGCCTTCTTTGTCGAACTCTGCCACTCCATAACGTTCTGGGTCACTTACCCAATAGCCAAAAACGGTAGCTTTCGAGTTTTCTTCAGCATCTATCACCGCCTGCTTAAGCAATGACGAAAGACCTGCTCCATGGAAGATGTTATCGCCCAACACCAGACATGCTGAGTCATTGCCTATGAACTGTTCACCTATGATGAATGCCTGTGCCAATCCATCTGGAGAAGGTTGTTCTGCGTATTCGAAACGAACGCCGAAATTTGAGCCATCGCCTAACAGTCTTTTAAAACCTGGCAAATCTACGGGTGTGGATATTATCAGGATGTCTCTGATACCAGCCAACATCAAAACAGAAATTGGATAGTAGATCATCGGTTTGTCAAAAATAGGTATCAGCTGCTTGCTGATTCCTTTTGTGATGGGATAAAGCCTGGTGCCACTACCACCAGCTAAAACGATTCCTTTCATGTCATTCTCTTTTTATGTGATACTTTGTTGATACCATTTAAACAGTCTTTCGACACCTTCTTCTATCTCCACCGTGTGAGTCCATCCCAACCGATGGAGTTTGTCGACGTTGATGGTCTTCCTTGGTGTACCGTCTGGCTTTGTTTTGTCAAAGACAATCTGTCCTTCAAAGCCAACAGTCTTTGCCACTAACTGGGAAAGCGCCCGAATGGTCAATTCCTTTCCTGTTCCAATATTGATATGGCAGTTTCGTATTTCTCCCAATGAAGGGATTGCGCCTCCACGTCCTTCAGAGGAATTACGATTGACGTCGCCATCGACAGATGTGCCATAGAAAACAGAAGAGTACTTCTCAATTCCTATTATATCGCTGAAACTGACGTTGAGCAAAAGATAGACACATGCATCTGCCATATCTTCGCTCCACAAGAATTCACGGAGAGGAGTACCAGTTCCCCACAATTCAACTTTGTTTGTATAGATACCATAATGAGCCAAGGCTGCCACTATATCTTCCTGCTCTGCACAATCATCAACAATCTGAACGGTTCCGTTTTTCTTGAATTGTACGGGGCGCTTTTTCAAATCAGCCCTAACAGCATTCCAATGATGGTCGTTGAGCAGTTTTGCAAGATATATCTTTCGCATCATGGCAGGCAAGACATGGCTGTTTTCCAGATGGAAGTTGTCGTTGGGCCCATAAAGATTGGTTGGCATCACGGCAATATAATCGGTGCCATATTGCAGATTATAGCTTTCGCACATCTTGAGTCCAGCAATCTTCGCGATAGCATATTCCTCGTTGGTATATTCCAAGGGAGAAGTAAGAAGTGCATCTTCACTCATTGGTTGTGGCGCGTTTTTAGGATAGATGCAAGTACTACCAAGGAAAAGGAGTTTTTTCACTCCATGAGCATAGGCTTCACTGATAACATTACACTGGATTTTCATGTTCATCATGATGAAATCTGCCCGATATAGCGAATTCGCCATGATTCCCCCTACAAATGCGGCTGCCAATACCACGGCGTCTGGTTTCTCTTCGTCAAAGAAATGCCTCACGGCCATTTGGTCTGTTAAATCTAATTCGGAATGAGTTCTTCCCACCAAATTAGTATAGCCCTTTGCCAAAAGACTTTTCCAGATAGCAGAACCCACCAACCCGCGATGACCCGCCACGTATATCTTGCTTGACTTGTCTAACATCGGCCTTTCAATCCTCCATTTTTGCTTTCAAATACAGTTTCCTTACGAACTTCATGTCGTGAGCGACCATGATTCTGACAAGTTCCTCAAACGGTGTCTTCCTAGGATTCCATCCAAGCATGGTCTTAGCCTTCGTCGGATCGCCAAGCAGCTGATCGACCTCTGCCGGACGGAAATATTTCGGGTCGACTTCGACCAGCACCTTACCTGTTTTCTTATCAACACCTTTCTCATTCAAGCCTTCTCCTTGCCACTCCAGAATTATGCCTGCATGTTGGAACGCAAGTGTTGCAAATTCTCTAACTGAATGGTATTCTCCTGTTGCGATAACGTAATCATCGGGCTGCTCTTGCTGTAGAATTAGCCACATGCATTCCACATAGTCTTTTGCATAACCCCAGTCACGTAATGAATTCAGGTTGCCTAGATACAGTTTGTCTTGATATCCCTGGGCTATTCTCGCAGCTGCAAGCGTAATCTTTCGTGTGACGAATGTCTCGCCTCTTCTTTCACTCTCATGATTGAAAAGGATTCCATTGCAGCAGAACATGTCATAGCTTTCGCGATAGTTCTTCATAATCCAAAAGCCATACAACTTGGCAACGCCGTAAGGGCTTCTTGGATAGAATGGGGTTGTTTCCTTTTGCGGCACTTCCTGAACTTTACCATACAGTTCAGATGTTGAAGCCTGATAGACTTTGCATTCTTTCTCTATACCAACAATCCGAATAGCCTCCAACAGTCGAAGCACACCTACGGCATCTGTGTCGGCAGTATACTCTGGAACGTCAAAACTTACCTTGACATGACTTTGCGCTGCAAGGTTGTATATTTCCGTTGGTCTTACAGATGAGATAATCCTGATAAGTGAAGAAGAGTCCGTCATGTCTGCCCAGTGCAGATTGACAAGCCTAGCCTTCTTCATGTCACGCACCCACTCATCCAAGTATAGGTGTTCTATTCTTCCTGTATTGAAAGAAGAACTCCTTCTCAACAAGCCATGGACCTCATAGCCTTTGCCAATGAGAAACTCTGCAAGATACGATCCATCCTGACCTGTAATACCTGTTATAAGAGCTACATTTCTTTTCATCCTATCTACTAAATTGTATTAGAATCAATTAACGCACGGACATCCTTGGCCGTTTTTTTACTGATCTTTGCGTTTAAGAAGAACTTTACAAAACGAATGCTGTGGGTATCAGTTCCATACAACTCGTAATAGCCCTTATCCAACAGCATTTCCGCTTTTTTCTTTACACTATCTCCGTATGCGCCTACCAATGAAGGAATATTAAGCTGGAACAGAATCTTCCGATCTTTAAGGTTTTTGTAGTCGTCTATGTTCATATAGACATATCGTTCTGGATGAGCCAAAACAGGAGAATAACCTAATCCTATCACATTGAACAGGATTTCATCCATATCGTAAGGAGGATTGAAATATGATGTTTCCACCAAAAGATGGTTTTTCTCAGTTCCTAACGGAAGAAGACGTTTTTCCTTCAATCGTGAAGAACAGAGATTATCCATCATGTTCTCAGAACTTAGGAATAGCTCAATGTTACCTTCATACTGTTCCTTAAGCTTATTAAACTCAAGCTGAAGGTCTTCTGGCGTATTTGGAATGTCTTCCATAATATGAGGTGTAAGCCAGATTTTATTGACACCTGCCTTTTCCCACAGACTGAGTATCTCAAGCGTTTCGCTGGTCTTTTGAACGCCATCATCAACACCTGGCAACAAATGGCAGTGATAGTCGGTCATTCCTTCAAGAAGACCGCTATCGCCAACTTTAACTGAGTTTGATAAAAACCACATATATACAAATAAAATGAGAAGCGGAATTCTGCTATGTCATGTTTAAACCTTCATCTCAGAATTCCGCTTTATTTCTAATTATGCAAATCAGTCTTCCTCCGTATAAGACCCATAAGCTTTGCTTCCATAACCATAGCCGTAACCATAGCCTCTTCGATGGTAGCCATACTTGCTCTTCACCACTTCCGTTCCGTTCAGTATGACGGCCATGTTCTTCAGCTTCTTGCTCTGATAGTACTCTTCTATGACAGGCAGCAAATCCTTGTCTAAGAGTCCGGTGCGGATGATGAACAAGGTGATGTCAGCAAGATTTGCGACAATTGTCGTATCAGCGACGACATCAACAGGTGCGCAGTCAAGGAATATGACATCGTATTCGGCCCTCAGTTCCTCAACTAGTTTGTCAAGTTTTCCATTCGACAACAATTCTGCAGGGTTCGGTGGTATTGTTCCGCAAGGCAGGACATCCAGTCCGGGACACTCATCTGCATGAGCAATCAGCTTTCTCCAGTCGGTCTCCTGTCCAGAGAGATAAGAAGAGATGCCCTTCTTCACTCCAGTTCTGAGGTATCTGCTCAAGGAAGCCTTTCGTATATCAAGGTCGATAACGATCGTCTTCTTTTCCTTGATGGCAAACGACGAAGCCATATTGATGGTGAGGAATGTCTTACCGCTACCAACGTTGATAGAAGTAACCATGAACACCTTTGCGTTCTCATAGCTGTTGGCCATAAACTCGATATTGGTTCTAACCACACGGAAGGCCTCGTTAATCATATTGCGCTTCTTAGGCTGAACGAGTATCTTGGTCTCAGCTTCAGAACGTTTCTTCTTATCACCATACAAGGGCACCTCACCAATGAACGGTACGCTGAGGTCTTCGATGTCTTTCTTGCCTCTGATCTTTGTATTAAGAATCTCCATCAGATACAGGACGGCGGCAGGCAAGAGCAGTCCCAGCATGAAGGCCAGCATCATGATGTTTCGCTTGTTGGGGGAAGACGGCAGCAAGCCACCCATAGGCGGAGTAATGATGCGTGTATTATAAGCCGTGAAGGCCTGCGACAACTGGTTCTCCTCACGTTTCTGCAACAGGAAGATATAGAGTGCTTCCTTCACCTTTTGCTGACGTTCTACAGAAAGAAGATGCTTAGCCTGAGTAGGACTCGATGCCACCTGGGCATTGTTTTGGTTCTCGCGTCCCTGAATACCAGAAATCTGTATTTTCAATTGCTTGATTGCGTTGTCGAGTGATGCAGAGATGGCTTGACGGACAGCAGCAATCTGAGAATCCATATCAACAACCAACGCATTTCCTTCACTACTGCTCGACACAAGGCTGTTGCGCTCAAGAACAAGGCTGTTGTATGAGTTGATCTGCGACTCCAGACTAGGATTCTGAGGTACCATACCAGAGGGAAGCGGCTGTTTCCGCTTCGAATTGTCTTGCACGTACTCCTTAATATAAGTAACCATGTACAACTGGTTATTGAGGTCAACCAATTTCGCTCCAGCTTCGTTTGCGTTAGCCATTGACATTCGTGTTGATGCCTCAATGTCGGGAATCATGTTACGGCTCTTATAGGCAGAAATATCGCTGTCCACATTTCCCAGTTCCTTCTCAATCACATCAAGTCTTTCGTCGATAAACCGGGAAGTACTGTTAGCAATCTGGTTCTTGTCCTTCATCCAGAATTCCTGATAGACCTGCACAACCGTATTGAGAATGTCATCGGCACGGTCTGTCGAAACGTCCTGATACGACATGAGAATCACAGCAGCTTTCTTATCCTCTATCGAGGCATTCATCTTGGCAACGCAGTTCTGACGTGTAATCAGAGGAGACACACGTGTTACTGTGATATTCATATCATTCGTCACCATGTTCCATGCCAGACCAGGCGAAACCATAATCTTGCCGATGGGCGTCTTTACGGTAGCATTCAGATGACTACCATACTCCCCTTCATAAACGGTATCGTTCTTTTCAATATCTGACAGGACAAATGTACCGTTTGCCTTGAGCCCTAGCTTCATCTTGACATAGTCATACTCGCCCATTTTGGGAAGCGTCACGATGGCGGGCAGATTGTGGCCATACAACGTTCTTTTTCTAAAGCGTCCGATTGTGTAGTTCACGTCCAGATGCAGTCGATTCACCACTTCGAGCATCACATAGGGTGACTTGATGGCAAGCAGCTCGTTGTTGACATTTGACGAAGAATTGAACATGCCCATTTCGCCAAGACTTCCAAGCTGACTTCCAAGAGAAGACCCGCTCTTTCCGTCTTCCTTGATCATGACCTCCGTGGTACGGGTATAAATAGGTTGTTTCTTTTTCAGATACAAGAATGCCAGCGTCATTGCTATAAGGAGCGATGCCACGAACCAAGGCCATTTGCTAAGGCACAAGCTTGCGAAGTCTTTTATGCTGAACTGATTCTGCTGAGGTGTGTTGTTTTTATTTTGAGTAGCCATGTCTCTTTAATGGGATTATTTAAACAAGAAAACAGCAACGGTGGTGAGCACCGACGTGAATGAAAGCCAGAAAGACGTAGATTGTAAATTGTTTCCATTTACCGTAGACTGACGCTTTCTGTAGTCATTCGGCTGAACATAAATAATGTCGTTCTGCTGCAGATAATACACAGGTGACTGTGCCATTGATTTTCCATCCAGCATGTTGACCACATACGTCTCCCGGTTGCCATTGTTATCACGATAGATGAAGACGCTGTCGCGCCGTCCATAGAGCGTCATATCGCCAGCAAGACCTAAGGCCTGCGGAATGGAAATCTTGTCCTGACTGAACGTCACCTCACCAGGACGAGAGACCTCGCCCAACACAGTAAAATGAAGATTCAGGAACTCTACGATAACCACCAAATCCTTAGCCTGGTTCGACTCTTCTGCAAGTCTCTTGATATAACGCTCGAGTTCGTCGCGTGTCATTCCTGCCACTTTCAACCGGCCAAGTACGGGGAAGTCGATTTCTCCTTTTTCATCAATTGTATAACCAGAGATTCTTCCATTAACAGAAGAACCTGTCTTTGTCGATTCTCCCACATAGCCTGTGATGTATGGTAAGTTAAAGAGATTGGAGATTTCCGGATTCTTACTCTTTACAATGATAGAAATCTTATCCTGTGGTTTCAGCCTGATACCTTCATTATACTTGACGGCATCAATTTGTCCGTTGTTAAGATCCTGAAAATACGTAATACCTGCCGGGGTCTTACACGACGCCAGCAAGAGGGTAGCTATAGCGAGCTGCCATACTTTTCTCACTTTCATAACGATTGTTTTTGCTCTATAACGACTTATTTGTTATTTTTAGTGTGCAAAGATAGCTATTATTTTTGAAAATGCCAAGTTTTTCCTTTTTTTTCACGCTAATTCAGTAATTATTGCTAATTTTGCCGTGTCAAAACTGATAGAAACATGCGAAACGAACCGATTTTCATAGCTGGCCCATGCGTCATCGAGTCAGAGAGTCTGCTCCGGACTGTGGCCCAGACTTTATTATATATAAATAAGGTGTATGGCACCGATATCATTTTCAAGGCTTCGTTCGACAAGGCCAACCGCACCAGCATCCACTCTTTCAGAGGACCTGGAATAGAAAAGGGTCTTGAAATGCTTTCCGACATCAAGCGGGAATATGGTCTCCGCATTCTTACGGATATACACGAGAGCTGGCAGGCCCGCCCTGTGGGCGAGGTTTGCGATGTCATTCAGGTTCCTGCATTCTTGTGTCGTCAGACCGATTTGCTCGTAGCTGCGGCCAAGACTGGCAAGATTGTCAACATCAAGAAGGCTCAGTTCCTATCAGGCACGGACATGAAGTACCCTGTTGAAAAAGCACGCGATGCCGGTGCCTCAGAGGTATGGCTTACCGAACGGGGCAACTGCTTCGGCTACAACAATCTTGTTGTGGACTTCCGTAACATTCCTGACATGCTTGAGATTGTCCCCACAGTCATCATGGACTGCACCCATTCTGTGCAACGCCCAGGTGGCAGCAACGGAAAGACAGGTGGCGACCGCCGCTTTGTTCCCTCCATGGCCCTGGCCGCAAAGGCCTTTGGGGCGACTGGCTATTTCCTTGAGGTTCACCCTGAACCAGACAAAGGCCTTAGCGATGCAGCTAACATGCTGGAGCTCAGCAAACTGGAGGAACTCGTCAAAGAACTGATTAAATAACCAAGAATGAAAGAGACACGAGCATACGCCATCCAATGTATCAAGGATGAAGCAGGGGCTGTAATGGGCCTGATACCACAACTCGACGAGCATTTCGACCAAGCCGTAGAGATCATGCACAACTGCAAAGGGAAGGTCATCGTCACAGGTGTCGGCAAAAGTGGACATATCGGTGCGAAGATTGCAGCAACACTCAGCAGCACAGGAACACCTTCGTTTTTCATCAATCCGTTAGACGTGTATCACGGCGACCTGGGTGTCATGACATCCGACGATGTGGTACTGGCCATCAGCAACTCTGGCCAGACCGACGAACTCCTGCGTTTCATTCCGCTGGTCCTGCACATGAAGATTCCCATCATCGGCATGTGTGGCAACCCAGCCTCACTGCTCGTGAAGTATTCAACGGTACACCTGAACGTGCATGTTGAGAAAGAGGCCTGCCCGCTCAACCTTGCCCCCACCAGCAGCACCACGGCGCAGCTCGTCATGGGCGACGCGCTGGCCATCGCATTGATGGAGCTCCGCCACTTCCGCCCCCGCGACTTCGCTCAGTTCCATCCTGGCGGCGAGCTTGGCAAACGACTGCTCACGACCGCCCAAGACGTCATGCGCTCCGACGACCTGCCCATCATTCCCAAGGAGATGCACCTCGGCGAGGCCATCATCCATGTCAGCAAAGGCAAGCTGGGACTGGGCGTTTCTGTTGAAGAAGGCGTAGTGACGGGCCTCATTACCGATGGCGACATCCGCCGAGCCATGGAGAAATGGCAGGCAGAGTTCTTCGACAAGACCGTTGCCGACATCATGACACGCAACCCGAAATGCGTTCTTCCAACAACGAAGATAACAGAAATCCAGAAAATCATGCACCGCAACAAGATACACACGGTGCTCGTTGTCGACCAGGAGCGCCACCTGCTAGGTGTCGTCGATCACTATTCGTGCATGATTTAGTTTACACAGGAGCATAAAGAAAACTTGTTCATGAGATTTTTCACCCGTCATAACAATGTATCCCACAAAGGGGGCGAAGTTTCATTCTTCGCCCTACGCATCTCTATGCTCGTTTTCTTTCTCCTCGCCAAAATACTCCCCTCCTCCGGTGATACCACAGAAGACATTCTTCCGTCCGACTCCCTGATTGTTCACCAGCTGCAAGCCCAAGGCGTGACGTTCTCCAACGACAACTCCGTGACACTTCTCTGTAGCGGTCAGGAGAAGTTCGACGACATGTTCAAGGCCATCCAACAGGCGCGCAGTTCTGTCCATCTCGAGTACTTTAATTTCCGCAACGACTCCATAGCCGACCTTCTTTTCGACATTCTTGCCGAGCGTGTTCGCGAAGGTGTGGTCGTCAGAGCCTTGTTCGACGGATTCGGCAATTCGTCAAACAACCAGCCACTGAAAAAGCATCACATCAGGAACCTGCGCGAAAGAGGAATCCAGATTTACGAATACAATCCCGTACGTTTCCCGTGGTTTGACGACATCTTCAACCGCGACCACCGCAAGATTGTCATCATAGACGGGAAGATTGCCTATACCGGTGGCATGAACGTGGCCGACTATTACATCAAGGGAACCGAGATGGTGGGCTCATGGCGCGACATGCATTGCCGCATCGAAGGCGACGAGGTGAACACACTGCAACGCATCTTCATGAGGATGTGGAAACGAGTCACTGGCGAAACCATCAGTGGCGAACAATACTATCGCGGTTACACTACCCCATCCTACTTTCAGCATCTGAAGCCCGACACGACGGCAACGGCGGGCCATAAACTCGTGGGAATCATCAACCGCGAGCCCAAGACCAGCAATAGAATCATCCGCCAGTTCTATCTCGACGCCATCAACGACGCGCAAGACAGCATCAAGCTCGTGAATCCCTACCTCACGCTCAACCACAAACTGAAACGCGCCCTGCGAAAGGCCATACGCCGAGGCGTGAAGACGGAAATCATGGTGAGTAGTCATAGCGACATTCCCCTGACGCCCGATTGTGTGTTCTACAACGTGCACAGGCTGATGAAGCATGGGGCCGAGGTCTGGATATACCAGCCTGGGTTCCACCATACCAAAGTCATTATGGTAGACGGACGCTTTTGTACCGTTGGCAGTGCCAACCTCAATGCCCGCTCACTTCGTTGGGACTATGAGGAAAACGCAGTCATCGTGGACCCATGCACTACAAAGGAACTCTCGGATATGTTCGACCGCGACAAGGCCGACTCATTCCGTCTCACGCAAGAATCCTGGAATAAATGGCGCTCCCCCTGGAAGAAATTCGTCGGATGGTTTGCCCATCTTCTGGCACCGTTCCTGTGATGCATTGCCTTGTAAGTATTCCGTTTTGTTGTCAACACTCACCTTTCATCACCCTTTTTCACGCAGTTTTTTGCACCGAAACCTACAAAACTAATCCGGCAAGACAACGCTTATTGACAAGCAAACCGACAAAACCACAGAACAAGACTAATGGAATCGTTGAACGAAATCAATGGAATTGTTCAACGAAATCAATGGAATGGCTGAACAAAACCAATGGATTTGTTTCCTTAAGACGTCAGATTGATTTGCTGAAACTGACAGATTAACGACAAAAATCTGGCAGAAAACATCATCCTGGTTCCAAATGACCAACCGTTGACTCTGCAAACGGTGAACTACAAGGCATCCGAAAGGTGGCTTGTTTTCTTCGTATCGATGGAAAGAAAAGGCTCAGCGCGTCATGACGAGGTCGCGCATGAGGATGAGGTCGGTGTCGCTGATCTGATAGAGCGAGAGCATATCCAGGTCGTTGGCGAAGTCCTCGTCGAGGTTCACGTCCTCATCCTTGACATACTCTTTCAGGTAGACAACTGCCTTGGCGATGTCTCCTTTGAACCATTGGCAATAAGCGGCATTGAGATAGTCTGGCTGTTGGGTGACAGGGGAAGGCTGGGTTCCGGCGGGAGAACTGTCAGGTGCCGGACGGGACGATGCGTTGTCGAGAAGACGAGAATAGACGCGCTCAGCTTGTTCCAGTTTTTTTGTTCCCATCAAAGCCCACGCCTGAATACGCATGATGTCGGGCTGGTTGGGGTGTTCATAGTCAAGCTGATAGAGCAGAGTCACAGCCGACTGGTAATCGCCGTTCTTGCAAAGCGCCAGACAGTAGTTGAGCGCGTAGTTCTTGTTTTGCGGCAGCCGCTTGTGCAGCTTTCCATAAAGGTCGGCAGCCTCTTCGTAGTCCTCTTCCATGAAACATGTTCTGGCCAGGAGCAGGAGTCCGCGCTCGTGCTCGGGATCGAGTTCAAGAAGCCGTTCCAGTTCGGGTCTGGCCATGGAGGGTTGGTTGGATTCGAGGAAATAGGTGGCACGAAGCAGCTTGCAGTTCACGTCGTCATTGTCATAATACTGATGAATGAGTTCCCCAAAGGCCATCATGTTCTTCTGCTTTCTGAAGAACATGCAGAGGCTGGCATAGTGCTTGGTGAGGAGTGTCGATGTGAATACGGGAGATGCCGCGAACACAGCATGTTCGGCATCAAACGGATTCCTGAGGTTGTTGCGCTGTGGATAGAGTCTGAAGAAACGATAGAGGTCCTGCAGGTACATGCGGCGGATGTAGGCAGGCGTCTGCTGTTCTTCGGGCGGTGCAATGGGCCCCAGGGCCTCGCTGTTGTCGAGGAGCGACCTCATGTTCTCTGGCAGACGGTCGATAATGCTCGACATGGCCAGTGCAAACGAGTATTTGTCGCTGTCGCAGAAAGGTCCGCTTTCCAGCAGATTGTTCATGAACCGACGATTCTTGAGCTTGGCATTGACAGCCGAAAGACCAGGATGCTCAGCATAGAAGGGTGTGAACCAGTTGGCCAGCTGATAGAAGAAAGCGAAACGCTTCATCTGGGAGAAGCCACCGAAATAGATGTCAGACCCAGCCTTCTGCATGGACATCATCTTCTGGATGCTCTCTTCCATCTCTTCCATGCGTCGGTCGGCGGCGCCCGGGTCGAGGATATCCTCCATGGGGTCGTCTTCTTTTTCGGTGATGATGCCTTGGCGCGTAATGTTGAAATTGTTGTTTTTGATGAGTGTCGGCATGATGTCGCGGCTGATGTGCTCATAATCGGCATCGGCCTTCATGCAGAAAATCATCTGCTTCTGCATGTCCAGAAGCTGGCGAACGGTCTGTTCGTCCTGACATATTTCGCGAATAGATGCTGTCAGCGCCGGCGTGCCGTGGCGCGAGGAAAGACAGAACACCCACCCCACCAAGGCGCGCTGGCGCACCTGCTCTGCGTCGGTGTGGCGGTAGACATGGAGGAGCGTGGCCAGTTTCAGTGGGTCTGCATTGTTCATGGCCGACAGCATGATGGCGCTGACAAGCATCTGCACGTCGACGACGTCGATGGTTGGCGAGAGCAGTGTTTCCTGATAGAAGAGCGCGTCGGCCTCCGTCCACTGCCTGCTTACGACGATGGAGCAGAACAACGAGGACATGAAGTCGTGGTGCTCGCTGTAGAGCGTGGCCGACTTCTCGCGGCGCTGGTCATCGGCCTCGAGCGAGAGCATGGCCACATCGGCGACAAACGACTCGAGCGTTTCCCGTATGCGCTCATGCGAAAGCCGCTGGGCGGGGACACGCTTTGCCGTCTCAATGAAGAACGGCGATTTCTTTACGAGATAGTCAATGTTGAGATTTCGCACGTAACGACTGAGGCGCGAGAGCAGGCTTGCGTAGATGTCGGCGCGCGCAGGGTCGCTGAATCCGCGCTGCATGTAGTCGAGCATGAGCTGATAGTCGGACTCTATGCGCTCCAGTTCGTCACTGTTCTGAATATAGGGATGCTCTGTCATGAACTGGCGCACCTGTCTGATGGCATCGGTCAGTCTGCCAAGATGGATGGTCTGGAGGGCTTGGGATAGCGCGGAATTCATAAGGGACGATGAATGAATGTTGGTGGATGAGGGATGATAGTTGATGGAATGGATGAAGGACAGAAGCTACTTGAGCCATCTGGAGGCCATGTCTAAGTCTTTCTTTCTTGGGGCAGAAGCATGCGGAAAGCGCATGGGTGGCAGGGCCTTGATGGTGCGTGCTTCGGCCTTGGTGTATCGGCCGATGATGTCGGCATAGTGCTGCAAGCCGTTCTTGTTGATAGAGTCGCAGGCCATGTCGTATGCCTTCACGAAGAGCCTGAGCTGCTCGCTCCGCCGCTTGTCGCGCAGGGCCTTCTCACTGAACGCGATGACTCCCATGCGCAAGTCCCTCTTCTGGGTGTCCATCAGTACGGGATTCTTGAACAGCCGTGCCGCTGTGGCCTGCGGTTCGGTGACGATGACGGCGTCAATCTCGTTGTTGAGCAGCATGGAAAGCCGCGTGTTGGGGCTGTTCAACTGCACACGGAACACATATTCTGTCTTCAGTTTTGCACTGTCGGTGGCCATGTCGCTCAGCATGTCGGTGACGGAATAGCGGGCCATGCCCACCATCTTGTCCTCCATCTGCTTCAGTTCGGTGATGCGCGAAAGGCGGTTGCTGATGAACTGCCAATAGGCATTGGTGGCCGCCACATGGCGAATGGCGGTGCCCCGACGCTGCAATCGCTGGGTGCGCACAAGGTCGCTCACCATGCCCTCCACCTTTCCTGTGCGCAGAGACTCGTCGCAGTCTATCTGACCTTCATGGGGCTTCAGGCGCACATCCACATGCAGCGTGTCGAACAGGTTCAGTTCCTTGGCCACGAAAAGGGGCAGGCAGTCGAGCGTAGGCAGTGTGGCCACCTTCAGCGCCAGCGAGTCTTCGCGCGCCAGGCGCAGGCGTTCCTGCCGGTTGAGCCGTTTCTGCTCTTCGTAGGAGTCGCCACAAGACAGCACGGAAACACAGCCCAGCAGCACCAAAGCATACAATATGGTCTTGTACATAAATAATCTCAAAAAAGAAGAGGGGGCCTTCAGGCGATTGGCACCCGACGCCTCCTCTGGTTATCAATAAATTGCGATAATAGCCGCGTTTGCGGTGCAAAATTAAGCATTTATTTTGTAATAAGAAAAAATATTCGTACTTTTGTCGAAAAATAAAGCGATGGAACTCTCCTGTTGCAGTAGATAGAAAGGAGAATGGAAGGGGAGGAGAAAAGGAGGAAGAAGGAAAAACCTAAAACAGATTCATGGGAAAAGACAAGATAGCCTACGTCTGCTCGAACTGCGGACAGGAATCGGCGAAATGGATTGGGAAGTGTCCGGCCTGCGGACAATGGAATACGTTCAAGGAGATTCGCATAGCCAACGAATCGGGAACGATGGCGGCCAAGAGTGCTGCCACCACGGTGCGCACCGCGCTGGGCCACAAGAACCGGCCCCTGCGACTGAGAGACATTACGGCGAAAGACGAACCGCGCATAGACTTGCACGACGGAGAGCTGAACCGTGTGCTGGGCGGCGGACTGGTGCCCGGGAGTATCGTGCTGCTGGGCGGTGAACCTGGCATCGGCAAAAGTACGCTGACGCTGCAGACCATCCTGAACATTCCCGAGCGCCGCATCCTGTATGTCAGCGGCGAGGAGAGCGCACACCAGCTCAAGATGAGAGCGGAGCGCCTGCTCGGCCACCAAACGCCAGCCCCCAACACCCAACACCCGACAACTGATAGCAGCGAAGAGACGCTCGACAACCTGCTGATACTCTGCGAGACATCGCTCGAGGCCATCTTCAACGAAATAAAGGAAGTGAAGCCCGAACTGGTCATCGTGGACTCCATACAGACCATTTCGACGGAGGACGTGGAGAGTTCGCCCGGTAGTCTGACGCAGGTGCGCGAATGTGCCGCTGCCCTACTCCGCTTCGCAAAAACCAGCGGTGTGCCGGTCATACTGATAGGTCACATCACCAAGGAAGGCACACTGGCAGGCCCCAAGATTCTGGAACACATCGTGGATACCGTCATTCAGTTTGAAGGCGACCAGCACCACATGTACCGCATACTGCGAAGCATGAAGAACAGGTTTGGAAGTACCTCGGAACTAGGCATTTATGAAATGCAGCAGACTGGGCTCCGACAGGTAAGCAATCCCTCTGAGCTGCTGCTCACACAAGACCACGAAGGACTGTCGGGCATTGCCATCTCGTCGGCCATAGAAGGCGTCAGACCCTTCCTTGTCGAGACGCAGGCACTTGTGTCAACGGCAGCCTACGGCACCCCACAACGCTCGGCCACCGGTTTCGACCAACGTCGTCTGAACATGCTCCTGGCTGTTTTGGAGAAGCGGGTCGGCTTCAAACTCATCCAGAAAGACGTGTTCATCAACATAGCGGGAGGCCTTCGTGTCACCGATCTGGCAATGGACCTCAGTGTGATTGCCGCCGTGCTGGGCAGCAACGTAGACACACCCATCGAAAACGGATGGTGCATGGCTGGCGAAGTGGGACTCAGCGGTGAGGTGAGACCCGTCAGCCGCATAGAGCAGCGCATAGCAGAAGCCGAGAAGCTGGGATTCCAGCACATGATTATCCCTAAATACAACATGGCGGGACTCAACCTGAAGAAATGCAAGATAGAACTTCATCCGGTCAGAAAGGTCGAAGAAGCACTCCGGGCACTGTTTGGATAGCTTCTGCAGTTGAGAAGAAGCAAAAGCATGTTTCACGTTGCTCAACATTTAGAGGTGAGAGGTAAGAGGTGAGAGGTAAGAGAATACTACTTCCGCTTCCTTCTTATGTTTCAATTCTGGGGCTGCCGGCATTTCTCCAATCTCTTACCTCTCATCACTCACCTTTCACCTCTACGACTTTTGCAAGCAGAACTTGCAAAAGTTGAATTAGCGAATTACCTTGATTACCTTGCCATTGCGGTGCACCAGGTTGATGCCCTTCTGCCATTCGCTACGGCGCACGCCGTTGATGCCATAAACGGCACCGTCTTCTGCAGGCGCTGCAACATCGACGGACTCCACAAAGGTCTGGTCGTCGGTAATCCAAGGAGTGAAGATTACTTCCCCTAGACTGGCATTGTCGACCTTGTGGAAAATCACGTCCTCAATGCCTTGAGCGTCTTGTGTAACTGCCGTTTTCCAGTAGTTGCCCTGCGCATAGACGGTGTTGGCGCTGTTGTTGTAGAGGTCGTAGACCGCGCCGCCGAAGCCGTTGTTCAGGAAGGTGTTCTGCCCGGGGTTGTAGTCGGGAGCATCAGCGTCGGTCTTTCCTACGTTCACTTCTTTAGCACCCACCACGGTGATTCCCCACAGATTGCCTTCAATATAGTTGCCCTCGATGCGGGTCTGCTGCATTCCGTAGGGGTCGTAGACGTTGATGCCCGAGCCGCCGTTCATGGGGTTCACCTCGGTATTGTTGTTGCGAATCACGTTGTTGACCACACTGGCCGTCTGATTGGTATATACGGCCACGCCAAAGCGGTTGTCCTCTATCACGTTGTCAGAGATGAGGGTATGGAAGTCCCCATTGAAGCCCATCATGTTGGCCACCACGATGCCGCCCACCATGGTGTGCTCGCGATTGCCAATGATTCGGTTGTGGCTGATCTCCACGTTCTGCCCCACCGTGAGGTTGAGTTGCGGGTAGTTGCGATTGCTGGTGCCGTTGCCGATGAAGGTGCAGCCCCTGACGGTGAGGTCGATGCAGATGTTGGCTCCACTGCCGATGGCCGAACGCCCGCAGTCGAAGAACGAACAGTTCTCCACGCGGTAGCTGCTCAGGTGGGGGGCCATGCTCAGAGCATAGGATGCCGACTTGGCATTGTGGTTCATGAAGAGGCAGTCCACGATGTCCATACCTCCGGCCACATGGCCCGAAAGCCCCACGCCGTCGAACGACACGTTGCGAACGGTCACCCTGTCGGTGCCTTCCACCCAGAGGCCGTAGGGCTGTGCCTCATTGTCGAGGGGATAGAACGAGGTGGTGAAATCGCCAGCATCGAGCGAACACGGACCAAGAATCTCGAGCCTCACGCCGTCGGCCATGCGCACCTCCTTTTGAGGTTCAAGGGTGAACACGTCTTCAGGGGCGATGGTCACGTCTGTCGTCATCGTGAACACAAAGCCATCGTTGGCCACCGACACGCCGCTGCCTTCTGTCTCCGACAAGCGCGTCAGCGTCCACGTGGAACCGTCGCCTGGCGTTCTGAAACCCTGACCCAGCATCTGGAGCGATGCCATCATTCCTGCTAAAACAAACAAATACTTTTTCATCATTCTTTCAGTGTTTACATGCTAAAAAACGGTGCAAAGGTACGAATAAGTGAGAGAAAAGCCAAATTTATGGCAAGCTGTTTTCTTGGTTCATATTAAAACACTAACTTTGCAGCATGAAAAGAATGCTCGATTGTTTATCATTTGCCTGGCGATGCCTGCTCGTTGCCGGTTTATTGCTCTATTGTCCGATGCTGACAAAGGCACAGATGGCACAAGTGGCAGACTCGCTTCAGAGCTGCGACCTGCTGTTTGTGGCACCAGCCAAGGGGAATGCCATCACCGAGGTGACGACGGGTTTCGAAGAAATGCCCATCGACCATGTGGCCATCTATTATAAAATAGGTAAAGAGAGAAAAGTGGTGGAGGCCTGGCCCGATGGCGGAGTGCAGATGGTGAGCCTGGAGATGTTTCTCGAAAGAAACAAAGAAGACGCCGTCTATTTAGGTCGGTTGACGAAGCCCTTCAGTAAGCGTCTGACGCTAAGAAATGCGCTACAGTATGTAGGAAGGCCCTACGACGATGTGTTTCTCTACGACAACAGGGCCATCTATTGCAGCGAACTCGTGCAGTTTTCCTATGTAGACGACAACGGCAAACGCATCTTCGACGCCATCCCGATGTCGTTCCACGACAGCGAAGGTCACATCACCGCATACTGGCTCGACTTTTACAAGAAGCGGGGAATGGAAGTTCCTGAAGGTCAACCAGGTACGAACCCTGGAGAAATGTCGAGAAGAACGGATGTAAGGATTGTCTGCAGGCTCCAGTAATCTGTTGTGACCCATGACTTCCGGGGTTATTCCGTTACCCCATCGTCTTCATATTCCGTCGGATCGTCTATCCCAGCATCGCGCAACGCCTCCTTCCGCTCAACACATGTGCCGCATTTTCCACAATGCCTGTCCCCTCCCCTGTAGCAGCTCCAGGTCTTCGAGTAGTCTATGCCCAGCACTTTCCCCTTCCGGGCGATGTCTGTCTTGGTGAGTACGGTATAGGGAGCCAGCACCTCAATGCCCGGAAATGTTCCGGCCTTGGTGGCCTCGCTCATCGCCTTCACGAACGCGGGTGTGCAGTCGGGATAGATGGTATGGTCGCCACCATGATTGGCCATCATCACATACTTCAGCCCACGGCTCTCAGCCATGCCAGCAGCAATGGCAAGCATGATGCCATTGCGGAAGGGAACCACCGTCGACTTCATGTTTTCTGCGGCATAATGGCCTTCGGGAATGGCATCGTCGCCTTGCAGCAATGAACTCTCGAAATACTGACCCATAAAGCCAAGCGGAATGGTGATGTGCTCGATGCCCAGCTGTTTGCAATGCCAACGGGCAAAAGGGATCTCCTTCCCATTGTGGTTGCTGCCGTAGTCGAACGACAAAGCCAGGGCGATGCGCTGCTGATAGTCGTAGAGCATGGTGGTGCTGTCCATGCCGCCACTCAGAATGATGATGCTGTCTTTCTCCATTGATGAAATAAATCGTGTTATGATGCCGTCGCGTTCGGACGCCTCACATGTTTTCGTGTGCAAAGGTAGTCATTTTAAATGAAGAATAAGGAATGAAGAATGGAGAAAAGTTCTTTTCCTTTGTTTTTTATCAAGATAATCTTCACTTTTTTGAAAATTTCTTCACTCTACACTCTTCACTCTTCACTTTTTTTCTTACCTTTGCAACTTGAAATCATCTAATCATTATAAAAAAAAGTACAACATGACAATCGATCAATTTAATTTTGCCGGCAAGAAGGCAATTGTGCGTGTGGACTTCAATGTGCCACTCGATGAGAATGGAAACGTCACCGACGACACCCGCATCCGTGGTGCCCTGCCCACCCTGAAGAAGATTCTGTCCGACGGAGGAGCCGTTATCATGATGAGCCACATGGGTAAGCCCAAAGGAAAGGTGAACGCCAAGCTCAGCCTCAGCCAGATTGTGAAGCCCGTAAGCGAGGCTCTGGGCGTGGAAGTGAAGTTCGCTCCCGACTGCGCCAACGCCACTGCCGAGGCCGAGGCCCTGAAGCCCGGTGAGGCTCTGCTGCTGGAGAACCTGCGCTTCTATCCCGAGGAAGAAGGCAAGCCCGTAGGCGTTGAGAAGGGTACTCCCGAATACGACGAGGCCAAGAAAGCCATGAAGGCTTCGCAGAAGGAGTTTGCCAAGAAGCTGGCTTCCTATGCTGATGCCTACGTGATGGACGCTTTCGGCACCGCTCACCGCAAGCACGCCTCTACTGCTGTCATCGACGAGTTCTTCGCTCCCGAATGCCGCATGCTCGGTTATCTGATGGAGAAGGAAGTGCAGGCTGTTGACAACATCCTGTCCAACATCAAGCGCCCCTTCACCGCCATCATGGGTGGCTCGAAGGTGTCTACAAAGATCGGCATCATCGAGAACCTCCTCGGCAAGGTCGACAACCTGATTCTCTGCGGCGGCATGACCTATACGTTTGCCAAGGCTCAGGGCGGCGAAATCGGCAACTCTATCGTTGAGATGGACAAGCTCGACGTGGCGCTCGACGTGATGAAGAAGGCTAAGGAGAACGGTGTGAACCTCGTCCTCGGTACCGACTGCATCGCTGCCGACAAATTCGCCAACGATGCCAACACGCAGGTGGTTCCCGCCAACGCCATTCCCGAGGGATGGGAAGGTCTGGACGCTGGCCCCGAGACGCGCAAGGCATTTGCTGCTGCCATCGAAGACGCCAAGACCATCCTGTGGAACGGTCCTGCCGGCGTGTTCGAGTTCGACAACTTCATCGGCGGTTCCAAGGCTATTGCTGACGCCATCGCCAAGGCTACGGCCAACGGCGCATTCTCGCTCATCGGTGGTGGCGACTCTGTTGCCTGCATCAACAAGTTCGGCATGGCCGACCAGGTGAGCTACATCTCCACCGGTGGCGGTGCTCTGCTCGAGGCCATCGAAGGCAAGGAGCTCCCCGGCGTAGCTGCCATCAAGGGATAAACCCGCACAACGGGCTACATAAAGAAAAGGCTCCCCCTGCAACATGCAGGAACGGGAGCCTTTTTCTTTCTAACTGAGAGGTGAGCGCTCGACCTTGGTCGCTTTGCTTGCAAAGAACTGAGAGGTGAGAACTGAGAGGTGAGAGGTGAGAACTGAGAGGTGAGAACTGAGAGGTAAGAGGTGGAAGATGAGAACGTTTCCGTTGGCCCACTATTCGCTTTTTATACGCCCCTCAGCCCCGCAAACGACTTTATCATTTATCATTTGTCATTTATCATTTAGGCGCGGAGCGCCGCCGCCCCCGCAAACGACTTTATCATTTATCATTTGTCATTTATCATTTAGGCGCGGAGCGCCGCCGTTGTCAGAATTTCCACCGCAGCTGCAGCTGCAAGTCGGTCTGTGAAGAGCGGTTGATGAGCTGATAGCCTGTGCCTATCTCGTTGCGGTCGAAATAGTTGGTGGCAGTGAGGCGCGCCTGAACCATCAGTCGGTCGTTGATGTCGGCTCGTAACAGACAGGCATAGCGGATGCCTTCGCCATAGAAAACGGGAATGGTGAACGAATAGAGCATGCCCCGCTCGTAGGTGTAGACACGGCTGTTAAAGTCATCGGTGTGAAAATAGCCTGCCGACAAGCTGACGTCGAAGACCTTCGGAAAGGTGTAGCGCACATGCTGTGTGGCCATCCATCCCATGCTCTTTTCCTTGAAGTCACAATAGGCCATGTCGCATTGCGTCTTCAACGTCAGTCCGTTTCTGTGGTGAGCTACGGAAATGCGGGCGCGATGCTCGTTCTTGTAGATGAGCTGTGTTTTTTCTTCGTTGTCTTTCTGGCGCATCTTCAGCCGGTAGCGGGCGCTCAGCTCCCAACTGCCGGACGCATAGCCAATGGTCAGCAGGTTGTCCCAGGCGCGTGAAGCCTCAGCTGCCTGATACTTGGGCCATGCGAAATAGGCGAAGTCGGAATAGGCGGAAATGTTCCATTTGCGCGAGGGGTGCCATGTAAGTCCTGCATAGATGCCGCTCTCATCCTGCACGCTGCCGCCTTCACTGAAGCTTCGCGCAAACATGCCATAGTATTTCTTGCCGTAGAAACGTTGCAGGGCACTGAGTTCCACCTCGTCGCCAAGTCTCACGTTGACGGTGTTGAGCGTGGCCAGAGCTCCGCAGTCGCCCGTGGCGGTCTCACCCGCAAACGACAGCCGCGAACAGGTGTAGCCATAGTTGATGCTGGCGTTCCAGAAATGATTGCCCGATGGATAGAACTGACGATAGACCACATTGGTGTTGGGTCGAAGGTCGCGGCTGAACGACGTGTAGACCACCGTGGCACCCGCGCGGAAGCCACCTGAAGCCCACCGGAGATGGGTGCCGGCGGCCAGCTGCTGCGTGTTGTTCTTCTTGTCCATTTCGTTCTGAGTGCGATGATAGCCTGCGTCCACGATGGTCGACACCGTTTCGTCGTCACTGTTCAAGGTGGCATCGATGGCCCGATAGGAAACGAATGCACTCAGGTCCCATCGTTTTGCCAGGCCGACTGTGATGGCAGCTCCTTGCAGATAGTCGGCCGAACGTGTGGAGGAATGTGCGCGAAACGATGTCTGATTTCTGCTGAGCGAGACGATGGCACCTGATTTACCCAGCAGAAAGTCATTGTTCATGACGAGTCCCATACCGAAGTTGGCCCTGTATTTTCCCAATACAAGACTCTTGACGGCACCCATATTCCGCATCATCACATAAAACGAATAGAAGTCATATCCCGCACCGTTCTTGTTGGCAAAGAACGGTTCCCCAGCATCCTGAGCCGCCACAATGCCAGCCTTCAGCAGGTCGCTGTACTTGAAATTGTAGCGCAGGTTGTGTTTATAGGGATAGCCCAGATAGCCATTCTGGTCGCCACGCCGCTCATAGAAAGGAATCGAGCCGGTGATAGTGAGGTCGCTATGACCATACTTGAGCATGTGGCCGATTGACGGGCGCTTGGGTTTGCTTTCCTCGCCTATATAGATAAAGTAGGAAAGCAGGTGGCGCTTGTTGAAGTCGATGCCCTCTATCATGGCCAGTTCTCCAAGACTGTGCAGGGGCGCGTAATGGTAGAGATAGGCACAGATGTTCTCTATGTCGGTGGCATTCAGAAATGGCAGCTGCTCCAGGTCCTCACGAGTGGCCGTGTTGATGTCCATCGGGTGCTCCGCAAGCTCACATAAGGTTTCATAGATAGGCTCATAGCCAATGCCCTCAACGTCCTCAATATCTGTCTGCATGTCCAGATACTGCTCCCATGGCTGCTGCGCATAACCATTCGTCATGCAGACTGTTAGTAGAAATATCACAAAGTATTTCCTCATCATTCACAGTATTTGTCTTATCGGTATGTTCTCAAGGTGATTATTAATAGACGCAAAGTTACGAAGAAGAAACGGAATAACAAAAAGCGTTGGCGTTTTTTTTGCGACTGAAAACACACGTTCCATGGAAAGCGACCACCGAAGAAAGCGGAAAAAGCGAAAGGACCAGGCCGCAATCGTCTTGTGGCTTCTTTTGTTGCCGTCCCAGACCAAGCCTTCAAGCCTACAGCCTGCGTGCGTCAATGAGAGAAACCGAAACGCGTCGAATTCCTTTCGCTGGAGAGAATGTGTTTTAAAATCTTTTTTGTTAGTGCATCACAGTAGGCGGCATGCGCCTCAATGATTAAAAAAACGGAAGCGCGTGGGTCTATCGCATGATGACCTTTCGTGCGCGCACCTGTCCGTCTGGCATCGTCTCGACGACGACATTGACTCCTGACTGAAGACGTGGGATGAGCTGACCTGATGGTGTGTAGATGCGGCAGGCTACTACTGACTGTACGGCCGACTCGGTCTCGACATTGTAGACGGGCGTGGGGTCTATCTCAAGCGTTTCTCGCACAATCTTCGAAATCATCACCTGCGCCTTGTCCTCGCCAATGTACTGCAGGGCGAAGAATGTGTAGGGCTGGAAGATGTCGAACTTGAACACGTTGGTCTCTGCCTTGACAGGAATCAGCTGCATGGGCGTGTTCTGGTCGGCAAACACGGTGACGGTCTGGAATCCCTGTGGCAGCGGCTGGTCGGTGAAGAATGTGTAATGATGGTAGGTTCCGGCAAGGGGTGTGCCGCTGTAAGGCCCCACATAGGCATACTGCTGGTTGAAATTGACGGTGCCTTCGTAGACAGGTTCAGAGCCTGATGGTGTTACAGTTGCGGGATTCCATCCGGAGTTGTCGAGGCCAGGCGTGTGGACGGCCAGGCCTTGCTGATTGTAGAGAACAACGTCGTTGACGATGGTCTGCACCGTCTCGCCCGTCATGTTCTGCAAGGCAAACTGCGTGACAATGGGATCGCTGTCGAGGTCGTCGGGATTGAAACTGCCTTCAAGGACCGTCTGTCCAGCGGCAAACTCATAGTAGTGTCCACCGTAGTCCTTGGCCTGAGCGGCGTTGCGGAGGAACATCTGCAGCTGATGGTCCACGGCAGGAGCCTGCCCAAGCTCGATGCGGTAGCGGGGATAGTCGAGCACAGAAAAAGGCTCGTTCCATAGCTTCACGTCACCCCAGTTGCCGGGCAACGACACGGTGGCGGGCAGTCCGTTGGCAGAAACCAGGTGTCCCTCAATGTCGGCACCGGCATCAACCGATATGGGCAACTGTGAGGAAGAGGGCTGGAAGTCGGTGAGATAGACATCGCGCATCACCGAAAGAATGTTCATGGGGTCGGTGGCCGATGTGGATTTGCGCTGCACAGACAGATACCAGTAGCTCTGGGTTAGCTCTATGCTTGCCTCGTTGCCGTTGACCTGTATCTGCGGATAGCTCTCGGCCGACGGCTCACCATAGAGGTCTTTCACACCGAGTTTCCACTGAAAGTCGGATGTGATGGGCTTGTCAGTGCGCACAGTAACGATATGCTTGGTACCCTCGGTGACATCCGAGCCCCAGGCCTTTCCGCCAACTTCACCCCATTGTCCGGTGAAGTTGACGGTGCCTGCGTAGATATTTCCATCGGCAGCTTGCTCGCCCGTTACGCGGCTAGCCCAGTTGCCGACAAGCGGAAGGGCTGTCTCAGTGCCTGCTTCGGGACCTATATAGACCACGGGGTCGGCAGGAAACTCACCCGGCTCGCTCACGCCCCACCAGCCTGTCCACCAGTTAAGGTCGATGTCGGAATAGGCGGCAGGAGCTTTGCGCACCTTGGTGTCCACGTCGGTCTTTCCCAACAGGAAACGGTCGATGTAAGCCTTCACTTCGGGATACTGCGACTCGGGGAGCTGACAGTGTCCATGTCCCGGCACAATGCTGTAGCCCACGCGGTCCTCAATGCCATACTGCTGCCACACTTTCATGGCGCCGTTCATCGAGACATAGGCCGATGGGTCAGCCAGCCACGTGAAGTCTGGGTTGCCAAGCATGAGGAGCGCACGGGGACAGATCATGGCAGCCAGCTCATGATGGTCATGAGGCAGGTAGGCTACATCCTTGCCTGCATAGTTGGCCTTCAGGCTGTTCATGAACCAGTTGTAGTCGGTGTTGTCGAGGCCTTCCACCGATTCGGCATTAGGCTGAGCGTTCATCCAACGAGAATATCTCCACGCTGCACATCCGCCGCCGCCAGGTTCCTGTGCGATGGTAAGAGCCACGCGCTCATCGAAAGCGCCACAGAAGAGTGCCATCTTACCTGCGTATGAACAACCCGTTACGCCAATGCGGGCCATGTCTATCTTCGTCACCTCGGGGCCAAGCTGCTGCAGTCCGTCCAGCAGACGGCTCAGTCCCCATGCCCATTCGCTGTAGGCGCCGTTGTCGGTCAGCTCAGGATAGAGCTTGTCGAAAGCATAGTTGCCACGTCCGGCGGGACTACCAAACTGCGAATAGTTGTTCACCTGGCTCTCCTGGTAGACCATGCGGGCGATAGGACGGCCCTCGAACACGGCATCGGGCAGAGAAATCATGCTCGTACCAATCATCAACGCATAAGGAGCTTCGCCCACGGAAGGATAGTCGATGAAGGCGGAGAGCGTGAGCGACTGTCCGTTCACCGTGACCGTCACCTTCAGCTGATTGCCTTCCATCGTGGCCGAAACAGCAGAGGGATCCACTACAGGCTTCGTGCCAATCTCGTAGTGCTGAATCTCCTTGGCAATTTCTCCGCGACGCTGCTGCCAGTCGGCAAAGTTCGTAGCACGTCCGCTACCGTCCGACCATTCCAGAGGATCGGGCAGCGGGTCAATCTTCTTAGCCTTGTCCTTCGAAGGCAGCACAGGGTTAGCACTGGCGCCCGTGTTCTCCACTTGGTACACCAGCGGGATGTCACTCTGCGCTTGCGCCGTTAGGCACGCAACGCAGCCCACCAACAATAGTGTAGTTACTCTTTTCATGATGTTAAATTTTGTTTGACAAATAGTTGATAATATGTTATAAATAAATAGTAAACAACCAACGAGTAATGAGCCCTTCTGATCTTCAGCTCAGTTATCACATGCAAAGATAGCAATAAAAGAAGAATGTGGCATTCCCCTCTATTACAAAAACATTTTAATTTGTTTCATGATGAGACCATGAAACGTTTCTAGATGGGAAAAAGCGAACGAAAGAAAAGCCGGAAGCAAAAACTTCCGGCTTTCAATTGTTTTTATTATTCCCACTCTATGGTTGATGGTGGCTTTGAAGAGATGTCGTAGCAGACACGGTTGACGCCTTTTACCTTGTTGATGATCTCGTTGGAGACCTTGGCCATAAAGTCGTAGGGGAGATGGGCCCAGTCGGCAGTCATGGCATCGGTGGAAGTGACGGCACGGAGGGCTACAGGGTGTTCGTAGGTGCGCTCGTCGCCCATGACGCCGACACTGCGGACAGTACTAAGCAGGATGGCACCAGCTTGCCATATCTGGTCGTAGAGTGACACTTCTATCTCTCCATCGGTAAGGGCGGCGGGCACTCCTGCCGCCAACACACGGCGGGCCTCATCGCCACTTAGCTTAACTTTGTAGTCACGAAGACCTCTGATATAGATGTCGTCGGCATCTTGCAGGATGCGAACTTTCTCTGGGGTAATGTCGCCAAGGATGCGAACGGCGAGACCAGGACCTGGGAAAGGATGACGCGTAATCAGATGCTCGGGCATTCCCATCTGGCGACCTACGCGACGCACCTCATCCTTGAAGAGCCACTTGAGCGGCTCGCAAAGCTGCAGGTTCATCTCTTTGGGCAGTCCTCCCACGTTGTGATGACTCTTGATGACCTTGCCTGTAATGTTCAGGCTCTCGATGCGGTCGGGATAGATGGTTCCCTGGGCAAGCCAACGGCATTTACTATCTGACGATGTACTATTTACGATTTTCTTGGCCTCGGCGTTGAACACCTCAACGAAGTCGCGACCGATAATCTTTCGCTTCTGTTCAGGGTCGGTAATGCCTGCAAGGTCCTTGAAGAACTTCTCTGACGCATCCACGCCAATCACGTTGAGTCCCAGCACTTTATAGTCGTTCATTACTTGCGAGAACTCATTCTTTCGCAACATGCCGTGGTCGACAAAGATGCAGGTAAGGCGTTCTCCAATGGCCTTGTTGAGCAGCACGGCTGCCACTGAGGAGTCGACGCCCCCGGAGAGTCCCAGAATAACGCGGTCGTTGCCCAGCTGCTGCTTCAGTTCGGCCACCGTGGTGTCTACAAACGATGCTGCGCTCCAGTCCTGCTTGCTTCCACAGACGTCGACCACGAAGTTCTTGAGGAGCAGTGTTCCCTGAACTGAGTGGAACACCTCGGGATGGAACTGCACAGCAAAGACGGGCTTTTCGCCGCTTGTACCTGTGGGCGTAGGCGACCAGAAAGCAGCCTGCTTCACATCGGCGGTAGAGGCGATGGTCTCGTAGCCTTCCGGGATGGCCGTAATGCTGTCGCCATGACTCATCCATACCTGCGACTTTAGCTCGAAGCCCCGGAAAAGCGCGTTTTCCGTGTTGATATACTCCAGATGTGCCCGACCATATTCGCGGGTGTTCGTCTTTTCCACCCTGCCACCGTTGCTGTGCGAAATAAACTGCGCACCATAGCAAATGCCCAGCACGGGGAGTTTTCCGACAAACTGACTGAGGTCTACCTTGAAGGCTTCCGGGTCATGGACCGAAAAGGGCGAACCACTGAGGATGACACCAATGACGGAAGGGTCATCCTTTGGAAACTTGTTGTAGGGCAGAATCTCGCAGAAGGTATCGAGTTCGCGCACCCTTCGCCCGATGAGCTGGGTGGTCTGTGAACCGAAATCCAGGATAATGATTTTCTGTTGCATATTCTTTTTCTTTATCAATTATCGTTTATTATGTAGACGCGTGCTTCGCAAGCTCGGCTTCCGCCTTGGCAAGGGTGTCGAGCTTTCCCACGTCGATGAGGTGAAGTCCGTCTATTTCTTTTCCCTTGAACCGGAATTGCCGGCAGTACTTCAGATAGAAGTCCATGATGCCGAAGCGCTCAGGCATGTCATCGAATAGAGGAAGGACGGACGGCGACAGCACGTGAATGCCGCTGAAAGCCAGCCGGATAAGCTGTTGTGCCTCGGTTGGCGTCAAGACGTCATGGGGTTTGAGCTCGCCAGTCTCTATGTTTGTCCATCCCTTCAGCATCCGTTGTTCATCGAAAAGAAGGTAGCGCTTGGTGTCGCGCCAGCTGACAAGCAACATGGCATCGATGTTCTCGCTGCACGCTGCATCGTATAATGCCGCCAGGTCAACATTGCTCAGAATGTCAACGTTGTGAATAAGGATAGGGCTGTTGGCATCAAACAACGGCAGTGCTTTCTTGATTCCTCCTCCTGTTTCAAGCAGCATACCAGACTCATCGCTCACGTCAAGGTCGATTCCAAAGTGATTATTGGCCTCTATATAGTCGACAATCTGCTGTGAGAAATGATGCACATTGACCACGACATGCTCAAATCCTGCCTGTTTCAGTTTCGTCAGCACATGCCAGAGCAGCGGCTTGCCTCCTACCTCAACCAATGCCTTCGGCATCGTGTCAGTAAGCGGCTTGAGCCGAGTTCCTAATCCGGCTGCAAAGACCATTGCTTGTTTCATGAGTGCAAAGGTATAAAAAAAAGTGAAGAGTGAAGAAACTTTTTATTAAAAAGTGAAGAGAACTATAAGTGAAGAGTGAAAAGTGAAGAGTGAAGAATTTTGAAAGTGAAGAGTGAAAAGTGAAGAGTGAAGAATTTTGAAAGTGAAGAGTGAAAAGTGAAGAGTGAAGAATTTTGAAAGTGAAGAGTGAAGAGTGAAGAATTTGCTGCCGCCGTCCGTGTAGGTACA
>JAFWQE010000220.1 GCA_017509155.1 Prevotella sp.
ATTTGCAATCCGGCCGTCAGGAATATCAGGATTTATAATCCGGGAAAAGATGTGTAATGCGCATTGAAAATGCAGATACTCAGTAAGGTCGGATTGCAAATCCGACCTAGCGGAAGTATTTTGCCACGGACGAACACTGACTCGGAAATCTTCCTCGCGGCCTCCGTTTCACTCTGTTTGTTTGCCACGGACCGTCACGGACTGACTCGGAAATCTTTCTCGCGGCCTCCGTTTCACTCTGATTGTTTGCCACGGACCTGAGCAGGAGGATTGGGGTGGTCTCTGCCGCTCGGTCGGATTTGCAATCCGGCCGTCAGGAATATCAGGATTTATAATCCGGGAAAAGATGTGTAATGCGCATTGAAAATGCAGATACTCAGTAAGGTCGGATTGCAAATCCGACCTGGCGGAAGTTTTTTGCCACGGACCGTCACGGACAGACCCGGAAATCTTTCTTGCGGCCTCCGTTTCACTCTGTTTGTTTGCCACGGACCGTCACGGACTAACTCGGAAGTCTTTCTTGCGGTCTCCGTGGCTTGTAGGGGCTAATCAGCGTATCCGCCCGCAGGTCTGCCAACGTCTTATCTTCTATGAACGGGCGGATACGCCGATCCGCCCCTACATTGCCTCCACAGCTGAATTACACGTATGTCGATGAAAACCGCTGCTCTTTTTCATTCAACACGCCGATTTCGCGGACTGAAAACGTCATTTCCAACAAACCATTCCATTGATTTTGTTGAACGATTCCATTGATTTCGTTCAACAATTCCATTGACATCGTCCAACGATTCCATTGATTTCGTTTCATTTATTTGCCAATTTAATTGCGTTTATTTGCCAAATAAACTCACTTTATCTGCCAGTTTTATTTCTCGGCCTCGGCATCACGCTCGTCCGGCTTTGCTACCTCACTGGAATCATTATATGTCTATTCGCGCAAATTCGTGTAGCGCCGCAGGCAATAAAGTGAAATGCCAATTGTGGGAGTGGGTTGTTCGCCTGTGGCACTACACGAATATGCATGAATTCACACGAATGTTTCATGAATAATTTTAGGAACATTGATGATGCGGAAAAGAATCGTAAAACAAAACATAGAAAGAATATAGTAAATACCTTTTTATAACTTGAGTAAATTGAAAACAGGGGTGCACCGTGATGGTCGTGCCCCTGTTTGTTGGTTCAATACTCTTCGATGCGATAAAAAGTTGCCACGGACAACTGTGGCCTTCTATCTCTCTTGTGCTCCGTCTTTGTTCTCGGTTCCGAGTCAGTCCGTGTTTGTCCGTGGCTAATCATTTGAGAAAGTTGTCCGCTGCCAACACCTGTTGGCACGTCTCATCAGTCTTTTGAATGACAAGATGAATGTTTTTCGCGTTTACTTGCTATCAGTTTAAAATATTTTTCGTACCTTTGCGCGACATATTATTCATGTTTCGCATGTTTAAGGAGTTCAGGAGTTTAGGAGTTTTCGCGGCTTGCAGCCGCTGGAGTCTGGACAATAGTTCTTTCGGCTGAATGGAGCACGACAAAGTATCGTCCAAACTCCTAAACTCCCAGACTCCCAAACTCCAAAGGACAAGCAAGCTTTAAATAGTTGAATTATTATATAAATAAACGCAGTTAGTTATGAGAAAAATGATCACTTTGCTGGCAGCCGTCGCCTTGATGGCTACCGATGCACAGGCCCAGGCCGTGACGCAGAAGCCCGTGCAGACCGTGACAGAAGCTCCTGCACAGGCTGCTTCGGCCACCACAACAACAGAATCGCAGACACAGGCGGCACCGGCAGTGCGCAGGTCGTATGGCCTCTATGAGGAAGAACTGCCGCGTTCGGTGAAGCGCATCTCCACCACGCGCACCGTGAAGGAAGAGGAGGCTCCCGCCGAGCAGCCACTGGAAAGCACCACCACGGAACTCACCACCACACCCGCTCCCCGCGGCAACCTGAGCAGCCAGATGGCACCGCCAGAGCGCGCTTCGGGCAAGAAGACCACCACTCGCGTGGTGCGCACCATTACACCCGCTACCACGCCCGCTGCCACAGAGACCGAAGAAAACAAATAGCAACCACTGACACATTCCAACAATCATGAGTACCCAACAACAATCAGGTAGCAAGGCCTACCTTATTTCCATCGTGATGGTCGCCGTGCTGGGCGGCTTGCTCTTCGGCTACGACACGGCCGTTATCTCTGGTGCAGAAAAGGGCTTGCAGGCCTTCTTCATGGAAGCCAAGGACTTTACCTACACCGATGGCTGGCACGGCTTCACCTCTGCGTCGGCCCTCATCGGCTGCATCATCGGCTCGGCCCTCTCCGGACTGCTCGCCACCCGTCTGGGTCGCAAGCGCTCGCTCATCGTCGCCGGCGTGCTGTTCTTCATATCTGCCCTTGGCAGCATGGAGCCCGAGTTCCTGTTCTTTGAGCATGGCAAGCCGGTTTACTCGCTGCTCATCATGTTCAACATCTACCGCATCATCGGCGGCATTGGTGTCGGTCTGGCTTCGGCCATCTGTCCCATGTACATCGGCGAGGTGGCACCGTCGAACATCCGCGGCATGCTTGTGTCGTGGAACCAGTTCGCCATCATCTTCGGTCAGCTGGTGGTCTATTTCGTCAACTTCTTCATTCTGGGCGACCACGTCCAGCCTCTCGTCGAGGAGATGGGAAAAGGCTTTGCCTCTATCAATCCGGCTGCTCAGTGGACCGTCACAACGGGCTGGCGCTACATGTTCGGAAGCGAGGCCGTGCCTGCAGGACTCTTCGCCCTGCTCATCTGCTTTGTGCCCGAGACGCCGCGCTATCTCGTCAGCATCGGCCGCGACGATGTGGCAGAGCGCATCCTGGCCAAGATCAACGGTTCCGACAAGGCAGCCCAGATACTGAGCGACATCAAGGAAACCATCACCGTGCGCACCGAGAAGCTGTTCACCTACGGCTTCCTCTGCATCTTCGTGGGCATCATGCTCAGTGTGTTCCAGCAGGCCGTGGGCATCAATGCCGTGCTCTACTATGCACCGCGCATCTTCGGCGACATGGGCATGCAGAACCCGATGGTCATCACCGTCTTCATGGGAGTCATCAACATTCTGTTCACCCTCGTGGCCATCTTCACCGTTGAGAAGTGGGGCCGCAAGCCGCTGCTCATCTACGGGTCGCTGGGCATGGCCGTGGGTGCCTTCGGTGTGGCCCTCACCTTTGGCCACAGCGGGCTCGAGCTGGTCACCGCGGCCAGTCTGCTGGTCTATTCTGCCTCGTTCATGTTCTCGTGGGGCCCCATCTGCTGGGTGCTCATCGCAGAGATATTCCCCAACACCATCCGTGGCGCAGCCGTGGCCATCGCCGTGGCTTTCCAGTGGATCTTCAACTTCATCGTTTCCAGCACCTTTGTGCCCATGTTCAACATGCACCTCACCGAGGGCGATGACTTTGGCCACTGGTTCACCTACGGTCTCTACGGTCTGATCTGCGTGCTGGCGGCCCTCTTCGTGTGGAAGCTGGTGCCCGAAACCAAGGGCAAGACGCTCGAGGACATGACGAAGCTCTGGAAGAAGAAGGCATAAGCGTGTTGGCTTTGGCTTACAACCGTATGATGGCCGCGGACTAACACGGACAGATGGGAAAGCGCTCGTCTGTGCCGAAGGACACTAGCGACTCGCTCCTGACCGCAAAAGACCGTGTCCGTCCGTGGCCAAACAAAGAGTAGGCGCAAGCGCTTCATGGAATAATTGTCTGGCAGACCCTTAAAGGCTGCCAGACATTATATTATCTACATAAAAAACCGTTTGTGGGCAAAAAAGTCTTAAATAGTGATAAATTGTTCTCTTTTTCGGGTGTTTTGTTTTCGATTTTCGATTATAATGATTATCTTTGTGACACAAACCTTATAATTAGGAGGATAAGACTATGATACCAAAACCGAAAATGCACAACCAAGAGGAGTTTGAACTCGACAACTACCTCAACGAAGACGACGACCGTTACACGCCAAGCAGCAACGGCACTATTTGGTACAGCTAAGCTTTAAAGGCGGAAAACAGAATGAACAGGCACAGGGCTCACACGAAGGGCACTGTGCCTTTCGTGTTTCTGCGGTGAATGCCTACAACAAGGCATTCACGATGCCAATGAGACATCCCAGCAAGGCTCCGAACCAGACGATGGCGCGGAGCTCTTTTTTCATGACGTCGAGGATGATGCGCTCCGACTCGTCCATGTCCATCTCGTTGATGCGGTTCTCGATGATGCGGCTGATGTTCAGCGCTCCGAGTATGCGCGGCAGCCGGTCGGTGATGACCGTTCGGTAGAGTCCCAGCGCCGTCTGACGCAGTTCCGACAGCTGTTGTTCGTGGTCGCGAAGCAGTTCGCTGACGGGTCGTTGCAGCAGTCTGTCCGCCTCTCCGTCGAGCATCGTGGCCACCATTTGCTCCGCATTCTGACTCATGATGTCGTTGATGTGCCGTGCCAGATGGTGCTCGGCGGGGTCGAGTGCCGCCTCCACAATCTTGTTCAACCCGAGAGCATCGGTCAGGAAACCGCCCATCTTGCGGTGCGTCTTTTCCTTCATCATCGCGATGGCCTGGTGTGCAATCTTCTGGCCAACCGACGTGTCGGTCAGCTTCTCCTTCACCAGTCGCGACAGTTCCTCGCTGGTTCCTTCCACGATGGCCTGCAGCTCCTCGCGCGTCAGGTAGTGGCGCAGCAGCTGCTCAAGCGTCTCGTCGTTCTCCGTCTGCTTGCTCACCATGCGGTCGATGCTGTCGCCGAGGCGTTGCATCATCTCCTCCGAGAGCAGCGTGCGCTCCAGCACTTCGCGGTTCATCAGGTTGTCGCTGATGGCCTGTCCCACGGCCTGCGCAATGCGACCCCGCTCCTTCGGGATGATGCCGGGCGTGAAAGGCACGTGAAGGCCCATCACATACTTCGCCTTGTGAGGACGAAACAACATGCGGATGGCCACATCGTTGGTGATGTAGCCTATGACACCGCCCACCAGCGGCCCCACCAGATAGGATAGTTCGAAAGCCATAACGTCAGTGTTTTGGGTGCAAATGTACGCAAAAAACGTGAGAAATGTCTTTCCGTCTTCCGAAAAAAACGACGCAAAAGATTGAAAATATATTAAAACGTCCGCGCTTATGGTGTCTGTTTCAAAATAAATTGCTAAATTTGCGATTGATTTGTTATTACACATCGTTTTACATAATATTCAAACAAACTACACGTATGAGAGATCTCAAAATGTACATCAACGGACGGTTCTGCGAGAGCCGTTCAGGAGAGTGGATTGAAGTGTTGAACCCCTCTACCGAGGAAGTGACGAGTCGTCAGCCCGCCGGCACCGTTGAAGACGTGAACGAAGCCGTCGACGCTGCCTACGTTGCTCAGAAGAAATGGGCCAAGGTGCCCGCTGCCGAGCGTGCTGTCTATCTGCACAAGATTGCCGATGGCATCCGCGCGAACTTCGACAAGTTCCAGGAAATCATCGTTCGCGAGCAGGGCAAGACGCAGGCTCTGGCCGCCACAGAGGTAGGCGTCACCGCCACCTATTTCGACTATATGGCCGAGTTCGCACGCCGCATTGAGGGTGAAGTCATCCAGAGCGACGCCCCCAACGAGACCATGATCCTGGTGAAGCGCCCCATTGGCGTGGCCGCAGGTATCCTTCCGTGGAACTTCCCCTTCTTCCTCATTGCCCGCAAGGCTGCCGCTGCCCTCATCACGGGCAACGCCATCGTCATCAAGCCCGCGCAGATAACGCCCGAGAACTGCACCGAGATATGCAAGGTTGTGCACGACAGCGGCCTGCCCGCAGGACTGTTCAACGTGGTCACCGGTAAGGGTTCCGTCGTGGGCAACGCTTTGGCCAGCCATCCCAAGGTGGGCATCGTCAGCCTGACCGGAAGCGTGGGCGCCGGCGTGAAGATTATGGAAGCTGCCGCTCCCAACATCACCAAGGTGAGCCTCGAACTGGGCGGCAAGGCTCCCGCCATCGTGTTCCCCGACGCCGACCTTGAGCTCGCAGCCCAGGCCATCCTCGAAAGTCGCATCGGCAACACAGGCCAAATCTGCAACAATGCTGAGCGCGTGTATGTCCACAAGGACATCAAGAAGGAGTTCACCGACCTGATTGTGAAGAAATTCCAGGCCGTGAAGGTGGGCAATCCTGCCATCGAGAAGGACGTCGACATGGGTCCGCTCGTGGAGAAAGCCGCATTGGAGAGCGTTACCGCCAAGGTGAACCACGCCGTGGAGCAGGGTGCCAAGGTGCTCTGTGGTGGCAAGCCCATCGAGGGCAAGGGCTATTTCTATCCCGCCACCGTGCTCGACAACTGCCGTCAGGACATGGACATCATCCATGAAGAGACCTTCGGTCCGGTGCTGCCGCTCGTAGAGTTCGACAACATCGACCAGGTCATCGAGTGGGCCAACGACTGCGAATACGGACTGGCATCGAGCGTCTTCACTAAGGACATCGACACGGCCACCCGCATCTGCCGCGAGATTGAGTTCGGCGAGACCTACATCAACCGCATGCACTTCGAGGCCATCCAGGGCTTCCACGCAGGTGTGAAGAAGAGCGGAATCGGCGGTGCCGACGGCAAGCACGGCGTAGAGGAATACCTCGTCACGAAGGTTGTCTACCTCGACACCCACTACGAGTAAACCTCATTCCCCCAAAACAACAGCGGCAAGCCATTCCCAACGGCTTGCCGCATTTTTTTAAACAGGAAAGTCTTTTTTTTAACGTAAATCTGTCGTTAATCTATCATTAATCTTTTTCCCTGGTGTTCAAGTCTGGCTTATATTGTCTTTCGGGCATTGAAACGTAAATCTACATGAATCTATCATTAGCCTTTTTCCCTCGTGTCATTAGCCTTTTTAGTCATTCATTCATGTGCGATTCATGTCGATTTACGTTCAAAACCGTCTTCGCGCATTATTCCACATTTTTTTAACGTAAATCTTTCGTTAATCTAACATTAATCTTTTTCCCTGGCATTCATGTAAGATTCATTTAGATTTACGTTCAAAACCGTCTTCGTGTTTTCTCTTCCCCCTCGATGCATTCATGTACGATTTATGTAGATTTACGTTCAAAAAACCCTTCGCGTATTCTGTTTCCCCGCGATGCATTCATGCAAGATTTATGTCGATTTACGTTAAAGAACTCCTTCGCCTATTCTCTTCCCCCGCGATGCATTCATGCAAGATTTATGTCGATTTACGTTCAAAAAACCCTTCGCGTGTTTTTTTCAAAAAACGCGCGCGTCCCTTTCGTCTTCTCAGAATTTCTTCCTACCTTTGCTGCCGAAAACAAAAAACGTAGAAGAACCACATGAGCGCTCCCCCCATCGGCAACACAGACAGCAAGGCCAAGCGGCAGCCCGGCATTGAGGTGCTGCGCATGCTGGCCATGTATCTCATCGTGCTGGGCCACTATCTCTACAACTACGTGAAGACCGGCGACGCTCTTTCCACCTTCGACGTGGCTCAGCCCGCCCAGGCAATCAGCTATGCGCTCACCGAGACCATGATCGTCTTCACCAGTACGGGCGTCGACCTCTTCGTGCTCATCACCGGCTTTTTCCTGGTGAGCAGGCCTGTCTTCCGCATCAAGGGCATGCTCAGCGTCGCCCTCACCACCATTTTCTACGCCGTCGGCGTGTTCGTGTTGTTCTGCCTGACGGGCCGACATGGTTTTGCGCTGAAGGAACTGCTGCTCAACCTTTCCCCCATTCCCGTCCATCAGTATTGGTTTGTGGCCAAGTATCTGGGACTGATGCTGGTGGCGCCGTTCCTTTCGTTGCTCGCCTTGCAGCTCAGCCGGAAAGGCTATCAGCTGTTGCTGCTCGTGCTCTTCGTCCTCTTCTTCGAGTGGCCTTTTGGCGAGCTGTTCGGCGGCGGCATGTCGCTCAACTGGTTCTGTTTCCTCTTTCTTGTGGGAGGCTATCTCAGTCGCCACGGCATTCCTTCGTGGTTGTCGGCCCATACGGGGTGGGGCATCGTTGCCGTTGCAGCGGCCATCTTCGCCCTCCACACCGCCACCAACCTGCTGGCCTGGCAGAAGACGGGAGCGCCCTTCGTGCTGAAATACGACGGCAACCACTCGTTTACCTTCTTCCTGGCCTTGTTCATCTTCGTCCTCTTCGTGCGCAATCCCCTTCAGGGCCGCACCGTTGAGGGGCTGGCACGTCTGGCACCTTATACCTTCGGCGTCTATCTCTTGCATGAGCACTACCTGCTGAAAGACGTGCTCTGGCAGCACATCGCCCCCGCGTTTCTTCCCACCCTGCCGTTGTTTCTCCACGGCATCCTGCTCAGCCTTCTCATCTTTTGCGCAGCCCTTTTCATCGACAGCCTCCGTGCTTTCCTCTTCCGTGTCCTCCACATTCCGGCACTCCTTGAAACCCTTTCCCGGCGCATCAATGCCCGCATCCCTCCGCTTGAAACGAGGACATAAAGCGATGCTCTCAGGCAAAACTGCCAGAAACGAACGGTGAAAACAACAGATGGGAGGAGCAAAGATGGCAGATTGTAAAAACAAAACCAATGGAATCGTTGAACAATTTCAATGGATTTGTTGAACAAAATCAATGGAATCGTTCAACGAAACCAATGGATTCGTTTCTTGAAAACGGCATTTTAACTTGTTGAAACTGACAAACAAAGACCAGAAAACCACCAGTTTTCGTCTTGCAAAAGCCTGCGGCGCTACACGAATATGCTTGAATTCACACGAATGTTTCATGAATATTTCTGAATCATTACATGGACATTCATGCATATTCGTGTAGCGCCGCAGGCAGATATGATATGAATTCCCGTCTGTGCAAGGTCAATGGGCCGACGCGGCTGCAATGCAGGCGCTCCCGGGCTTTCGTCGTTTTCCTTTGGTTGTAAAGATGAAGCAGGTAGACGCAGACAGCCTTTCGGGAGCGCCGTTTGCCTACAGTCGGTTCTTCTCGGCGTTTCCGGCGCCGGTGCCTTTATACTTCGATGGCGTGACGTTGAAGCGGTAGCGCACGGAGAGCTCCACGCAGCGCGAGTCGTTGTCCTCGGTCTTCCTGAACAGGATGCGGTCAAAGTAGAACGTGCCGCGGCCGAAGCCCTGGTTGAAAAGGTCGTTGCCCGTGAGCTTGATGTTCAGCCGCCGCTTGAACAGTTCCTTGCTGACACTGAGCGAGAGCATGGCATTGGTGGCTTCCACCCTGAAGTTCGACCCTGTGTAGCCATGGGTGTGCACGTTGAAGTCGGCCTGAACGAGCCAGTCGTGGGGCAGGGCGACGATGTTGCCCATTTGCAGAGAGAGCATCGGTTTGTTGAGGTTTTTCTCCTGCCCGTTGAAGGTTGTCTGGAGCCATTGCTTCATCAGCGACACGTTGTATTGCGGCGTCCACGTCACGTCATTGCCCAGTTTGACGTTCTTCTGCGCACCCAGCGTAATGATCAGCCAGTTGACATGGTCATAGTTCTTGATGGTAGCCATGTTGACCTTGCTGTCCTGTTCCAGGCTTTCCATCACGTGCAGGAAGGGGTTGACGCAATGGCAGAAGTTGGTCGTCACAAACAGCCACTTCCACATCGCCGTGGCGTTGAAGTTGTGGTATTTGACGGGCTTCAGATAAGGGTTGCCTGTCTGCATGTTCAGGCGGTTTTCGTAGATCACATCGTTGTTGAGAAGCCAGTAGGAAGGGCGGTTTGTACGCTTGGTATAGCTGACGGAGAGCTGCACCTTCCGGATGGACGTGGACAGGGCGACCGACGGGAACAGGTCGTCGTAGGTGCGGCTCTGGTCGTCGCGCCGCATGCCGTTGACGAAGTAGTCTGACGCGACGTGCTCATAGCGCAAGCCTGCTTGCAGCTGAAGGCGGCCCAGTTGCTGTCGCAGCTCCACAAACGGCGCGATGTTGCTTTCGTGCTGCTCGTTGTTGCTGTTGGCAATGTAGCCCTCCGCGTTGTCGAAACTACTGCGCCAGCGCGTGTAGGTGTATTCCTCGCCAACGTCTATCCGGCCTTTCCACAGCGGGTGGCTCACGATGAGTTTCTCGGCCACCATGCTGCCGCGTGTCAGTGCCTCGGTGTTCACGTCGCGGTTGTCATAGTTGTCGCTCAGCTCTTGTTGCTGGTTGCGGTTCCGTCTCTTATAGGCCGTGTAGTCGGCGTTGAAGTCGACCGAGAGCTGTCCCACCTTGCCCGTGTAGTAGAGGTTGGCCTGATGCTTGGGGGAGTTCCGGTCGCGCCGGGTGCTGCTGTTCTGCAGGTGGTCGAAGGCATTGCCGTTGGCCAGCAGGTCGTCTACGTAGTCGCTGCTGGTCTTCACGTAGTCGTAGTCGTTCTGATAGAAGCCGCCGAAGGAGTTGGCGTCGTTCAGCTGGTAGTTGAAACCGATGCGCCCTTCGAGATAGGGATTGCGCTCTATGGAACAGTGGCCGTTGGTGATGTTCCACAAGGTGTCGGCAAAGACTGTCTGCTCGAATTCGCCACGGCTCCAGCGCTTGTTGTAGGCGCCGAAGAGGTAGGCAAACAGTTCCAGTCCGCCCTTGCGGTAGGTGAGGTTGACGCGCTCGTTGTTCACATAGCCGCGGCCCTTGCGGCTCCACGATGTCAGCTCTACGCCCAGGCCTTCGCCCTGTGCCCGCTTGGTGTGGATGACGATGACGGCATTGACTGTTGCGTCGTAGCGTGCGCCGGGATTCTGAACCACTTCCACGGTCTTGATGTTGTCCGAGAGGATGTTCTTCAGTTCTTGCATGTCGGTCAGCTTGCGGTTGTTCAGGTAGATGAGCGGCGTGCCCTTGCCCAGGATTTCGTAGCCGTCGCCCTTTTTCGAGATGGTGGGCACACGCGAGAGCACGTCGTCGGCCGTGCCCAGTCGCTCCATCACGGTGCCCTCCACGTTCATGATGAGCGAGTTGCCCTGCAGCTGCACCTTGGGTCGTTCGCCCTGAACCACCACGCCCTTGATGGTGTAATTGTCGGGCTCAATCCTTATCGTTCCCATTTCGGGGTGGCTGCAAAGCCGGTAGACGGTCTTGTAGCCTACGTATGAGATGCGGGCAAGGACCCGCTCTTGCTCGTATGGAATGGCAAAGTAGCCGCTTTCGTTTGACACGCCACCACTGAGCAGTGTGGAGTCGGCGGGGTTGAGCACCGCTACATTGGCAAAGGCCAGGGGCAGGCCCTGCTCGTCGATGATGGTGCCCGTGAGGCGGCGGTCGGTCTTGTGGGTGCACTCCACAAAGATCTTGCGCTCTTCCTCGTTGGCGCTTGTGGTGACGCGGATGGGGTAGAAGCCAATCATCTGCTGTATGGCTTCGGGCAGGTGCTTGTTCCTGATGGTGGTGGTGATGCGGAAGTCCTCCAGCTCGTTGTAGAGGAACATGATGGTGTAGTCGGTCTGCTGCTCGCTGAGCTGCCGCAAGGCATCGGAGAGCGACACGTTGTTGTATTCACGCGATATGCGCTTCTGGGCTTGCGTGTTGAGGACCAGCAGCAAGGCGAGAATGATGAGTGTGGCGTGTTTGTTCATGGCGGCTGCTATTCAACGGTGATTTGGTCGTCCTTCAGGGTTACAGTGAGGCGCTCGAACTGGTTGAGGTCGCTGACCACCTGGTCGATGCCCTGTTCAGGGTTCCACACAAAGCGGAAACGAAGCTGGCGCGCCTCGTCGTTGGCGAATGTGACTTTGACGTCGTAGTGGGCAGCTATCTCCGGGAGCATTTCCTCCAGCGGGATGTTGTCGTAGATGATGGGCTGCACCGCCGCGGTGGCTGTCTTGAGCGTGTCGGCAGTGGTCGTGTCGGAAGGCTTCACTACGTTTTCCGACTGTTCTGTCTTCGGCATCGGTGGCGTTTCGCTCTGTCGCACGACGTGAATGGTGGCAAAGGCAATGCCAGAGATGATCAGCACACCGATGAATGATGCCGCAATCTTCATCCAGCCATGGCCTTGCGGTCCCGGCTGGAGTCGCTGGTTGAATCGCTGCCAGGCGGCGTCCACATCAACCGGGTCCTCGTCTTGCTGATGGCGGCTGCTGCGTCTGGCCTCCACCATCATGCGGTAGGTCTCGCGTGTATCTTCATCACGATGGATGATGTCCTGGATTTCCTGCTCGGTGTAAGCGTCGGGGTTGTCGAGCATTTCCAGTAGCTGGCGGATGTTTTCACTTGTCTCTCTCATTGTGATTACCTTTTAGTGATTGACGTGTTTTCTGATTTCCTGAATGCATTGCACAAGATACTTGTAGGCGGTATTCGGGTTGAGATGGAGCCGACGGGCAATCTCAGCGATGGTGAGGTCCTCGTCGAAGCGGAGATGGAAGATGCTGCGGTGTGGTTCTTCCATTTGTTCGTCCACGAAGACGGCGATGCCATCGAGCCGTTCCATCTCCTTGTCGACGGGTTGCAGGTCGGTCCCGTCTTCAACTGGCAACAGGCCTTTCACCTTTTCATGCAGCTGCTTCTGCCGGATTCTGTTCAGACAGGCGTTGCGCACGGCCGTCATCAGATAGCTGTCCTTCCTGGGCGGGATGTCGCAGTCTGCCAACCGCAGGAAGATGTCTTGTACCACATCCTCCGCCTCGTCGGCATCGCCCAGAAACACTTTTGCCAGATGTCTCATCGCACTGTAGTTCCGGCGGAAAAGCTGTTCTATCAACTGCTTGCGCCCGGCCCCTTTCAGGCCAGCCTCCTTCGCGCCCGCAGCATCGCTTTCTTCAAGTATTCTATGTTCAAGCATATCGTTCTTCTCTTCATTGCCCCGTTTTTTTGAGGCACTTCTATTTCTAAGACACTTCACCCACGTCCTTTTTTTACGCAATCGCCCCCTTTTTTCATCTTTCCCTCATTTCCCCCAGTCTTTTCGATAAAACCATCTGCAAAGTTACATTTTTTCCCCATACCTCTTGTCCTGTTTTTTGTGAAATCTGAAAAAGCCCCAAAACATCCTTCCCCCTTTTCTGCTTTCCGTGTGCTTTATAATTGTTTTTATTGCCGCTTCTCAGCTATTTGAGAGAATGGCAACGCCCATTTCATATAATTATCCAAATCGGATAATCTTTTTGGGATAATCTTTTGCGGATAAATGCCGCATCTTTCATTTCCATAGACTTAATAAACTCTAAAAAACAAGTAATTATTGCTTTGATTGAAGATTTTTCACTAACTTTACACCCAAGCTAAAAATTTGAAATGTATGCAAGACGTAAATCGCCTGAAATTAGTGCTGGTAGAACAGAAAAAGACCAGCAAGTGGCTTTCTGAAGAACTGGGCGTGAGTCCATCTACAGTTTCCAAATGGTGTACCAACTCTTCACAACCAGACATTGAAACCCTTGCAAAGATTTCCAAGCTTCTCAATGTCGGAGTAGAAGAATTGTATAATAAAAAATTCATGGATTCTGTTCTAAGTTAAATTGTGCAAGAATGACAACAGACATTCAGAAGAAACAGAAAAACGAAAAGCGTTTTCCGAAGTTTGCTAACTTTGGAGAATACTTGTTCTGGTCGTATGCCAATTTGCAAATGCTTTGTGCAGCACTCAACATGGGGAAAGCGAAATACGACAAGTCATGCTACATGATACGCGCCAAGGCATTCAAGGCGTATAAGGAAGGACGATGGAACATTCATGACCTACTGGAGTTCAATGTGGCGAAGATAAAGGAGAACAATTACTGCTGGTATTGTGGCAAGGAAATGGAGCCGTCGAAACTGACAAAAGACCACGTGTTCCCTAGGAGCAAAGGCGGTGCCAACGATATGGATAATATTATCATGGTTTGTAAGACGTGTAACTCGTCTAAGGGCAACATGGATTTATTTGAATGGTATTGCGAAGTGCGTAAGGAGTGGCCTCCACTGAACATCCTTATCCATTATCTGAAAAACATTTATTTGTATAGCGTAGAAAACGGATTGATGGATAAACATGCAGAGGAATTGGACGAAATAGAACTTCCGTTTAAGTGGCAATACATCCCTATCGACTATCCACAACCAGAGATTTATTTTTAATTTGAAACTATCATTATGGATCTAAAAGAATATACCAGCACCGTTAATCAGAAATATCGCGCTGGCAATGCTACAGAGCACAGCTATAGAGGCGCTTTGGAGCAGTTGATGCAAACGCTTTTGCCCAAACTGCGCATCGTTAATGAACCCAAACGAGTGAAGTGTGGCGCACCAGACTATATCGCCAGTCGCAAGGACGGTATGCCAGTGTTCTACATCGAGGCAAAGGATATTGGTGACAACGACCTTGACGGACGCAATCCTCATGGTCATAAGGAGCAGTTTACACGCTATAAGCAAGCCCTCGACTATATTATCTTCACAGACTATCTGGACTTCCATCTTTACGAGCATGGCGAGTTTGTGGATAGCGTGCGTATTGCAGAAGTGAAGGGTGACAAAATTGTTGCTATCAATGAGAATGAAGAGAAGTTCTTGAATCTCATAGAGCACGTAGGTAATAATGCCATTCAACGCATTACGTCAGCTTCTCGACTGGCTAAGCTGATGGCAGGTAAGGCTCGGCTTTTAGAAAATATCATCGAGCAGGCCATGAACGACGATACAGAGAGTTATGCCAACGACAATCTGCGAGGGCAATATAACGCTTTTAAGGACGTGCTCATTCAAGAACTGAAACCATCGGATTTTGCAGACATCTATGCCCAGACTATTGCCTACGGTATGTTTGCTGCACGTTTGCACGATGATACTCCAGAGGACTTTAGCCGTGAGGAGGCTGCAAAGTTGATTCCGAAGACTAACCCTTTCCTGCGTCAGATATTC
>JAFWQE010000221.1 GCA_017509155.1 Prevotella sp.
AATGGGGAGCTATTGAATAATCCATACAACTCTTTGATAATCATATGTTTTGACCATTTCAGCAGGATTTGCAGCGCTTTTTATTTTGTTTTTCTTTGTTGCATTGAATGTTTTTTTATACCTTTGCAGCATGAAAGACACGACCTATAAAGGGGATGTTTTTTCACGATGATATAAATTATTCAAGTTTCGCATTCGCTCAACTTCTTGGAGTTCAGGAGTTCTCTGCTTGCAGAGAACTCCTGTAACTCCTGTCGCTCGACCTTTGGTCGCTCTGCTTGCAGAGAACTCCTGAACTCCATCAACTTGCGAAAGTTGGATTATTTATTGTAAGGAGGTTTCATGAATTTAGATACCAATGAACTAGGCGTGCTGGCAGATTGCTAATCTTCAAGCAGTTAATAGGAGAGTACGATGCCTCGTCGTTTGTCATTCAGCGCCCTGAAAACAGCAAGAAAAAGCACGAAAACCGCCGTTCTTTTGCATGAAAACTGCCCAAAACAGCATGAAAAAGCGCTGTTTTGCTTCGCTCGGTGCGTTTCTCACTCCTCAATTTCGGCCAGTGAGCGCGCAAAATTGGCCATGAAATTGCTGGTGGTCTCAAACGGGTTGTAGCGTAGGTAGCGCACGCTTCGGCCCAGGTTCCTTCTCAACACGCGGCTGTTGTTTTGCACCATGCCGTTGGTTCGCATGCGGAAATGCCAGTCCTCGGCGGTGTCCTCAGCGTTGTTCTCGAGCGAGCGCCGTGCCAGAGAAGTGGCTCCGGCCTCCTCTTTCTGCATGAAGGGAATCTCGTCGATGGTGAAGCCGAAGATGCGTATGAGGATGCTGCCCAGGAGGCTTGCCAGTCGCGCGAAGCCCAGCTGATGGAGCCAGTGCTCGAGCTTCACGTAGTCTACGCGGTCGCCTCGCTGACGGAGGAACCTGCCCATCTCTACGATGCCGCGAAGGGAGATGCCGCGGGTGAGCGTCTCGTTGACGTTATGGATGATGATGCGTAGCAGCTGCTGGGTCTCGATGCTGGTGTCATCGCTGGCGTCGTCCTTCTTGATGATGTTCTTCAGCCGGTGCCTCAGAAACACGTTGGAGGGCTTTGGCTCTGCCTTCATGATGGCCAGTGTGGTGGCAATGACATCGGGGAGCGGCTTTCCCGCATAGGGTGCCAGTTCGCCTTCCATCTGGGCAAACACCTCGAGTGCGGGGTCGTTACGATGACTCTCTATGCCGTGGGCGATGTAGATGGCTACGTCTTGTGCCTCAGCTAGTTGCAATACGCGGCTCCACTTGAATTTCGACATGGGTTCAAGTTCCTGATGGTCGCCGAAGGCTCCGCTCCTCAGCAGGCGGTAGAAATTGCGGTTGGTGATGTCCATGGGGTGGTGGATGAAGGGTGATGGATGAAGGATGAAGGTTTGGATGGGGGTGGATGATGGGTGATGGATGAAGGATGATGGATGAAGGATGAAGGTTTGGATGGACTGTTATGAATAGCGCTTGGGGAGACGGAGAAGGATGGAGAGGAAGGCGCAGATGCCGATGGCCAGGGGATAGTAGAGCCAGGGGATGATCTGCACGGGGTTGATGCTGGCAAGGCCTGCCGCCATGAGCAGCTGGGCGCCGTAGGGGATGATGCCCTGTACGAGGCACGAGAAGGTGTCGAGAATGCTGGCGCACTTGCGGTTGTCGATGCCGAAACGGTCGCTTATCTGCTTGGCAATGCCACCCACGGTGATGATGGCCACCGTGTTGTTGGCCGTGCAGATGTTGGTGAGGCTCACCAAGGCCGCCACCGATAGTTCGGCACCGCGCTTGGTCCTCACGTGGGATGTGAGCAGGCGGATGAGATAGTCGATGCCGCCGTTCATGCGCACCACCTCCAGCAGGCCTCCCGCCATCATGGTGATGATGATGAGCTCGCCCATCGACTTGATGCCTTCACCCATTGAGCCGAGCCATCCGTAGAAGTCGTAGGCACCGGTCATCATGCCGATGATTCCGGCCAGAAGGATGCCCACGGTGAGCACCGCCATCACGTTGAGCCCCAGCACCGCCAGGATGAGCACCACCACATAGGGTATCACCTTGATGTATTCCACGCTGGGGATGTTCGTCGGCGATGCGATGTCGCTCCCCATGACAATGTAGATGATGAGCATGACGATGGCCGCAGGTGCCACGATGAACAGGTTGACGCGGAACTTGTCGCTCAGCTGGCACCCCTGCGTGCTGGTGGCCGCTATGGTGGTGTCGGAGATGAACGAGAGGTTGTCGCCGAAGAACGCCCCGCCCACGATGATGGCCGTGACCATGGGTATGGACAGGTCGAGCGAACTGGCAATGCCGGTGGCGATGGGCACCAGTGCGACGATGGTTCCCACGCTTGTGCCGATGCTTAGCGAGATGAAGCAGGCGGCCAGGAAGAGCCCTGCCAGAAGCATGTTGCCCGGAAGGATGCTCAGCGTGAGGTTCACGGTGGCGTCGATGCTTCCCATCTGCTTGGCCGAGTGGGCAAAGGCGCCCGCCATTACGAATATCCAAAGCATGAGAAGCAGGTTGCCAGTGCTGGCACCCCGGCTGAATCCCTCGATGCGCTTCTGAAGAGGGAAGCCGCCGGAGATGGTGATGCTATAGATGCTGCTCAGAAGAAAGGCCACGGTGATGGGCACTTTGTAAAAGTCACAAGCAATGATGCTTGTGACTAAATACAATGCGATGAACACCAGAAGTGGCGACAATGCCAACAGGCCTTTCTTGTGAGTCATTGTGAATCAGAGTGTTACGCCGTTCTTGAAGATGGAGATTTCGCGGTAGCCGTTTTCCTCGTTGCGTGCCTTCTCTCCATTTGCTACGGCAATGATCTTCTCAATGAAGTCGGCCAGCACCTCTTTCATGGGTCGGCCTTCCACCAGTTGTCCGGCATTGAAGTCAATCCAGTTGGGCTTGTTCTTGGCCAGGGTGCTGTTGGTGGAAATCTTCATGGTGGGAATGAAGGTGCCGAAGGGCGTGCCTCGTCCGGTGGTGAAGAGCACGATCTGGCAGCCCGCCGAGGCCAGTGCCGTTGATGCCACGAGGTCGTTGCCTGGTGCCGAGAGCAGGTTGAGCCCCTTCACCTTCAGCCGGTCGCCATAGGCCAGCACGCCGCTCACCGGTGCCCGTCCGCACTTCTGGGTGCATCCCAGGGCCTTGTCTTCGAGCGTGGAGATGCCGCCGGCCTTGTTGCCGGGCGACGGATTCTCGCCTACGGGTTCGCCGTGCGAGAGGAAGTACTCCTTGAAGTCGTTCACGAGCTTCACGGTCTGGTCGAAGAGCTCGGGCGTCTTGCAACGGTTCATCAGGATGGTTTCGGCGCCGAACATCTCGGGCACTTCCGTGAGGATGCTGGTGCCTCCCTGTGCCACCAGATAGTCGCTGAACTCGCCTACCAGCGGATTGGCTGTGATGCCGCTGAAGCCATCGCTCCCACCGCACTTCAGGCCCACACGGAGCTCGCTCAGCGGACAGGTCTGGCGCTTGTCCTGACGGGCAATGGCATAGAGTTCGCGAAGCACGCGCATACCCTCTTCCACCTCGTCGCCTTCTACGCGCTGGGTTACCAGCAGGCGGATGCGGTCCTTGTCGTAGTCGCCAAGCATGGCCATGAAGTCTTCCGGCTGGTTGTTCTCGCATCCGAGTGACAACACGAGCACGGCACCGGCATTGGGATGGAGCACGATGTCGCGGAGCACCTTGCGCGTGTTCTCGTGGTCTTCGCTCAGCTGAGAGCAGCCGTAGTTGTGGTGCCAGGCGTGCACGGCGTCAATGCCCTCGAGGCCCGTCTCCTTCTCCAGCTGGGAGGCCAGACGCTCGGCAATGCCGTTGACGCATCCCACCGTGGGAACAATCCACACCTCGTTGCGAATGCCCACCTCGCCGTTCTTGCGCACATAGCCGTTGAACGTCCTGCCTTCGTGCGGGATGGCCAGCTCTTCGTCCACGGGATTGTATTCGTATGTGAGCTTTCCCGAGAGATTGGTCTTCAGGTTGTTCTCGTTCACCCATTCGCCCATCTTCAGGTCCTGGCGGGCATGACCGATGGGGTAGCCGTATTTGATGATGTCCTTGCCCTCGGGCGTGTCCACGATGAGCACCTTGTGGCCCACGGGAGTGTCCTGCTGGATGGTGATGGACTTGCCGTCCACTTCGATGCTCTCACCCTTCTTGAAGGGACGCAGACATACCACCACCGAGTCGGCAGGGTTGATCTTGATGAATGATGATTGTTTCATAGATTGTCCTCTTTTTTAATTGTTTGTTCGTTTATAAAAAATCGTTTTGTTCGCTTTGATGGGAAATGGTTGCCACTTCTGTAACTTCTGTAAACTCCTAAAGCTTTCAGAGCTGTGTGCGGCGGTAGAAGTCCACGTTCTCCTTGGTGAGCAGCTCTATGGGCATGTAGTTCACTGGCTCCACCTCTTTCTTGAGCACGATGGCCTTGAACAGGGTGTCTACGCAGTTGTAGCCTTGCATGTAGGCGTGCTGGGCGATGAGAAACGAGATGCTGCCCTGGCGGAGGCAGGCCTCGTTCTTGCCCACCATGTCGTAGCCCATGATTTGTATGTCCTTGCGGTTTGTGCGCAAGAGGAAGTCGCCCACGATGTGGGCCTTCGAGCACATTGTCATGCAGTGGTGCACCTGTGGATGCTCGGCAAAGAACTGCTCCAGTATGCCGTCGTAGTTGCTCCTGTCTTCTTCCATGGGCAGCTGCAGGTCGGCAATCTTCACGTGGGGATAGTGGGCCTGCATGTAGTTGCGGAATCCCACCTCGCGGTTGTCCTGCTGCTTTGATGCCACCTTGCCGTTCTTGGTGAGCTTCATGAGCATGATTTCCTTCTCGTCGTGGGCCAGCAGCATCAGCATCTTTGCCGCGAAGTATCCGCTCGAGAAAGAGTCCTGGCCGTAGAACGTCAGTGGCTTCAGGTCGGGGATGTAGGAGTCTAATAATATAAAAGGTATATCGCGCGCATGTAGCTGTTCGGTAAACACCTGCGTGGTTTCAATGTCGCTTGGCACCACGATGGCCCCGTTGGGACTGGCGTCGAGCACCTCCTGGAAAGTGTTGCTGAAGGTCTCCGCGTCGAAGCGCTTGTAGTAGGCTATCTTCACCTGGATGTTGAAGTCGCGCCTCATCTCGCATGCCTGCATCGCACCCTCTTCTATCTCTTCCCAGTAAGCCTCGCTCTCGTGCTTGGGCATGATGAGATAAAATGTGTAACGCTTGTTGTAAGCCAATGCACTCGCGTACATGTTTGGCTGGTAATTGATTTCCTTGAGAACCTTTTCGACCTTTTCGCGTGCCGATTTCGATACGTTCGGACGGTTGTGAAGAATCCTGTCCACCGTGCCTACCGACACGCCCGACTTCTCGGCAATGTCTTTGATTCTAACTTTTTGCGCCATTGTGCTTTCTGTGTTTTGTTGTTATGAAATCTATATTGTTTGCGAACACATTTCTTAATTTTGATTGCAAAAGTAGTAATAAAAGTTGAATTGTGCGAACACACAACAACTTTTTTTCGAAAAAAGCCATTTATTTCATAAATTATTTGTAAATTTGCACCGGAAAGAGTACTTTTGTGCTCGCAAACAGACAAAAGGAATTAATCTATAACGACAAATTTAAAAAGAAAGAATTATGGCAAAAATCGTAACATTGGGCGAAATTATGCTTCGTCTGTCGCCTCAGGGCAACGATCGTTTCATTCAGAGCGAGTCATTCCGCATCATTCCAGGAGGAGGAGAAGCCAACGTGGCTATCTCTGTGGCCAACTATGGGCATGAGGCCTTTTTTGTTTCCAAGCTCCCCAAGCATGAAATCGGCCAGATTGCCGTGAATGCGCTTCGCCGGTATGGTGTCAACACCCAGTTCGTGGCTCGTGGTGGCGACCGCGTGGGTCTTTACTATGCTGAGACCGGTGCCTCCATGCGCCCGTCGAAGGTCATCTATGACCGTGCCCACAGCTCTATCGCCGAGGCTTCTCCTGAGGACTTCGACTTCGATGCCATCATGGAAGGCGCAGCCTGGTTCCACTGGAGCGGCATCACGCCCGCTATCTCCGACAAGGCAGCTGAGCTCACACGTCTGGCTTGTGAGGCCGCCAAGCGCCACGGGGTTACCGTCAGCGTCGACCTGAACTTCCGCAAGAAGCTCTGGACAAGCGAGAAGGCCATCTCCGTCATGCGCCCCTTGATGCAGTATGTGGACGTTTGCATTGGCAACGAAGAGGATGCTGAGCTTTGCCTTGGCTTCAAGCCCGACGCCGACGTGGAAGGCGGCAAGACCGATGCCAGCGGCTATGAGAAAATCTTCAGGCAGATGAAGGAAGAGTTCGGATTCAAGTATGTGGTGAGCACGCTCCGCGAAAGCTTCTCCGCCACATTCAACGGATGGAAGGCTCTCATCTTCGACGGCAAGGAGTTCTATCAGTCAAAGCGCTATGAAATCAATCCCATCATCGACCGCGTGGGTGGCGGCGACTCGTTCTCGGGTGGTCTTATCCACGGACTTCTCACCAAGGAGACGCAGGGCGAAGCGCTGGAGTTTGCCGTTGCCGCATCGGCATTGAAGCACACCATCAACGGCGACTTCAATTTGGTCAGCGTCGACGAGGTGGAGAGCCTTGCCGGTGGTAATGCCAATGGTCGTGTTCAGCGTTAATCATCATGAAACAATACGAATATAAGGTAATCACTCCACTTGTCAATGCGGAGAAGAAGCTCAACGAGCTGGGTTTCGAAGGCTGGGAGCTTGTGGCTGCCGACGGATGCAGCTTGTATCTGAAGCGTGAAGTGAAAATCTAACAAACAGAAGAAGAAAGAAAAATGGCAAAATTCGATAAACTGGCCGTTCTTAAGAAAATCGGCGACACGGGCATGGTGCCTGTGTTCTATCATAAAGACCTCGACATCTGTAAGAATGTCGTGAAGGCTTGCTACGAGGGCGGTGTGCGCGCCTTTGAGTTTACCAACCGCGGCGACTTCGCCCATGAAATCTTTGGTGAGCTCGTGAAATGGGCCGACAAGGAATGTCCTGAGCTGGCGCTGGGCATAGGCTCGGTGGTCGACGCTCCCACGGCTTCCCTCTACATCCAGCTCGGTGCTAACTTCGTAGTGGGTCCGTTGTTCAATCCCGAGATTGCTCCCGTCTGCAATCGTCGTCTGGTGCCCTATTGCCCCGGATGTATGACCGTGAGCGAGATTGGAAAGGCTCAGGAACTGGGTTGCGACCTCACGAAGGTGTTCCCGGGCGACGTGGTAGGTCCCAACATGGTGAAGGGACTCAAGGCACCCATGCCATGGTCGAAGATCATGGTTACCGGTGGCGTCGCTCCCGAGGAAGACAACCTGAAGGCATGGTTCAAGGCTGGCGTCTATTGCGTCGGAATGGGCTCAAAGCTCTTCCCCAAGGACAAGGTGGCTGCCGGCGACTGGAACTATGTCACTGAGAAGTGCAAAGAGGCACTTGGCTATGTGGCTAAGGCCCGCGCATAGTATATCATTCAAAGGCTGAAAAGATGAAGGAATGAAAGATCGGGGCGGCATTGGTTACGTCTGGAAAACCTTTTCCAAAGAGGAAAAGGCCATGATTGCCAAGCCCTTTCCGTCTCTCTTCCTACCTCTTTTCAGCTTTTTTCTTTTTCTTCTTTTCCAGTCGTGTGCTCCCGTTCACAAAGAAGAAGTGGATGCCTACAACACCACTTCCTACCGTCAGCACTACAAGAACCTCGATTCAACTTACTATTACGCAAAGAAGGCTTTCGAGCTTTCCTCCGACTATGAAGACGGGCGGGCGGAAGCCATCAACAACCTGGCATTCGTCCACATCTCGCGCATGGATTATGCCGAAGCACGCCGCATGCTCGATAGCGTCTATGTGTGTACCGACAACCAGATAGAACTGCTCATAGCCTACATCCAGCAGATGAGGTTGTGCCAGCGCGAATCACGCAACAAAGACTTCTACGACTATCAGGAAAAAGCATCGCGCTCGTTGAAACGCATCAATGAGGAAAGACCCTTCCTCGACGAGCATCAGCAACGACGAATGGTCTATGCTGAAAGCGAGTTCAGCATCGTTACCTCTACCTATTATTATTATGTTGGGCAGATGCAGGCTTCCGCCGAGGCTTTGAACCGCATCGACCCCAACGGAGAGATTCAGAAAGACACCGCTCAGTATCTGAACTATCTCTATCAGATAGGTGCTGGAGGCGTGATTGACACCGGCACGAAAGAGGAAATCGCCCAGCAGGAATGGGACTATCTGATGAATTGCTATCTGCTTGCCCAGCGCTCAGACGATGTCTATTGGGAAGCCAATGCCCTTCAAGGCATGAGCGAACACATGTTCGAGCCGACGAGCAGAGACCGCCTCATTGCCGACAACCTGCCGGCCATGAAATATGTGAACGAAGACAACATGCCCGACACGTTGCTGGCCGGATACCTCGCACAGAAGTCGTTGGCACTCTTTGCCGACTATGGCGACGTCTACCAGATAGCCGGCTCCTACCGAACGCTGGCTCAATGCTATTGGGCCATCGGCGACTACCACTCCTCGATACTATGTCTTGAAGACGCGCTCCACAAGAATGAGTCCATTGAACTGGCGCCCGACTTGGTGGCCAGCATCAGGGAGCGCCTCTCGCTGACCTATTCGGCCATTGATGACAAGAAGAATAGCGACATCAACCGGAACATCTATCTCGACATGCAGAAGAAGACGCGTCAGGATAGTGAGCTTGAGGCACGTGCCGAACAACTGTATCGTTCGTCCACCCAGCTGAATGCCATGATATGGGCGGTTGTCGTCATGATTGTCGTCGTGGCTTTGTCCATTTTCTTCTTCGACTATCTGCGTAGGCGCAGAGACCGCAACAAGCCGCTTTCCGACTTGCTTCAGCCGCTTGAGGAATGGCAGGAGAAGAACGGAGCCTATATCGAAGAGCTCATTGAGCAACAGGACGAAATCAACGAGAAGCTCGTGGTCAGCCAGATGAACATCGTGCGCAACAAAAGGCGTAATGTGGAGAACCGTGCGAAGATCTTCCTTGTCAATAGTGTCACGCCCTTCATCGACCGCATCATCAATGAGGTGCAGCTCCTCAAGAAGAGAAAGGAACCGGACAACGTTCGCGAAGAGCGACTCACATACATGGCTGAGCTCACTGACAAGATCAACGACTACAACAATGTGCTCACCCAATGGATACAACTCCAGCAGGGACAATTGTCTCTTCACATAGAGAGTTTTCCCGTGCAGCAGCTCTTCGACATCGTGCAACGCTCGCGCATGAGCTTCAAGATGAAAGGCATCGACTTGCAGATCGCGCCCACAAAGGAGGTCGTCAAGGCCGACAAGATTCTCACGCTTTTCATGATCAACACGATAGCCGACAATGCGCGTAAGTTCACATCTGAAGGTGGCGTAGTGAGAATCTCTGCATCGGAAGTCGGCTTGCCCGGACAGGAACCATGCGTCGAGATATCGGTGCAGGACACGGGTGCAGGAATTGAGGAGGAGCAGCTTGCTGGCATCTTCGAGCACAAAGTGTCGGGCGGCCATGGATTCGGATTGATGAATTGCAAGGGCATCATTGATAAATACCGCAAGGTGAGCAAGATCTTCAATGTGTGCACCATATCGGCCGAGAGCAAAAGAGGGGAGGGGAGCCGTTTCTTCTTCCGTCTCCCCAAAGGTGTGCTCCGGACGATATCGTGGATAGTCATGCTCTTTGCCGGTTCATCCCAGGTTTGTGCCGACCAGATGAGCGACCTACAGCAGCTCTCATCAGCTTACGCTGATAGCGTCTATGAGCTGAACCTCCGCCACAACTATGCTTCCGCCATCGCGTATGCCGATAGTGCGCTTGCCGCCGTCAACAAGATGCAGCAGCTTTCAGGGAAAAAGAAACGACCGCTCGCCTTGTACGAGGACACCGCACTGACGCCAACGGAAATCATCTGGCACAAAGACAGCATTCCGGCTGACTACAACATGCTGCTCTTCCTTCGCAATGAGCTTGCCGTGGCTGCTCTGGCTTCCCACAACTGGCCGCTCTATACATATAATAATAATGTATATACCAAATTATATAAGGAACTGACCGCCGACCGCACACTCGGAGAGTATGTGAAGACCATGCAGCGCTCAGAGGTGAACAAGAACATTGCCATCATATTGCTGGTGCTTCTGCTCATCGCCATCTTGGTAGCCTACTATATGCTTTACTACCGCCATCGGCTCTATTTCCGCTTCTGCATGGAGCGTGTGGAGCACATCAACAAGATGCTTCTGAGCAATCTCTCCGACGAGGAAAAGCTCTCTACGCTTGACGCACAGATGGAGACCGCCGACCGTTTCCCGCCCGAGCTGAAAAGCATCGTGGAGAGAATACGCGAAGCATTGGTCATGACCGTGGAGAACAAGAAAAGCCAGCACCTCAGCATTGAGCTGGCCGAAGACGAATGCCGGCGTGCTGAATATGAGGACCAGAAACTCTACGTGAGCAACAACGTTCTCGACAACTGCCTGAGCACCTTGAAGCACGAGACGATGTATTATCCCAGCCGCATCCGTCAGCTCGTTGACCAGATGGGCGAGGGCTCTCCACAAGAAGGGACCGAAGGAGAACTCGTTGAGGCCATCGACGAGCTCGTCATGTACTACAAAGAGCTCTATTCCATGTTGTCGGCCCAAGCCATGCGTCAGGTCGACACCATCAGGCACGACTGTCGCCCGATGACCATCCACGGAGCACGGGTCATGGGTGAGGAAGCCATGATTCAGTACCTTTTTGAAATCCTCCAGAAACAATCGGGCGACAAGACCTTGCAGGTGGAGGCCGCCGTCGACGACTCACGTTATGTGATGTTCCACGTCAGCATGCCCCATCTGCCACATCGTGAGTTCTTCGTGCCTTCCATCCAGAACATTCCTTTCCTCATCTGTCGACAGATAGTGAGGGAGAACAGCGAATACACAAATCTCAGAGGTTGCGGCATTGTTGCCTCTCCCATGGACAATGGGGGGACAAGTTTCACCGTGACGCTCGCCCGATCAATAGCATAAGAATAATCAAGAAACATAGAAGATATGGAAAAGTTCAAAGTAATCATCGTAGAGGACGTGCCCCTGGAACTGAAGGGCACAGAAGGCATCTTCCGCAACGACATTCCGGAGGCTGAGATAATTGGCACCGCAGAGAACGAGACGGCTTACTGGCGACTCATCAAGGGCAACAAGCCCGACCTCGTGCTCTTGGACCTTGGCTTGGGGGGCTCCACCACCGTCGGCGTGGAAATATGCCGTCACACCAAAGAGGCCTATCCCGCCGTCAAGGTGCTCATCTTCACTGGCGAAATACTGAACGAAAAGCTTTGGGTAGACGTGCTCGATGCGGGTTGCGATGGCATCTGCCTGAAAAGTGGCGAACTGCTCACGCGCGGCGATGTGGCCAGTGTGATGTCGGGCAAGAAGATGGTGTTCAACCAGCCCATACTCGAGAAAATCATCGAGCGATTCAAGTATAGCGTCAGCAGTCAGCTGATGCGACAAGAGGCGCTGGTCAGCTATGAGATTGACGAATACGACGAGCGATTCCTTCGTCACCTCGCACTCGGCTACACAAAGGAACAAATCACCAATCTAAGAGGAATGCCTTTCGGTGTGAAGAGTCTGGAGAAGCGGCAGAACGAGCTCATACAGAAGCTGTTCCCCGACGGAAACGGAGGCATCGGCATCAATGCCACACGTCTGGTGGTAAGGGCGTGCGAACTACGCATCATCGACATCGACAACCTACAGCCTGATGAAGATTAGCAATCCCTCCACATCCCCACTTCCCCCTTCCCCCGACAAAGGGGAGCAGGGGGAGCACCAGGTGGGTCAACGAAGAGCACTCTTCCATTGGACAGGCATCTGTGCCGTAGTGCTCATCGTGGCTCAGCTCCTGATTGTGCTCGTGTCGTGGATTGTCAGCTCGTCCATGGCAGGTTCTTCGTTGCGCTCAATGCTCAATAGTGAAGGCCTGAGGTGGTTTTTCGGCCATTTCATCGACCAAATGGCATCACCGCTTCTCGTCTGGATGGTCTTGCTCGCCATGGCTTGGGGAGCCTATCGAGGTTCAGGGCTTTCTTGCATTTTCCGACGTCACCGTCCGCTCATCCTACGCCAGCGCTATGCCCTTATCATCGTTTCCATCGAGCTTCTCGTGTTTGTTGTCCTGATGTGTTTGCTTACGCTTGTGCCTCATGCCGTACTCTTGAGCAGCACAGGAACGTTGTTCCCAAGTCCTTTCAGTCGTTCTCTCGTTCCTTCGCTGGCCTTTATCCATACGATTTGCTCATTGACCTATGGCCTTGCCAGCAAGAGTCTCACTTCCTTTGAAGGCGTGATGAAGGCGCTGGCTTCTGGCTTCCATCCAGTCCTTCCTTTCTTTGTCCTCTACATTCTGGGAATGCAACTTTACCATACCGTCTGTTATGTCTTTTCTTGATGGTGACTCCCATCTCTTCTCCCTTCTTGACATCATCTGCCGCTTTTCCTCACAAAATCTGCCAGATTAACTCAAGAAAAACGGCACTTTTATTCATCAAAAGCGCCAGTTTAGAGACAAAATATCTAGCTTGGACCAACACTGAGGCTTGCTGACGACAAACAGGTCTGCCTGCTATGCAAAGACTTTTCTCTCGCATAGTAAAAAGGCTGATAATACACAATAATCCCCATTTATTATTAAATTTGGCAAATAAAAACCGACATTTCGCCGCCATGTTGCTTGTATGTCGATTTTTTTCAATAATTTTGCAGGCTGTAATTAATGCATGTGTAATATGAGAAAGACAATATGCGGGCTGCTGCTAGCTGCCGTCAGCGTGTCGGCGAATGGCCAAAGCGGCACCAATTCCCCATACTCTCAGTATGGCCTTGGCGTGCTTGCCGACCAGACGAGCGGCTTCAACCGTGGCATGAATGGTGTTGGTGTGGGCTTCCGCGAACATAATCAGGTGAACTTCGTGAATCCGGCATCGTATAGCGCCATGGATTCGCTGACATTCATTTTCGATGCGGGTGTGTCTGCCCAGATAACCAATTTCAATGAAAACGGGAAAAAGAAGAATGCCAAAAACGCTGACTTCGAATATGCCGTGGCAGGCTTCCGCATGGCTCGCCATCTGGGCATGAGCTTTGGTGTGCTCCCGTTCACCAATGTCGGGTACAATTTCTCTACAAGTGCCGTGCTCGATGCCAATCAGACCATCGGATATATCAACCAGTATAAGGGTTCTGGTGGAATTCATCAGGTCTTTGTCGGTATGGGATGGGAACCGGTACGCCACTTGTCGGTGGGATTTAATGCCTCTTACGTGTGGGGTGAAATCAACCGTTCCATCAGTAATGCCTACGACGAGGGAAGCGGTACGGAGTATTCGAGCATCAACAGTTTGTCGAAAGTATACTCAGCAACCGCCAGAAGCTATAAGCTGGACTTCGGTGTTCAGTACCAGTTGCCGTTGGGAAAGAAAGACTTCCTCGTAGTGGGCGGTACGTTCAGTCCAGGGCATAAGATGAATTCCACGCCCCAGTGCACGGTGACAAGCGTGAACCCCGTCACGAGCGTTTCCAATCCCACCCCTTATTCCATTGAGGATGCACTGGAACTGCCCAACATGATGTCGGCAGGACTGATGTTCAACCACAACAACCAGTTGAAAGTAGGCGTCGACTACAGCCTTCAGCAGTGGAGCAAAACCTCGTTCCCCGTCTACAAAGTACAGAACGATGTTCCTTCCTATGTGCTGAGCAATGACTATTTCCTTGACCGGCACAAAGTGACGATTGGCGGAGAGTATGGTCGTGGCGAAATGGTTCGCGGCTTCTTTAACCGCCTTCGCTATCGTGCCGGCGTGTCCTATAGCACTCCCTATGTGAAGATCAATGGTGTCGACGGACCTAAGGAACTGTCGGTAAGCGCAGGCTTCGGCATTCCCATTGTCAACATCATCAACAACCGTTCGTATCTGAACATCTCTGCCCAGTGGGGACATCTTTCCGGAAAGGGACTCATTACAGAGAATACGTTCCGCATCAACATCGGCATGACCTTCAACGAGCGCTGGTTCATGAAGTGGAAGGTAGAGTAGGGGAAAGCCAGAAAGAGAAGCGCAATGAGAAGACGCAACGTCCACCAGGTCCTGTTCTTAGCCTTTCTTTGCACCCTCGTCATGAGTTGCAATGAAGCGAAGGAGCACACCGCACCCGCCATCTATCCCAGGGATTCGGTGTCGGTAATGACTACGTGGGGCGTCAACACCCTCATCAGCGATTCGGGCGTCATCAAATACCGTATTGTAACCGAGAAATGGGAAGTCAACCAGGTGAAGGACCCTTCACGATGGATTTTCGAAAAAGGATTGTTTCTTGAGCAGTTCGATGAGAAGTTCCACATTGAGGCTTACATACAGGCAGACACCGCCTTCTATTACGACCGGAAAAAGCTATGGGAACTGCATGGGCGCGTGAAGGTGAGAACCAAGGACGGGCTTCGTTTCTCAAGCGAAGAGCTCTTCTGGGACCAGCTCAGCCACGAGTTCTATAGCAATAAGTTCTCGCGCGTGATCACTCCGACACGCGAAATGCAAGGCTCCTATTTCCTGAGCAATGAGGACATGACCCACTACACGGTGAGCAACACCAAGGGTTCGTTCGTGAAGGGAGCCGGCGGATTCGGAACCAACGAGGACGACACAATTCTCTCTGCACCCGATAGCGTGAAGGAGATGAAACGTCAGCCCACCTATGCGAAGCCGAAGACGGCAAACTGATAACAAGTAACAACAAAACGTGAAGCAAGTATAAATGTCTGAAGTAGACTTACCTTTGATAGTAGGCATTCTCGTCTCGGTGCTGTTCTCCGGATTCTTTTCCGGCATGGAGATAGCATTCGTGTCGAGCAATCGTATGCAGGCAGAGGTGGATCGCGACAAGCAAGGCATCGCACGGCGACCTTTGCAGGTGTTCTATCGACATCCCAACAACTTTGTCAGCACCATGCTCGTGGGCAACAACATCGTGCTTGTGGTCTATGGCATACTCATCGCCATTCTCTTCGACAATACCATCTTCCGTGGACTCGACGATGCGCTGACCGTCATGCTCGACACGATTCTCAGCACTATCATCATCCTTTTTACGGGTGAGTTTCTCCCGAAGATTCTCTTTAAGTCGAACCCCAACCGGATGCTCACCATCTTTGCCTTCCCGGCATTCATCCTCTACATCATCCTTTGGCCCATTTCTCGGTTCAGCACTTTCCTTTCGAGGCTGATGCTCAGGCTTGTAGGTGTGAAGATTCCCAAGGAGGAAAAAGACGAGGAGTTCTCCAAGCTTGACCTTGACTACCTGGTGCAGTCGAGCATTGACAATGCCAAGAATGAAGACGACATTGAGGAAGAAGTGAAGATTTTCCAGAATGCCCTTGAATTTGCCGATTGCAAGGTGCGCGACTGCATGGTTCCTCGAACGGAAATATGTGCCGTTGAAGACACCTGCGGCATGGACGAGCTGATGACCGTGTTTGTGGAAAACGGAAAGTCGAAGATCATCGTTTTCCACGATGACATCGACCATATTGTCGGATATGTCCATTCCTCAGAGATGTTCCGTGTCAACAAGGACAGCTTCCATCTGGCTGATCACATACAGAAGATGCCCTACGTGCCCGAAACGATGACTGCCCGCCGCCTGATGCAAACCTTTCTTCAGCAGAAGAAATCGCTTGCCGTGGTGGTTGATGAGTTCGGGGGTACCAGTGGCATTGTCTCGCTCGAAGACATCGTTGAGGAGATATTCGGTGAGATAGAAGACGAGCACGACAATTCAAGCTATACAGCCAAGAAAGTGGCCGACAATGAGTATGTGCTTTCGGCTCGACTTGAGATTGACAAGGTGAACGAAATGTTCGGTCTGGAATTGCCCGAAAGTGAGGAATATATGACCGTGGGCGGACTCATTCTGCACGAATTCCAGAGTTTCCCGAAACTTAACGAAATCGTGCATATTGGACGCTTTGAGTTCAAGATTATCAAGAATACAATGACCAAAATAGAGCTCGTAAGGCTGAAAGTAGACGAATAAAACAACTTTTCCCGTTTTTTTTGTCGCTGTTTGCTTTATTTTTTGTAATTTTGTCCCCGTTTTAGGCAAAAGAGCAAATAAGCAATGCCCGGAAAGCCCAAACGGCCGCTCAAATGGCCAAAGAACAGATAATTAATAAATAACAAAACAAATAAGAAAAAATGGCAGCAATTGGAAAAATCAGAAGCTGGGGGCCCGTGCTCGTTGGAGTCATTGGTCTGGCCCTCTTTGCATTCATTGCCGAGGAGCTGTTCCGCTCATGCGACAGCATGAAAAACCAGGAACGCCAGCAGATCGGCGAAGTGTTAGGTAAGAAAATCGATTATCAGGAGTACCAGAAACTCTTCGAAGAGTATCAGGAAGTCATCAAGTTGACTCAGGGTACCGACAACCTCACCGACGAACAGTCGAATCAGGTGAAGGACATGGTATGGAACTCGTATGTCCAGAGCGTTCTCATCGCTGATGAAGCTGAGAAACTCGGTCTTACCGTTACCGACGAGGAAATGATGAACATTTTCAAGCAGGGCACCAACCCCATGCTGATGAACACACCGTTTGTCAACCAGCAGACAGGACGTTTCGACCTTAGCCTCTTGCAGCGCTTCCGCAATGAGTACAAGAATGTTGCTCAGCAGGGACAGCAGGTTGCCGAGCAGTATCGTAGCCTTAACAACTACTGGACATTCATTGAGAAGAATATCCGTCAGCAGACGCTGGCTCAGAAGTATCAAGCTCTTCTCGGAGCTTGCTTCCTCTCAAACCCCGTGGCTGCTAAGGCCGCTTTCCAGGCAGAGAACGAAGAGAGCGACATTGAGCTTGCTTCTATCGCCTACACGACTATCAAGGACGATCAGGTGAAGGTGACAGATGCCGACCTGAAGGCTAAGTATGAAGAGCAGAAAATACGCTTCAACCAACTCGCCGAGACACGCGACATCAAGTATGTTGCCATCAAAGTGCAGGCTTCTCCGACAGACCGCGCCAAGCTCGATAGTGACATCAAGGCATTCACGGCTCAGCTCACAGAGGCTGCCGATCCTACTGAGGTCATTCGCAAGAGCGGTTCACTCGTGACTTACGCCGGTATTCCTCAGACAAAGGCTGCGTTCCCCTTCGACATCGCTTCTAAGCTCGATTCCATGGCCGTTGGTTCTGTTTCGGCTCCCGTAGTCAATTCCAACGACAACACCATCAATGTCATCAAGCTTATGGCTAAGCAGCAGTTGCCCGACTCTATCGAGTTCCGTGCCATTACTGTTGCCGGTGCTGACATGGCTGCCGTTCGTAAGTCGGCCGATAGCATCTACAATGCCATTCAGGGTGGTGCAGACTTCGAAGCTGTTGCCAAGAACTACGGCCAGACTGGTGCCAAGACTTGGATAACAAGTGCACAGCAGAATTCTTCTGCCGGTGACAAGGACACACGTACCTATATTGAGACGCTTAACACCTCTGAGGTGAATGCACTGAAGAACCTCCAGCTGACAAATGCCAGCCTTGTGCTTCAGGTTACTGCACGTCGTGCCATGACCGACAAGTACACAGCTGCTGTCATCAAGAAGCCCATCACCTTCTCGAACGAAACCTATAATGCAGCCTACAACAAGTTCTCACAATATGTAAGCGAGAACCAGACGCTTGAAGGTCTTGAGAAGAATGCACAGAAGTACGGATACACCGTTGAAGAACTTTCTGGAATACAGAGCAACGTGCATTACATCAACAATATCCGTGGCACTCGCGATGCTCTGAAGTGGCTCTTCGAGGCTAAGGAAGGCGATGTTTCTCCGCTCTATGAGTGTGGCGACAATGATCAGATGCTGGTTCTTGTTTGCAAGAACATCAACAAGAAAGGATATACGCCTTATACCAACGAACAGGTCAACGCCTATCTGAAGGCTGAGGTCATCAAGGACAAGAAGGCCGAGCAGATCATGGCAAAGCTGAAGGGAGTGAACTCTATTGATGCAGCTCGCAAGCAAGGTGCCATCGTTACGGATGTGCCTCAGGTGACCTTTGCAGCTCCTGTCTATGTGCAGACCACAGGTGCCAGTGAGCCCGCCCTCGGAGGTGCAATAGCAGCTACAAAGCCCGGTACCTTCAGTAAGGCTCCCGTGAAGGGCAATGGCGGCGTTTATCTCTTCTCTGTGAAGAACCGTAAGATGCGCGAAGGTGCAAAGTTCGATGAGAAAGCACAGGAAAAGCAGTTGCAGCAGCGTGCCGCTCAGCGTGCCATGCAGATGTCGATGCAGCAGCTCTACGAAAATGCTGACATCACCGACAACCGTTACCTCTTCTTCTAAGCGACGTCATCCAGCCATCAATCACCAAAGGGTGTACACATGCAAATGTGTACACCCTTTGGTGTTTATGTAGTATGCTGTCAGAATGGCGCAGTATAGATGCAGTCAGCGCCACATTTTTCTGCCGGAAAAAGTTGTTTTTTCTGCCAAATAAACTAACTTTGTTTGCCAAATAAACTCATTCTATCTGGCAAACAAATCTATACCATCTATCATTCCCTCATCTTTCATCAATCATTCCTTCATCCTTCATCTATCATCCTTCATCTATTATCCTCCAACTCGAGAACGGTAGAGCGTCGATGCCACGATCGTGAAGACACAAAAAAACCGCTGACTCTAACGAGCCAGCGGCATTCTCTCTTTTTCTGTTCAAGCTTATCAGCTTACTTTGCGCTATCAGCAGGAGCAGCGGCGCTGTCAGCGGGAGCAGCAACAGTGCTGTCAGGAGTAGCAGTTGAATCAACAACCTCTACTGCGGGCTCTTCAACAGGAGCTTCAACCTTCTTCTCATTGCAAGATGCGAAAGAAATAGCTGCGAAAGCTACGAACATCAAAACTAACTTTTTCATTTTCTTTGCTTTTTTAAATCTGTAAAACAATCATTTGTTTATTAAAACGATGCAAAGGTAAGCATTTTTTCGATACGTTGTTCTTTTTTTTGCGTTTTTTTTTAGTCGAAATTGTAACTTTTTTGCAAGTGTCTGATTATCAGTTACTTTTGAATTGTTAATTAATATTAAGAGCTATCTCTTTCCTTGGAAAACGATGAAAAACGCGTTTTTGTGCTCGATAACAAACAAAAAATGATGACGTTTTTTTTGGGTGTGTCGATAGTTTGAAGTAACTTTGCAGCATAATATAATAATGTATGATAGACAGCAGTGCTTTTCAGGGCAAGACCGCCGCATATCTGACGCTTGGATGTAAACTCAATTTCTCTGAGACTTCTACATTTGGAAGGATGCTTGAAGAGATGGGTGTACGTCCTGTCAAGAAAGGTGAGCATGCTGATATCTGCCTGATCAATACATGTTCTGTTACCGAGGTAGCCGACCGCAAATGTCGTCAGGCCATTCATCGAATAGTGAGAGAGCATCCTGGCGCTTTTGTCGTTGTTACAGGATGCTATGCACAGCTTGAGGCAGTAGAGGTAAGCCAGATAGATGGCGTTGACCTGGTTTTAGGCAGCAATGAGAAAGCCAATCTGATACAATACCTTAGTGACGCTTGGTCGGAGAAGTTGGCAGACAAAGAGAATAACGGAGCGCTTCACCTACACCACAGAGTGGAAAAGACTAAGGACATCAAGACCTTTGCTCCCAGTTGTTCGCGTGGCAACCGCACCCGTTTCTTCCTGAAAGTGCAGGATGGATGCGACTATTTCTGCACCTATTGTACCATTCCCTTTGCACGTGGGTTCAGTCGAAATCCCAGTATCGCTTCATTGGTTGAGCAAGCCAAACAGGCAGCTATGGAAGGCGGAAAAGAGATTGTGCTCACCGGTGTCAATATCGGAACCTTTGGCAAGACAACAGGCGAGAGTTTCCTTGACCTTGTGAAGGCGCTTGACGATGTGGAAGGTATCAGCCGATACCGCATCAGTAGTCTGGAACCCGACTTGCTGACAGACGAACTGATAGCCTATTGTGCGCGAAGCAGGGCATTCATGCCTCACTTCCATATACCCCTACAGAGCGGTAGCGATGAGGTGCTGAAACTGATGCACCGGCGCTACGACAAAGCTTTATTCGCCCATAAGATAGAACTCATTCGTGAAATGATGCCCGACGCCTTTATCGGAGTGGACGTTATGGTGGGCACGCGCGGTGAACGGCCAGAGTTGTTTGAGGAGTGCTACGACTTCCTGAAGGGACTTGATGTCACTCAGCTCCATGTGTTCCCCTATTCAGAGCGACCGGGAACGGCGGCGCTGAAGATTCCTCTTGTTGTGAGCGATGCCGAGAAGAAAAGGCGCAGCAAACGACTGCTTGACTTGTCGGACGAAAAGACCCAGGCTTTCTATGCCCGCCATATAGGCCAGGAGGCCGAGGTGTTGTTTGAGAAATCCACACGCGGAAGAGCTGTTCATGGCTTTACGCGAAACTATATCCGTACTGAACTCGTCATGGACGATGCCAAGGCAGACTATGATAACCAGCTGTTACGGGTGAGGTTGGGAGCGTTTAATCACGACAAAACGGCCCTTAGAGCCACAATAATATAGGTATGGACAAGGTCGCAATCGTCATTCTGAACTGGAACGGTCGGAAAATGCTGGAGCGTTATCTGTCCACGGTGTTGGAACACTCGCGCCGCGATGCGGTCACATATGTGGCTGACAATGCCTCAACGGATGATTCGCTCAGCTGGCTTGCTACGCACTATCCAGAAGTGAAGATAATCCGTCTTGACCAGAACTGGGGCTTTGCCGATGGCTACAACAAGGCGTTGGCACAGGTTGATGCCGAGTACTTTGTGTTGCTGAACAGTGACGTGGAGGTGACAGACCATTGGCTCGAACCTCTCATTGACTATATGGACAGCCACACTGACGTGGCGGCATGTCAGCCCAAATTGTTGTCGGTGGCCGACAAGGGATCGTTCGAATATGCGGGTGCCTGCGGCGGATTCCTTGACCGTCTGGGCTATCCCTTCTGTCGTGGCCGCATTTTCGACACCGTTGAAAAAGATCATGGACAGTACGACGAAGTAGCTGATATTCTATGGGCCACCGGTGCCTGTCTGATGATACGTAGTAGCGACTATGCAAGCGTTGGAGGACTTGATGGCCGTTTCTTTGCCCATAGCGAGGAGATAGACCTCTGCTGGCGGCTTCGTATCAGAGGACGGCGCATTGTATGTGTGCCCAGCAGCAAAGTCTTCCATGTGGGTGGAGGAACGCTGCCCAAGGGAAATCCGATGAAAACGTACCTGAATTTCCGCAACAACCTGACCATGCTCTACAAGAACCTGCCGGACAATGACCTGAAGCATGTCATGCGAATGCGCTGGCTGCTCGACCGTCTGGCCGCCATTGAGATGCTGGTGTTGGAGCACAAATGGGGCGATTTCAAGGCCGTTTTGCGAGCACGACGCGACTTCAGGCGTTGGAAACACGACTTCGATGCCGACAGGAATGCCCTGCAAACATACGTTGAAAGAGAAATCCCCGAGCGTACGAGCTACAGCATCCTGTGGCAGTATCATGTGAGAGGAAAGAAGCATTATTCCGACTTAATACATTATTAATATATATAGATGATGAAAAAGAACAAGATAAAGGCGCTTCTTTGCGCCATGTTGATGATGTGCGTGAACCAGCCAATGGCAGCTCAGCACAAGCGAGAATTCCGTGGAGCCTGGATTCAGGCAGTGAACGGACAGTGGGTTGGCTTAGGAACCAACAAAATGAAGGAAACGCTGACCTATCAGCTCAACGAGTTGCAGAAAGATGGCGTCAACGCCATCATCTTCCAGGTGCGACCCGAGTGCGATGCTCTCTACCAGAGCCGCATTGAGCCTTGGAGCCGTTTCCTGACTGGAAGCCAAGGCGTTGCCCCAGCGCCTTTCTGGGATCCCTTGGCGTGGATGGTAGACGAATGCCACAAGCGCGGCATGGAACTCCACGCATGGATTAACCCTTATCGTGCCAAGACGAAGACAACGAACGAGCTGGCCGCCAACCATGTGGCCCGCTTGCATCCAGACTGGGTGTTCAGCTACGACGGGCAGCTCATCCTCAACCCAGGCATTCCTGCCTGCCGCACCTATATCTGCCAGGTGACAGCCAACATTCTTCGTCGCTACGATGTGGATGGACTCCACATTGATGACTATTTCTATCCTTATCCTGTCAGTGGTCAGCAGATACCCGACGACCGTCAGTTCCAGCAATACAACAACGGCATTCGCGACCGTGGTGACTGGCGCCGCGACAATGTGAACGTGTTCATCAAGCAACTCTATGACACCATCCATGCCGTGAAGCCTTGGGTGAAGTTCGGCGTTTCGCCCTTCGGCATCTATCGAAACAAGCGCAGTTCAGAAATAGGCAGCCAGACCAATGGACTGCAAAACTACGACGACCTCTATGCCGACGTCCTTATGTGGGTGAACAACGGCTGGGTGGACTATCTGGTACCCCAGATCTACTGGGAAATCGGCCATAAGGCTGCCGACTATAAAGAACTGATAGGGTGGTGGAGCCATCACGCCAGCCGCCGTCCCCTCTTCATCGGAGAAGACGTGGAACGCACGGTGAAGAACAAAGACCCGCAGAACCCCTCTCAGCATCAGCTTCCGGCCAAGATGAGACTCCATGAGGAGAATCCGCAGGTGGGGGGCTCTGTGCTTTGGTATGCCAAGGCTGCCGTCGACAATATTGGCAACTATGGAACCCTTCTCCGACAGAACTACTGGCGCTATCCCGCCTTGCAGCCCCTCATGCCTTTCATCGATGACAAGGCTCCGAAGAAAGTGCGCTCTCCAAAGGTCATCAAGACAGACGATGGTCCAGTGCTCTTCTGGAAGCCCTCACGCGGACAAGGATGGAAAGATGAGTCTGTCCGCTATGTGGTCTATCGTTTCGCACGCGGTGAGAAGGTCAACCTTAACGACCCCTCCCACATCGTGTGTGTCACGCAAAACACCTTCTATCGCCTTCCTTCCGCATCGCAACGTAGTGTCTACGTAGTCACAGCCCTCGACAGGATGAGCAACGAAAGCAAGGGGAAGAAACGCTCCTATTAGAGCGCCAAAAGGGTGAAAACCTAAGATTCTTCACTCTTCATTCTTCATTCTTCACTTTTTTTCTTACCTTTGCACCCATCATTTAAATCAATTATGGCACATAATATATTCCGCGGACTGGGCATTGCCCTCATCACGCCCTTTACACAGAGTGGGGCGGTGGACTATGCAGCCCTGAAACGTCTGCTCACCTATCAGATAGACAACGGCGCCGATTTCCTTTGCATCCTCGCCACAACGGGCGAGACGCCTACACTTACCGCCGACGAGAAAAGCCAAATCAAGGAAATGGTCGTTGACATTGCGGGCGGCCGACTGCCAATACTTATGGGATGTGGTGGCAACAACACCGCAGCAGTTGTTGAAGAGTTGCAGACGGGCGACTTCAAGGGCATTGATGGTATCCTGAGTGTATGTCCCTATTACAACAAACCTTCGCAGGAGGGCCTCTATCAGCATTTCAAAGCTATTGCTGCTGCCACAACACTGCCCGTTGTGCTCTACAACGTGCCAGGAAGAACAGGCATCAACCTCAAGGCTGAAACAACCGTCCGGCTGGCGCGCGACTGCGACAACATCGTGGCCATTAAGGAAGCAAGCGGAAGCCTTGAACAGGTTGATGAGATCATCAAGAACAAGCCTTCCGACTTTGCCGTCATCAGTGGCGACGATGCACTTACCTATCCCATGGTGGCATGTGGTGCCGAGGGCGTCATCTCTGTCATTGGCAACGCCCTGCCTCGTGAATTCTCCAAAATGATACGCTTGGAGAAAAGAGGAGAGTTTGAGGGAGCACTCAAGATTCATCATCGCTTCACCGATCTCTTCAGCCTTCTCTTCGTCGACGGCAACCCTGCTGGTGTGAAAGCAGTGCTCCATGAGATGGGATTTATTGAGAACGTGCTTCGACTTCCTCTCGTGCCAACGCGTCTCACTACGCTGAAAAAGATTTCTGATATCTTGAAGGAACTGAAGATTTAGCTCATCTCTTTTTTATTGATTATAGTTAATTAATTAGTCTCGTAGCGCCGCATTGCGCAGCTCTTTATGGAAGAACGCAGAGTCATACATGAAATTACCCCGCTGATGGGAAAGGACGTACTCTACATAGCCGACAGGCATAAGAAAGAGTTTACCTATCCCATCCACAATCACGAGGTCTATGAACTCAACTTCGTTGAGCATGCCGCTGGTGTGCGTCGCATTGTCGGCGACAGCAGCGAAGTCATTGGTGAATACGACCTAGTCCTTATCACCAGTCCCGACCTCGAGCATGTGTGGGAGCAGAATACCTGCCAGAGCGACGATATTCGTGAGATTACCGTCCAGTTCGATCTTAACCTTGGCGAGGATTCCCTGCTTGGACGTACTCCTTTTCTCCCCTTGCGCAAGATGATGGATGAAGCCCGCAAGGGACTCTGCTTTCCTCTCTCGGCCATCATGCGCGTCTACAAAGAACTCGATACCCTCAGTCAAGTCAAGGACGGTTTCTATGCCGTCATGCAGTTTCTCACCATTCTCTATGAATTGTCACGATGTGATGGCGCACGTCCCCTTGCCACCAGTAGCTATGCAAAGATTGCCGTGCAAGACGACTCACGCCGCATTCTCAAGGTGAAGAACTTTATATCCAAAAACTATACCGACGAGTTGCGATTGCCTCAACTCGCACAGATTGCCGGTATGAGTCCCAGTGCTTTCAGCCGGTTCTTCAAGCTCCACACTGGGCGCAACCTCTCTGACTACATTATTGATATCCGTCTGGGCTATGCCGCCCGAATGCTAGTAGATACCTCACGAAGCATTTCTGAAATAAGTTTTCAGTGCGGCTTCAACAATCTTTCCAACTTCAATCGCATCTTCAAGCGCAAAAAAGGATGTGCCCCTTCGGAGTTCCGCGAGAACTATCACAAGACGCGCATCGTGGTATAGTATTCTGCAACGGAAACAAGATACAGCACTCATCAAAGCGATGGGTGCTTTTTTTCACTGTTCATTGCCCATGTCTGAGAGCTTGCTAAGAACGTTTCGGTAAGCTGCTTTTGTACGTTTGTCATCCTACTCGAGTCCGCACGCCATCCTACTCGAGTCCGTCCGTCATCCTACTTGAGTCCGATTGGCGTCCTACTCGAGTCCTGTTGTTTTCAAGCTTTAAGAAGGACTGCGCATATTATTGATAAACATCTCAATATCAATGCTTAAACGTAATATGCTCGAGGCGTGGAATTAGGGCTGCAAAAGACGTGAATGGCTTATTTTACACTTACTTTATTCTTCCTTTTTGGCGGTAGTCCGATGAGGTCGCGCCATGTGTTGAAGTCTTTTTTCATGATGATGCCGATACCTTGTGTGTTGAGGCTGTTGCGTGTGAAATACCGGTCGTTTGTCTGATTATACACCTTCAAGGCGAGGTTTCCGTTGGGCATGAGAAGATAGCGGATGTCGAAGTCGCCGATGAAGGAACTGGTGGCGTTGGCATTGTCGCGATAGCCAAACTGTCCGTTGATGAGAAGACGGTTGTTGAGGAGTCGTCCGGTGAGGAGGCCCTCGTATTCTGCATTGTTAAATCCCTCGTCGCCCGTAGAAATGTTGGCTCCGAAGTTCCAGTTGTTGTTGTTGACGAGCGAACTAAGCACGTTGTTAATCTGCTGGCTGATGGTGCCACTGAGCAGGCTCTGCATGGCAAGCGATGTCTGGCTCTGGCTGGCTTGTTGGTCGGCGTTGTTGGCTTGCTGGTTGTAGAACCGTCCGATAGAGAGCAAATAGATGACCTGTTGGTTCATCTCCTGCTCGCTATTGATGAGCTGTCGCACCATCTGCTTGGCATCGGTGTTGACGGTGGGAAGGTCGAGGTCGAATTCCACCTGTGGCGATAAAGGCGTGCCTGTGATGTTCATCAGGCAGTCGACGCGGACGTTGTTCGACGCAAATGAGCGTCCCATCTGGAGGTCGGAGAGCGACACACCATTGACAGTATAGACTGCCGGCAGGTTGAGGGTGGCGTCGTAGGCGTTACCACCGAAGACGATGGCACCGCCGCTCTGGAACTGGAAGTCGCGCTTGATGACGTTCTGAATGGTGAGGCTGTAGCGTCCGTGGTCAACGAGGAAGGTGCCGAACATGTCGAAGGTCCCTTTATTATAGTAGGTGGCGCGCAATGTGCCAGAGCCGTTTAAGGCTATATGGTCACCGCTGGCTTTGTCCATGAGGACTCGAAGGGTGAAGTCGGGATTGGCGTTGATAAGAAAATTGATGAACATGTCGGAGGCCTGGTTGTTGGGCGTTGGTTGGTTGGTGCTGGGCGTTGGTGTAGAGGGATTATTCCCTACACCGCTATTCTCCATTGCCAACGAACTGTCACCTGTTGCCGATAGGCCTTCATTCGCCACCAATGCCCTGCTTCCCATTGTAGGCGTTTCTCTCCATGTGACGAATCTCTGGTCGGTGATGGCGTCGGGGCTTGTGGCATTGTATTCAATGAACGAGCCGCGGTTGGGTGTGGCATTGATGTCAAAGTCAATGCGGCCGCTGCGTCCTCTGATGGCGCATGTTCCAGTGGCAAAGACCTTTCCGAAGAATGTGTTCTCTCCGTATGCGGGCATGTCGTAGCAGAGCAGATTGCTGGCTCGGATGCCGATGTCGTAGGTAAGTCGTCGCAGGTGGTCGTGGTGCAGTGCACCATCTACGATGCCGAAGCTGCCGTTGCTGTCGCGAACGGTGTCGCCCTGAAACACGATTTCGTTGATGCCAAGTCGGATGGTGTCGCGCTGGAGGATGTAGTGTGTGCCAAGAGGTTTGATGTCTAAGTCACCATTGGCAACTACGAGGCCAGTGAGGTTGAGGTTGTTGAGCTTGCCGTGAAGGCATACGGCGCCGTGACCATAGGCGTCTACGTTATTCATAAAGGAGCCGCAGAAACTCTCGAGGAATTCCAGTCGCGTGCCCTGTGCCTCGATGTCGAGGTTAATGTCGTTGCGTGAGGGCGACACATATCCGTTGATGAGTGTCTGTCCTTGTTCGTCATCAGCATGAGCGCTGATGTCAATCTGCTTGTCCGTGTGGTTGTAGGCGGCATCGGCAAATAGTGTTCCCATTCGTCCGTCCTGGAAACGGAAGTCAGTCACTGTGAGCGAGGCGTTGGCATCGGGACGCGAGAAAGGTGACCTGAGAGTGGCCTTGCCCGAGGCGAAGCCCTTGAAAGAGACACTGCTGAAGTTCACCAGGTCAAGAATGTATTCCACATTGACGTTGCGGAGGTCTGCGACAAGGGCATCGAGAGGATTGTCAGATGCGCGTCCGGAGAGAATGATGTGCTGGTTGTCGTGTGTGATAGCGAAGTAGTCGACAAGGACATCGTGGTCTTGGTAGATAATGTCCGAGGGCTGCACGTGCCAGATAGTATCGTTGACGTAGATGTCGGAGTTGTGAACGCGAATGTGTGCTGCCTGTTTCCCCTTTTCGTTCTTGAAGAATTCTGTAGTGGTGTTGAGCATTCCAACAATTGGGCGTAAACCGTTGTTGTCCCATTGCAGACTGCTGACAAGACTGTTGTCTGCAGCTGTTGCGGTGAGTGACAGGTCGAGCGGCCTTCCGCTTTCCATCTCTTTTCTCAAATGCGCCTCAGCGTTGAGGGACTTTTCATGCGATGAATTCTCATTGTCTGATAATTGCCGCGCTTGAAGCGTATTTGAGCTGAACGGCGGCACTACCAAACCATCATCTTTCATCCTTATTCCTTCATCTATCACCTTTACGCCTTCATCCTTCATCTCAATCATAACCGATGTGTCAGAATAATTGCTGCCGTTGAAAGACCACCGAGGAGCTGTCAGATGTAGCGACAGTTCTTCCTTTGCGTCGTTGACGTGGCCTGAAAGCTGAAGCGGCGCATAAAGTGAAACATCGATACCAAACAATGACTGCAGCCATTGCGTGTCCAGAATGGCAGCTTCAATGGTAAAGTCATTCTGCGTCGCCTGACTAACCTTTTGCAATCCTGGGATTGTGGGAATCTTCTCACCTATGAGATGTTGTACGCTTTTCATCAGAGTGGCGAAGGTGAAGCGGCCCTGAAGGTCGACGGTACCGAAGTCACTGCTGAGATGTAGTTCTCTGACAGGTGATGGATGATGGGTGGAAGCGGCTTGTGAAGAGGTCCTTGCCTCCAGCATCAACGATGATAGGTCATAGTAGGTAGGTGTTGGCACAGAAAGGTCGGTTTGTCTTGAATGGAAATCACTGACAGAGAGCCTTCCGTTTAGTGTCTCAAGCGAATGGCCGGAAAAGTCGGCTGTGATGTCGGCGTCGATGACCGAAGAACCAAGGGCGTCGGATAGGTGGAGCGCAAGCGGTGAGAACTGGCGTACAGAAGCCGTAGCCTGTACCTGTGGGTGTTGCTTGTCGAGTACGATGTTGCCCGAAAGCTCTACCTTACCATTCTCGTCGTCCATGTTCAGTATGCCATCGAATGTCTTGCCGAACAGTTTTCCATCGATGTCAAGATTGCTGTAACTATAATTGTTGTAGTCGAATCTCGAGACCGTTCCCTTTGCCGTCAGCGACGATATCTGCTGGCCATTGAGCTGGGCGTTGACATGGATGTTGGTTGCAATCTGTCCTAAGTCATCGTTGGCCAGAATGCGTTTCAGGTCGATGCCTTCGGTAGCCAGTTTCAGGTCGATGTTGTCGCCCGAATACTCAACGCCGACGTCGGCGTCACCAGCACCTGTGAGCAGCAGACCTTCCATGAACAGATGCTTTCCCGTGCCTCCCAGGCTTCCCTCAAAATGAATGTCGCCCAGTCGCACAGCCTCTGCTGGTATTGACAATGACTTCTGTACGGCTTTCTCGGCAATGGTCTCAATGACGTCGGCACTGACCGATAGTTCCTTGACATTTGCAAACCATCGTGGAGTGGTGTCAAGGTGTGCCAACGTGGCAGATGTCTGCAGGTTGAGCGCGTTATTGAACGACTGCAGACTGAGACTCTCAATGTCTATCTGGTGGCCAGTGCCATTGAACAATGCCGAGAATCTGATAGCATCGTCGAAAGGTTTCAGGACGGGAGCAAAGCAGGCCACCGATGTCGGCGTAAGCGTAGAGGAGGCGATGTGCCCTTTATATTGGAGCGTGTTCTTGTCGAAACGGCCATGAATGAACTGATAGGAGGCGGTGATGCTGTCTATGAGCAGTTCGGAATCTGGCAGGCGGAGACATAGCTGTTGAAGGATTGCTTTCTGTTTATCGGCATTCAGCCTGAAAGACAGGTCCTTAACGTAAAGACCTGACTTCTCTTTTAGCGACAGTTTCTTTACGAGTAGTTCCACCGAATCGTCTGTGAGTTGGGGAAGCATTACATGGGCGCTGATGTCTGAAACGCTAAGGTGGTTGGCGTTGAATTGCTCTGGTGTTGGCATGCAGTCGTAGCGATCATACTGAACCCTTCCACGTCTGACAATCAGCGAGTTGATATGCAGGTCTAGCGGCTTGTGCTGGGTGGTGTCTTTTGAGGCTAGCGCTTCAAGTACAAATTGAAAATTGGTGGGGCTGTGTTCGTCTTGCTTGTAGAAATGAGCCTGTAAGCCGAAGAGTTGTGTCGATGAAATGGACACTTTTCCCCTGAGAAGCGGAAGAATGTCTACTTTTGCGGAAAGGCGTGATGCGCGAAGCATCACTGAGTCGGCTTGGTCATAAATCGCGACATCGTTGATAATGAAGCGGTTGAGGAATCCTAGGTCTACCTGTCCAACTTCGCATTTTGAACCAATGGTGTTGCTGATGGCAGTGGCTGCTCTTTGCCCAATAAACCCTTGTACTGCTGGAACATGCAACAGTACCACCGTGAGAAGATATAGCCCGGCAAGGAACCATATCATGCCGCGGATGAGATGTTTTATCGTCTTCAATGCTCGCCTTTTCTGACAACTCCAGTTAGCATTTAGATTGCATTTGCTGGATTTTTGGGACAAAATTACAATAAAAAGTCCACAAATACATAGTTTTTACAAGATTTTGGTCGATTTATATGATTTTTTACTTAACTTTGCGAGCAAAATAAGGAAATAACCGATAAACAGATATACATTTTTTTAACATGGCAAATGTAATTAAGCTTCGTAAAGGCTTGGACATTGCGCTGAAAGGAAAACCGGCTAAGGAAAAGATAGCTGCAAAAGTGTCAGAGGAGTACGCTCTCGTTCCTGACTCGTTCGTCGGCATCGTTCCCAAGGTTGTTGTCAAGGAAGGCGATCATGTCAAAGCCGGGGATGCATTGTTTGTCAACAAGCAATATCCCGATGTGAGGTTTGCCTCACCCGTCAGCGGTACTGTCAGTGCCGTGGTGCGCGGAGAGCGTCGAAAAGTGCTCTGCGTGACGGTGAAGGCCGACAAAGAGCAGGCGTACGTGGATTTCGGTAAGAAAGACGTCGCAAAGATGGATGGTGACAGCGTGAAAACAGCTTTACTGGAGGCTGGGTTGTTCGGCTTCATCAACCAACTGCCGTACGCCGTATCAACCACTCCCGACACCATGCCAAAGGCAATCTTCGTAAGCGCTCTTCGCGACATGCCTTTGGCAGCCGATTTCGAGTTCGAACTGCAAGGTTCGGAGAATGATTTCCAGACAGGACTGACAGCCTTGTCAAAGATAGCCAAGACGTATCTCGGCATTGGTAAGAATCAGGAATCCAAAGCATTGACCGAAGCCAAGGATGTAGACGTGAATGTGTTCGACGGGCCTTGTCCGGCCGGAAACGTCAGCGTTCAGGTGAACCATCTCGACCCTGTTAACAAGGGTGAAGTGGTATGGACCGTCGACCCGTCGGCAGTCATCTTCTTCGGCCGTCTGTTCAATGATGGCAAAGTAGACATGCGCCGCACGATTGCCGTAGGAGGCAGTGAAGTGAAGAATCCTGCATACGTCGACACGATTGTCGGCGCGCAGATTGTTTCGTTGGTCGCTGGCAACCTTGACGAGAGCCGCAAAGTGCGACTCATCAACGGCAATGTGCTGACAGGCTCGCCTTGCAGCACCGATGATTTCCTTGGCGCGCACACCTCAGAGATTACCGCGATTCCCGAGGGCGACGATGCTGATGAGATGCTCGGCTGGATCATGCCGCGCTTCAAGCAGTTCTCTGTCAACCGCAGCTATTTTTCCTGGCTTCTCGGAAAGAAGGAATATGCTCTTGACGCCCGTGTGAAAGGCGGCGAGCGACGCATTATTATGAGCGGCGAATACGACAAAGTGCTGCCGATGGATATCTATGGCGAATACCTTATTAAAGCCCTCATCACGGGCGACATCGACCGTCAGGAAGCACTTGGCATCTATGAGGTTGCTCCTGAGGACTTTGCACTCGCAGAGTTCGTGGATTCCTCGAAGCTCGAATTACAGCGTATCGTGCGTGAAGGACTAAACATTTTACGAAAAGAAAACGCATAACAGTTATGAGAGCATTAAGAAACTATCTCAATAAAATCAAGCCGAATTTCGAAGAGGGTGGAAAGCTTCATGCCTTCCGTTCGATATTCGACGGCTTCGAGACTTTCCTTTATGTGCCTAACGACACCTCAAAGGCCGGTAGCGTCAACATTCACGACGCCATCGACTCGAAGCGTATTATGAGTATGGTGGTTATCGCCCTGATGCCCGCCATGCTGTTTGGTATGTACAATATTGGCTACCAGAACTATCTCGCCGCAGGAACGCTCGACAGCGCCGGCTTCTTCGAGATATTCTTCTATGGTTTCCTGGCCGTTCTGCCTAAGATACTGGTCAGCTACATTGTCGGCCTTGGCATTGAGTTTGCCTGGGCTCAATGGAAGGGTGAGGAGATTCAGGAGGGCTACCTTGTCTCTGGTATCATCATCCCGCTGATAATTCCTATCGGCTGTCCGCTATGGATGCTGGCTTTGGCATGTGCCTTCAGTGTTATCTTCTGTAAGGAAATCTTTGGCGGTACGGGCATGAACATCTTCAACCCCGCCATTGCCGCGCGTATGTTCCTTTTCTTTGCCTATCCTTCTAAGATGACGGGCGACACCGTGTGGGTGGCTCAGAACAGCATCTTCGGACTTGGCAATACGCTCCCTGACGGTTTCACTGCAGCCACACCTCTTGGACAGATAGGGCAGGGCATTGCGCCAGATGCTTCCATTTGTGACATGATTTGTGGCTTCATCCCAGGTTCTATCGGTGAGACATCGGTCATTGCCATTGCTATTGGTGCCGTCATCCTGCTCTGGACGGGCATCGCCTCTTGGCGCACGATGCTAAGCGTTTTTGTTGGCGGAACGGTGCTGGCTCTCTTGTTCGAGCAGACAGGTCAGTCCATGACCTGGTGGCATCACTTCGTGCTTGGCGGCTTCGCCTTCGGTGCCGTATTCATGGCTACAGACCCGGTCACCTCATGTCGAACGACTACGGGACAGTACATCTATGGCTTCCTCATCGGTGCGATGGCCATTATCATCCGCGTGCTGAATGCCGGCTATCCCGAAGGAATGATGCTTGCAATCTTCTTTGGTAATATGTTTGCTCCAACTATCGACCACTTCGTGGTGGAGCGCAATATCTCGAAACGTTTAAAGAGAGGAGGTACCAAATGAAACTGAATACTAATTCGAATTCGTACATTATTATATATAGTGCGATTCTCGTGGTCATTGTAGCCTTCCTGCTGGCATTCGTCTATCAGGCACTGAAGCCCATGCAGGATGCCAATGTGGCCCTCGACTTGAAGAAGCAGATTCTCTATTCGCTCAACATTCGCAATCTTGATGGTGCTGAGGCTGAGGCCAAATACAACGAGGTTGTAAAGAGCGAACCAGGAGGAAGTGGGGAATTCACCCAAGAATGTTATGATTGCGAAGTTGATGGCAAAAAGCTCCATGTTTGTCCTTTGAAAGGTATGGGACTCTGGGGCGGCATTAGCGGCTTTATTGCTCTGGAAGATGACTGGGATACTGTCTATGGCGTCTATTTCAATCATGAGAGTGAGACGGCAGGCTTGGGAGCAGAAATCAAGGACTCGCAGGCTTGGCAGGAGAAGTTCATCGGTAAGAAACTTCATAAGGACGGTGTTGACGGTATTGCTCTTTCTGTTGTAAAGAAAGTAACAGACCCTGAAACACAGGTCGATGCCGTAACGGGCGCCACCTTGACGTCGAATGGCGTTAGCGATATGTTGCAGGAATGTCTGAAAGGTGTGGTGAAACATGTCGAGTCAGTACCGTTTGATTCATTAAAAACCAATTTAAAACAGTAAAGCTATGGCACTATTCAGTAAACAGAATAAAGAGGTCTTCACCAATCCGTTGAACCTCGACCATCCTATACTTGGACAAGTATTGGGTATCTGCTCGGCTCTGGCTGTCACAGCGCAGCTGAAGCCTGCCATCGTCATGGGACTCGCCGTGACGGTAATCACTGCTTTTGCCAATGTGATTATCTCCGTCATCCGCAACACCATCCCCAACCGCATCCGTATCGTGGTGCAGTTGGTGGTCGTGGCTGCCCTCGTGACCATCGTTTCTCAGATTCTAAAGGCCTTTGCTTACGACGTCAGTGTGCAGCTCTCTGTGTATGTCGGCCTGATCATCACCAACTGTATTCTGATGGGTCGCCTCGAAGCTTTCGCCATGATGAACAAGCCCTGGCCCTCATTCCTCGATGGCATTGGCAATGGCCTCGGCTATGCCATGATTCTTGTTATCGTCGGTGCTTTGCGTGAGTTCTTAGGACGTGGTTCGCTGCTTGGCTTCCAGATTATTCCTCAGAGTTTCTACGATTTTGGATATGTCAACAACGGCATGATGACAATGCCAGCCATGGCGCTCATCCTTGTGGGATGCGTCATCTGGGTTCACCGTGCCTATTTTTATAAGGAGAAGTAAACAATGGAACACGCAATAAGTTTATTGTTCAGGTCGATATTTGTCGACAACATGATCTTCGCCTTCTTCCTCGGCATGTGCTCTTATCTGGCTGTGTCGAAGACCGTGAAGACTTCTTTGGGCCTCGGACTGGCTGTCACGTTTGTGCTGACTGTTACGGTGCCTGTGAACTATCTGCTGCAGACCAAGGTGCTCGGTCCTGACTGTCTCGTCGAGGGCGTCGATCTGAGCTACCTGTCGTTCATCCTCTTCATAGCCGTGATTGCCGGTATGGTGCAATTGGTGGAGATGACGGTCGAGAAGTACTCCCCTTCGCTCTATGCAGCACTGGGTATCTTCCTGCCGCTGATTGCTGTCAACTGCGCCATCATGGGTGCATCACTGTTCATGCAGCAGCGCATTCTCATGGATCCCTCCAACTCGCAGGCCATCACCTCCGTGTGGGACGCCATCATCTATGGCTTCGGCTCCGGTCTTGGCTGGGCACTGGCCATTGTGGCTATGGGTGCCATTCGCGAGAAGATGCAGTACTCAGACGTCCCCAAGCCTTTGCAGGGCCTCGGCATTGTGTTTATCACCGTCGGACTGATGGCTATGGCAATGATGTGTTTCTCTGGCTTAAACATTTGATGAAGTATGGTACAGTTTATTTCATATAGTATCGGAGTATTCCTCATCGTCATACTCCTTTTGGTGATTATCCTGCTCGTAGCGAAGAAATACCTCTCGCCCAGCGGTAATGTGAATATAGAAATCAATGGCGACCGTACTATCTCTGTTGCTCAGGGCAACTCGCTCATGTCAACGCTCAACGAGAACGGCGTATTCCTTCCCTCTGCCTGTGGTGGCAAGGCCTCGTGCGGACAGTGCAAGGTGCAGGTACTTGAGGGTGGGGGAGAGATTCTCGACTCCGAGAAGCCTCATTTCACTCGTAAGGAAATCAAGTCTGGCTGGCGTCTGGGTTGTCAGTGCAAGGTGAAAGGCGACTTGAAGATTCATGTCGACGAAAGCATTCTCGGCGTCAAGGAATATGAATGCACCGTTATCTCCAACAAGAATGTCGCAACGTTCATCAAGGAGTTCAAGGTGCAGCTGCCTGCCGGAGCCCACATGGATTTCCTGCCCGGTTCCTATGCCCAGATTAAGATTCCCGCTTTCGACTGCATTGACTACAATGACTATGACCGCGAACTCATCACTCCTGAATATGTTCCGTCGTGGGAGAAGTTCAAGATGTTTGACCTGAAATGTAAGAATCCCGAGCCCACCATCCGTGCCTACTCTATGGCCAACTATCCTGCCGAGGGCGACGTGTTCATGCTCACTGTGCGTATTGCCACACCGCCGTTCAAGCCCGACAAGAGTGGCTTTATGGATGTGAACCCTGGTATCGCCTCGTCTTACATCTTCTCGCTGAAGCCCGGTGACAAGGTGATTATGAGCGGCCCTTACGGCGACTTCCATCCGCACTTCGACTCCAAGAAGGAGATGATATGGGTTGGTGGTGGTGCCGGTATGGCTCCGTTGCGTGCCCAGATTATGCACATGACCAAGACGCTGCACACCACCGATCGCGAAATGCACTACTTCTATGGTGCACGTGCCCTGAACGAGGTGTTCTATCTCGACGACTTCCTGGGCTTGGAGAAGGAGTATCCCAACTTCCATTTCCATCTGGCTCTCGACCGTCCCGACCCTGCAGCCGACGCAGCAGGCGTGAAGTACACTCCGGGCTTCGTCCATCAGGTGATGCTCAACACCTATCTGAAGGACCACGAGGCTCCCGAGGACATCGAGTACTACATGTGTGGTCCCGGCCCCATGTCGAAGGCTGTGGTCTCCATGCTCGATTCTCTTGGTGTAGAGCCTGAGAGCATCATGTACGATAACTTTGGCGGTTAATCCGCAATCTAAAGCATAATGCCTTCCGCACGTTACCACTTTTGTGGAGCTTTGTGCATGGGCATTATGCTTTTTTTATCTGTCAGCTACATATCTTGCTTATGAAAGACCGTCTGTTCGCACTTCAAGACCAGAAGTATGCTCAGTTCCATTCACGTCTGGTGCCCACTGTCGATTCCTGTCGTATCATCGGCGTTCGCACCCCCGAGTTACGACGCTTAGCCAAGGAAATTGTTAGGAATGGTGACGCCGACGCGTTCTTGTGCAACTTGCCTCACTATTGGTATGAGGAAAACCAACTGCATGCCTTCATCATTTCCGGCATGAAAGACTTCAACGTCTGCGTAGAGCACGTGTGTCGTTTCCTTCCCTATGTCGACAACTGGGCCACATGCGACCAGCTGCTTCCTGTTTGTTTCAGAAAACACCGGGCAGAACTGTTGGCCTATATTCGCACTTGGCTTTCTTCATCCCACACCTATACAGTACGTTTTGCCATCGGATGTCTCATGAATCAATACCTCGATGAGGATTTCCATTCTGACTATCCTTCATGGGTACTCGGTGTTCAGGCAGACGACTATTATGTCCGCATGATGCAGGCGTGGTATTTTGCCACTGCCCTTGCTAAGCAGTATGAAGCCATTCTTCCATATTTCACCAATAGGCAACTGCCTCCGTGGACGCTTCGCATGGCCATTCAGAAAGCCGTGGAAAGCCGCAGAATTTCTGATGCCTGTAAAGACCAGCTTAGAGCCTTGCGCCATGACCATTGAAAGAGTGTACGAACTGCTCGAGCAAGGCAATCTTGAAGAAGCCTACGATGGCATACGTGAGCTCTATGCTCATCAAAAAGACCTGTGCACATCATGGGCCATGTTCTGGGTGGGTGCAGATATGATGAAAAGACGTGTTATAGAAGGAAAAATCGAGGAGGCAAGAAAGATTCAGGCAGCCCTCTGCCGCCTGAAGGGACGTTTGGACGACGACAAGGGATGGGCTGCCGATGCTTATAATCAGTGTTCGAAGCAGCTCGACGAAGCCTGTCGTGACTTGTCTGCCCATGCCGATGCCGACCATCTGCGTCTGGGAAAGTGGGGAGAGGAAGTGGCAGCGGTCTACCTCAGAAGGCAGGGATATGTTATCATGGCGAGAGACTGGAGGTCAGAACACCGCGATTTGGATATTATCGCCTGTGATGGCGACACTTATGTGTTTGTGGAAGTGAAAACACGTACCAGCGACACGCTCGTTTCACCATTGGCTGCCATAGATGAAGAGAAAATGGACCATCTGCGACAGTCCATCAATCACTACATCAAATCCAGAAACATTCTAAGTCCCTTTCGTTTGGATATCATCACCGTGGTCGGCCCTTTAGGCTGTAATGACCCCGCTATTCGGCATATCAAAGATGTAGACATCATCAAGCGACTGCCCTCATCCTACCAAAGAACCAATTATTAAGTGAAGAGTTCTGAAAGTGAAGAGTGAAAAGTGAAGAGTGAAGAATTTGCTGCCGCCGTTCATTTACCCTACATGAACTCCGGAAAGAAATTCTTCACTCTTCACTCTTCACTTTCTTCACTCTTCACTTTCAGAACTCTTCACTTTCAAACTCTTCCCTTTTCACCAAGAGCACAACGTTCTCCACATGAG
>JAFWQE010000222.1 GCA_017509155.1 Prevotella sp.
GCAAGCAGAGCGACCAAAGGTCGAGCGACAGGAGTTACAGGAGTTCTCTGCAAGCAGAGCGAACAAGTTCGAGCGCAGACAATACTTCCAACCCCTGTAAACTGACGCTAAGAGAGCCTTCAGCACTATCGTCTGCAACTCCTGTAACTCCTGCGCTCGGCCAAGAGCATCAGGTCTTGGACGCTCTGCTTGCAGAGAACTCCTGAACTCCAAGAAGTTGAGCGAATGCGAAACTTGAAATCTCAAATTCTCAAATTCGTGATAAAAAGAAGGAAATTTGCCCCCGTGACTCTACCTTTCGCCCTTTGGGGAGGTGCTGTCGTTGAGGCTTAGCGTGAAGTCGAACGCAAGCCCTCCGTTGGGCGGACTGTATGCCGTGATGTTGCCGCCATGGAGGAGCACGGCATTCTTGACGATGGCAAGACCGAGCCCCGTTCCTCCCATCTCTCGGCTGCGGCCTTTGTCTATGCGATAGAAGCGCTCGAAGATGCGTGGCAGATGATGGGCGGAAATGCCGCTGCCATTGTCTGCGAACGTGAATCGCCATTCGTCAGGCTGTTTTGAGGCATTGATTTCTATGACGGTTCCACGACCTGCATAGTTGATGGCGTTGTCCATGAGGTTGCGGAAGATGCTGTAGAGCAAAGAGTAGTTGCCGTGGATGATGATGTCCTGTGGCAGACAGTTGTGGAGCGTCATCTGTCGGGCTTCCATGGCGAATGCCGTCTCCTGCACGATGTCTGCAAACAGCGTTGACACATCGACACGCTCCGTCGTTATCATGTCTCTTGCATAGTCCATGCGGTTGAGCGTTGATATGTCCTGCAAGAGCGTAGACAGGCGCCGTGCCTGCACATTGGTTCTGACGATGAACTGCTGCTTCACCTCATCCGTGATGGCCGTACTGTCGAGGATGGTGTCGGTGTATCCGAGGATGCTTGCGACGGGCGTCTTCAGCTCGTGAGCGATGTTCTGCGTCAGTTCGCGTCGCAAGCTGTTCTCCTTCTCTGCCTGTTCGCGACTGATGCGCTCGTCCATCCGTCGGGCGTACCGGAACAGAAGGAAGCCGAGGGCGGCCATGACGATGAGCGAGAAGAGCAGCAGATGCCAGTCGCTCACCTCGTTGAAGGGCATGATGAATTTACGGTCGTAGTCCTCAAAGAGTATAAAGATGGTAGCATAGACCAAGAACACGGCCATCACGCTCAGCCACATCTTCCGACCTTCAGACAGTTTCTTCATACTTCCCACTTCTCGGTTCTCACTTTTCAAACGAATATCCGAATCCCGTGCGCGAGACCAGATAGGCGGCATAGTGTTCCAGTTTCTTGCGCAGCCGTGCAATGTTCACGTCGACCGTGCGCTCTGTGACGATGACATCCTGCGGCCATACGCTGTCGAGCAGTTGCTGGCGGGTGAACACCTGTCCGCGATGTTCGAGAAAAAGCTTCAGCAGTTCGTACTCCTTGCGTGTGAAAGCCCTGAGCTCACCATCTAAGGTGACGGTCTTGCTGTTGACATCCATCACCAGCCCATCGCAGCTCAGCGTCACCTTTTCCGGTTGGGGAGGCAGGGGCGGGTTTCCTCTGCCCAGCACCGCCTTCACCCTTGCCATCACCTCGCGGACGGAAAACGGTTTCGTCACGTAGTCGTCGGCGCCGATGGAAAACCCCTCCAACGTGTCTTCCTCTGAGTCCTTTGCCGTCAGGAAGATGACGGGAATATGCCATGTCAGCTCATGTTTTTTCAGACGTTTTGCCAGTTCGAAGCCCGACATGCCCGGCATCATCACGTCGAGCAGCAGCAGGTCGAACTGCTCCAACCCGCGTTGCAGTGCCTCCTCGGCGCTGAACACCGCCTCGGCCTGATAGCCTGCCGCATGGAGGTTGAACAACAGAATGTCGCACAGGTCGCGCTCGTCGTCTACAACAAGTATTCTGTTTTGTTCCATATATCTAAATGTTCAACGGATGTTTTGGGCTTTTATTGTGCACAGCCTCCCCTTTTTCGCCAGGACTCCTCTTGGGTGTTTGCCTTGATACAAAAAGCCAGAGGGGGATTGCGTCTTCTTTGTGCTATTGTCTTCCGAAGCGAGCCTCAACGACATTGACGACGTAGTCGCCCAGCTTCTCCAGTTCGCTCACCAGGTCCACATAGAGTGTGCCGATGGCATAGTCGTATTCGTGGTCGTTCACCGCTTTGGCGTTCTCGTCTTTCAGCCGCTGGCGCAACAGGTTGATGTCGTTCTCCAGGCGGTAGGTCTCGCGGATGTCGTGCTCGGAGCGGTGGCCATGCATCACGATGTTCATCTGCTCGAGGGCTTTGTTGCAGAGCATGAAGAGCGACTGCAGCTGCGTGTTCTGATGCTCGGTGAAGGCCTTGTCGGTCTCCTGCTTGCGATGGAGTGTGCGTGCCAGTTTGTAGCAGGCGTCGCCGATGGACTCCAGTTCGCTGATTTCGCGCATCATCTGGCGAATCTTCTGTTTGGAGTCATCGCTGAGGTGGTCGTCGCTGACCTGTTCCAGATAGCGTGCAATCTCTATTTCTATCTTGTCGGTTGTGTCCTCTTCGTGCTCAATCTGGCTGAACAATTCGGAAAAATCCTTTGGGTCGGTTTCGAAGAACAGCGTGCGCACCAAGCCGAACATCTCTCCGACGCGCAGGCCAAAGGCAGCCGTCTCCTTCTGTGCCTGAAGGATGGCGATTTCAGGAGTCTGAACCAGGTTCGACTGGATGTATTGCAGGCGGAATTCTTCTTTCTTTGCCTCTCGTTTCTCGGGCAGCAGCCAGCACACCACGCGCTCCATTTGTGGCACCAGCCAGATGAGGATGGCCGTGTTGATGATGTTGAAACACGTGTGGAACATGGCCAGCACCACGGGCAGCAAACTCGTGGCTCTGCTGGGCGAGGAAAGGGGAGCCTGGGCGTCGTAGCCGACGATGCCGCACACCATGTCGACAAACGGATAGAACACGATGAGTACCCAGACGACGCCGAAGACATTGAACAGCAAGTGGGCCAATGCCGCACGGCGAGCCTGTGTGTTGGCACCGAGAGCCACGAGGTTGGCCGTAGCCGTGGTGCCGATGTTCTCACCCATGACCAGCGCAATGCCTAAGTAGATGGGGAGAACACCCGTGGAACAAAGCAGAATGGTGATGGCCATGACCGCAGCCGACGACTGTACGATGCAGGTGATGAGCGTGCCGATGGCTAGGAAAGACAGAATGGTGAGGTGGCTCGACGTGTCGAACGAGGCAAAGAACGAGATGACCGATTCGTTGTGCTCCAGGTCCATCGCCTTGCCCGTGTTGCTCAGCATCACCAAGGACAGGAACATGAATGCCGTGCCGAAAAGGAAGTCGCCTACGTAGCGGTGCTGCTTTTTGTATATCAGTACCATGCCGACAAGAAACGAGGGATAGACGATGCTCGTGAGGTCGACATTGTAGCCCAGGGACATAATCCATGCCGTCAGGGTGGTGCCGATGTTGGCACCCATGATGACAGAGATGGCCTGTGCCAGCGTCAGCAGACCAGCTGAAACGAACGAGACGGTCATCACCGTTGTTGCTGACGATGACTGGACAGCGCAGGTAACAAGCGTTCCTGTCAGCATTCCTGTTACGCGGTTGGTCGTCATTCGTGCCAGAATGTGTCGTAGCTGAGGACCCGCCATCTTCTGCAAGGCCTCGCTCATCATCCTCATGCCATAGATAAGCAGGCCAAGGGAACCTAACAACTGCAGTGCCACAAACACATAGTTTTGATTTGTTTCCATATCTCAGAGGTTTTTGCCGCAAAGGTACGGGCAATCCCTGAGTCCACCAAGAAAACTATGTTACGATACGGTTACAATTCCACAATCCGCTTCTGACTTCTCACTTCTCACTTTACATCCCCCTCGGGGGCTTGGGGGGCTTATTCCACGAGCCGCTTCTGACTTCTCACTTATCGCTTTACATCCCCCTCGGGGGCTTGGGGGGCTTATTCCACGAGCCGCTTCTGACTTCTCACTTATCGTTTTACATCCCCCTCGGGGGCTTGGGGGGCTTATTCCACGAGCCGCTTCGGACTTTTCACTTTACATCCCCCTCGGGGGCTTGGGGGGCTTATTCCACAATCCGCTTCTGACTTATCACATATCACTTATCACTTATCCTGTACATCCTGGGCGTGACGCCGGTCTCTCGCTTGAAGAAGTTGTTGAAGGCGGGCGAATTGGGGAAGTTGAGGCGCTCGGCAATCTCGTAGGTCATCAGGTCGGTGGTCTTCAACAGGACTTTCGCACGGAGCGCTACGGCCCGGTTGATCCAGTACATGACACTGTGGCCGCTGGCCCGGCTGATGACTGTCGACAGATGATGAGGGGATACATGCAGCTGTCCGGCATAAAAGGGAATGTTGCGCTGGCGGTCGCAATGCTGACTGACCAGCGTCTTGAACTGCTGGAACAGCAGCTGGCTGCGTGAGGGCGTGGCAGCCGCCTCCATTCGCTCCGACTCCTGCTTGATATACTTCACGTCGCTTATCATGGACATCGCTATCTGTCTCACCGTGTCACTGCGGAAGGGCGTCTCGCTCGCGATGTCCCAAAGAAGATACATCATGCGGAGCAGCCGTTCGCTCTCTTTGGGCTTCGTATTCACCACCATGCTCTCGGCGACGTGAAGATATTCCTTGACGACAATGCCGCAGAGCATGGCGTCTTCGCTACATCGTTCAAACTCCATGATCATGTCGGGTGCCGTCACGACGACCGTGCCTTTCTCGAAGTGATACTGTTCAAGGTCCAGATGAACGTCGGCCTCTCCGTTTACCACCAGCAGCACGCGCGGCTCAGGAATCTGATAGACCTGTCCTACGCGCAAAAAAGGGCTGTCAAAAGGTCTGCCGTTCAGTATGATGCTTATTTCATCGTTGCTGAACACATGGCTTTCTGTGCCCGCCACCTCCCGAAGGTCTATGTTGGTGACAGAGAAATAGTTGAGGCTTTTTGCATTCGACATACGCAGAAGGATTACGGTTTTGTATGATTTGATTGCAAAATTAGTGCTTTTTTCAGAGAAAGAAGGAGAAAAGAGAACGAAATCGTACAAATCCATAATTATTTCATACAAATATGTAACTGAAACATGAAAAAACAGGTGTATCTTTGCAACGTGAAAAATGAGTTGAACATTTATTAAGTGAATGCAGATATGAGTCGGACAATATTGAGTTTGTCATTGATCGTCTTCCATTTGTCGTTTGGCGTGGCGCAGACACTGGAGGAATGCCAGCAGGCCGCTGAGCAGAACTATCCGCTGATACACCAGTACGGCCTTATTGAGAAGACGACGGAGCTGACTGTTGCCAACATCGGGAAAGGATGGATGCCTCAGGTGTCGGCCTCGGCACAGGCCACCTATCAGAGCGACGTGATGTCGTGGCCCGACCAGATGAAGGCCATGATGGCGGGGATGGGCATCGGCCTGAAAGGTCTCGCCAAGGACCAGTACCGCATTGGGGTTGACATCAGCCAGACGGTGTATGACGGCAGCGCCATCAGCAGTCAGAAGGCCATCGCCCTTGAGCAGGGAAAGGTGCAGGCGGCACAAACGGAAGTCACGCTGTATCAGGTTCGCAAGCGGGTGAACGAGATGTATTTCTCGCTGTTGCTGCTTGGCGAGCAGATACAGCTGAACCGCGACTTGCAGGAACTGCTGGCCAGCAACGAGCGGAAACTGGAGTCGATGGTGAAGGGCGGCACGGCCTCAAGAAGCGATTGGCAGAACGTGAAGGCAGAGCGGCTGAACGTCGTCCAGCAGGCAACCAGTCTTGAGTCGCAGAAGCGGATGCTGCAGGCCATGCTGAGCACGTTTTGCGGCATGGAGGTGACGAGGGTGGAGAAACCGGCCGTGTCGGAGGCATTGGCGCAGACCACAGGACTTCGGCCGGAAATGCAGCTCTTTGATGCACAACTCCATCTGGCCGATGCACAGGAGAAAGCCCTTGACGCAGCGCTGAAGCCTAAGTTGGGCGTTTTTGCGCAAGGCTATTATGGCTATCCAGGCTACAACATGTTTGAGGATATGATGTCGCATGACTGGAGCCTGAACGGAATGATTGGTGCGCGGCTGACGTGGAACATCGGTGCCCTCTACACCCGCAAGAACGACAAGAGGAAGATACAGTTGCAGCGCGACCTGACGGAATCGAACCGCGCTGTGTTCCTCTTCAACAACCATCTGGAGCAGATCCAGCAGAATGAAGAGATTGCCCGATACCGGAAACTGATGGCCGACGACGAGGAAATTATCGCGTTGCGATCTGACGTACGTAAGGCTGCTGAGTCGAAACTCGCACATGGCATCATCGACGTGAACGACCTGGTGCGTGAAATCAATCAGGAGAACGCCGCCCGTGTGCAGCAGTCGATGCATGAGATAGAGATGCTGAAACAGATCTATGATCAAAGATTCACAACAGGTGAAAAGTAAAACAGTCCAACTCCCGAAAGTTGAGTAAAACAGAAAAACAATATGTATATGAAAAAGAATAATCTTCAACCCGTAATCGGTATGGCCAAAGGCATGTCAGCTCTTTTCCTTTTTGCTCTTTCTCCTCTGCTTGTGGCATGCGGAAACAGCGAAAAGGAATATGATGCTACGGGAACATTTGAGGCCACGGAAGTAACTGTTTCGGCTAAGTCGACAGGTGAGCTGAAAGTTTTCAATGTCGCTGAAGGACAGGTCGTTGAGAATGGAGCGGTAGTTGGTCGCATCGATGCCTATCAGCTCCAGATGGCGCACGAACAGCTGGAGGCACAGAAAAGACAACTGTCGTCAACAAGAAACGCAACCAATAGCCGACAGCTGGACCTTGAGAAACAGCTATCTACCATCAACCAGCAGATTGTCAACGCTCAGCGTGAGCGCCAGCGCTTTACGGAACTGGTGAACGACGGTGCCGTGCCACGCAAACAACTCGACGACATCAACTATCAGATAAAGGTGCTGGAGCGTCAGCGCGATGCTACCCGTGAACAGATTCGAAGTAACAATGCCAGCCTGGCGGAGCAGAGTAAAGGTATTGGTGCGCAGATTGACGGCATTGAAGCACAAAAGCGCCAGATAGCCGACCAGATAGCCAATACAGAGATTAAGGCGCCCTTGACCGGTAGCGTGCTGGAGAAGTATGTGGAGCAGGGTGAGTTTGTTACCACAGGCAAGCCACTCTTCAAAGTTGCCGACACGCAAAACATGTTCCTTCGTGCCTATATTACCTCAGCCCAGCTTCAGAACATCAAGGTCGGACAGAAGGTCAAGGTGTTTGCCGACTATGGCAACGGGCAGAAGAAAGCCTACGACGGCACCGTCTCGTGGATATCGACACGGTCGGAGTTCACTCCGAAGACCATCCTCACCGACGACGAGCGTGCCGATCTGGTGTATGCGGTGAAGGTGGCTATCAAGAACGATGGCTACATTAAGATAGGTATGTATGGAGAACTGAAAACTGAGAATTGAGAACTGAGAGGCACCACAAGCATCTAAGGGGGTGCAAAATGGAAAAAACGGCTGTCGAATGAATGCTATTGAAGTTAAAAACATCAGCAAGAGCTACGGACGGGTGAAGGCGCTCGACGACGTCTCGTTCAGTGTTGGCAAGGGCGAGGTGTTCGGCCTGATAGGTCCTGACGGAGCCGGCAAGACGTCGATGTTTCGCATTCTCTGTTCGCTGTTGCTGCCTGAGACAGGCACGGCCACTGTGGACGGCTTCGATGTTGTCAGGCAGATGCGTGACGTGCGCTGTCGTGTGGGCTATATGCCTGGCAAGTTCTCGCTTTATCAGGACCTGACCGTCGAAGAGAACCTGAAGTTCTTTGCCACGCTTTTCGGCACCACCGTGGCGGAGGGCTACGACTCCATCAAGGCCATCTACTCGCAGATAGAACGGTTCAAGAACCGTAGGGCAGGCGCATTGTCGGGTGGCATGAAGCAGAAGCTGGCGCTTTCGTGCGCATTGGTGCACCAGCCCAGCGTGCTCTTCCTCGACGAGCCTACCACAGGCGTCGACCCTGTCAGCCGCAAGGAACTATGGGAAATGCTCGGCATGCTGAAGGAGCGCGGCATCACCATCGTTGCCTCTACGCCCTATCTCGACGAGGTGCGCTGCTGTGAACGCGTGGCCTTTCTCGATCAGGGGACGTTGCGTGGCGTGGATACGCCCGACCGCATCCTTACCGAGTTTAAGGATATATTCAATCCGGAACCGATAAAGAAAAACGTCGAAGTGAAAGCCCCCCTTTCGTCCCCCGAGGTGAAAGCCCCCCGTTCGTCCCCCGAGGTGAAAGCCCCCCTGTCGGCCCCCGAGGGGGACAC
>JAFWQE010000223.1 GCA_017509155.1 Prevotella sp.
GCGATGATGCTTTTACGCACTAGAAAGCATAGCTTTCGCATACGAAAAGCAGTGCCTTAGAACGTCTAAGGCACTGCTTTTTTCATCCCAATGCTGTCCTTTGGACAGGCAAAGTGTATGCTTTTTCCTCCCTGTCACTTTCTGATGACCTTCATCACCCTGCCATCTGTTGTGCGCACGATGTTGATGCCGCGCTGCATGTGGTTCAGCCGGTTGCCGCGGATGTCGAAGATGGCGGCTGGTTGGGCAGCCTTTGGCATTGCGTCGCAGATGTTGTGCACGGCCGTCTCATCGTTCTGCAGTGCCGAAAGGGCCATGATAGAGGCGTAGGCACCGCTGGCGGAAGTGAACGTGATGGACTGCAGCGGTCGGTTTTCAACGGGAATGGAGAACGAGAACAGGCAGTAGTGATTGTCGCTGCTATAGCTGTTGTTGCTGCGGTAGATGTTTCCGAGTGCCGTCACAGCCTCGTCGCCCCGCAAAGCGTCGTTGCGCACCGACCAGTCGCGTATGCAGTAGGAGCCAACGTACACTGATGAGCCGTCGGAATAGTTCAGTGTGGCACCGACATGGGAATCGCCGTTGCCGCTGGTGCCCAGTACGAACAGCTCGTCGGTGCTGACGGGACTCTGGAACTCAAGTGTTCCCTGCTGTCCGTTTTCGCGTAGCGACAGCACATTGTCGGCATTATAGGGAGCCAACTCGAAGCGTGCGCCGTCGTAAGCCGATGTGATGGTACGCTGTCGTGGCAGTCCGCCGCTGCCGCGCAATGTTTCGGCATAGAAAGTGCGGTCGGCCCCGTCGACGGGAGCATTGGTATAGGATGCGGCAGGCAGCGATTCGGCCACGATGTCGGCATTCCATCCCGATGCGATGTCGATGGGTTCGGTGGTCAAGGTACGCGGTGGCAGCAGATGACGGTCAAGGAACAGCAGCCTGCGTGCTATCCACGTCTTCAGGTAGTTGATGGCATCGTCGTAGCTGACGGCATAGTAGTACAGCGGCCAGATGTCGTATCGGCCGTAGATACCCCATGCCTGCTCATTGCGATCGGCAGCTCCGCCCGCCTTGATGAGCGTGGCCAGCGAGTCCACAGTCTGCATGATGTGCTGGTTGGAGTGGTTCGTCTGGCGGTATTGCTGCCAGCGATTCTTCAAAGCATCGACATACTGCTCGTCCTGCAGCATCCGATACCAGTAGAACGGCACTGGGCAGTCGTCGCCCGTAAAGTTCATGTTCAGTTCGTACTGCCATCGGTCGGTTTTCTCGCCGTCGTAGTAGTTGGCATTGCCCCATGCGATGTTGAAATCCCACAGTGTGGTCTTCCAACGCGGGTCTATGCCCTCCGTCTCAAAGCGCTTCTGGCTGTGCTTGTAGAGGTGAGTGCTGAGCCGATAGCCGTCGATGTTCATCGAAAGTTCCGTTGCCAGCATGTAGTCGATGAACGACTGCACGTCGATAGCATCGCGATAGCCCCCGACAGGCTGGTCCCAGTCGTCGGCAAGGAACGAGGCTTCCATCTTGTTGACCTCGTCGTGCAGTGCCACGCGTGTGCCTGCGGGCAGCGAAGCGAAGTCTTCGTCCTCGGGATCCTTGTATTCGTACTTGATTTGGTAGTTGCGCGCCACCTTACTGCCGTCGAGTGACTGCCACGGACGATAGCGCGACGTGAAGTAAGGGTTATAGCCGTGGTCCACAGACACGTGGTAGTCGCCGCTCAAGTCGCCGTCAGCCTCGCCGGGATCGTCCAGGTTCAGCCGGTGCTTGCCCTTCGACGGACGCTCGCAAAGCACGAAAACGCCATAGTAAGTGCCATCGAGGATGACCTCGCACATGCGTGCCTGCGGCACCCAGTCGAACCATGGGCGCCCCAACTCGAACGACAGCACGTCGCGCATCATGGTTTCGTCGCACCAAGGGGCAATGAACGCCCACTTGTTGTCCTTCGGCATGCCCAGTATCTTCACCTTTTGCTTGGCGCCACCGTGGTCGGGCAGCACGTTAGTCTCCAGCGTTCGGAAGGCCATAGGCTTCTTGTCCGACGCGTCGAACGACGAGTTGCCGCGATATTTCAGCGCTATCCACCCCTCGTAGTCCACATGCTGCCCCGGAAAGGCCGTCGTGTCGGCATGGTTCATGTTGCCTTCGCCGTTGTCGATGATCTTCATGGAACCCAGGATATAGCTGTCGCGCAGTATCATCTTGCCCCCCACGTTGATGAACACGATGGGCAGGTTGGTCTCGCCCACCTTTACATGGGCATCGCACAGACGGCTGCGATAGTTATCGGCCGACTGTGCATGGAGCAGCCCACTGCTTCCGACGGGGAAAAGCGGGCCTACGAGCAGGCTCAAGATGAGCATTTTCAGACGTGTCTTGTTCATGACGTGCATCTATCAGTATTTTTTTTTCGACGGCAAAGGTACGAAAAACTTTTCAAAGTGGCAAGGCCACGACGCGTCTGTGTACTCTCGCGTCCTCGCATCCTTGCCCCTTCGCGCCCCCGCACCCTTTTATTTTCTTTATACAACGGCAGCAAACGAGTTTCCATAACATGCTGACAGACATGGCATTGCATGGCTGAGGCAGGCCGATGCAATGATACATTTCTTGGTTTCTTTCCGTTGTCGGCAGGTTTTCCTTAACTTTGCAGCTGTATCAATCAATGTATTTAGAAAAAAGATGAACATGAAGTCAATCGTTCGATGCCTGTTGGTACTCCTGCTGTGCCAGGAAGTGGCTGCCGAAGTGGCTACTGGCAAGACATACCGTATCGTTCCAGCTGCCAATGCAGAGAAATCGCTGATGGTAGCCGATGCCTCGTTGGCCGAAAAAGCCCCCGTTGTGGTGTGGACCGAGACCGATGTGCCTGCCCAACAGTGGACCGTGGAAGATGCAGGCGACGGCACTGTGTACCTGAAGAATGTCTATACGGGCAAATACCTTGATGCCAGCAACCTGGCAGTGGTGCAACGCGCCGAGCCAAGCGCATGGACGCTGGAGGTTGTCGATGCCGATAGCAACGAATATCTGGTGAAACAAAACAAATATCTGCGTGTCATCAGCACCACCGACGGGCGTCAACCCGTCGTGGGAAGCGGTCAACAGACGTGGCATTTCGTCGAGGTTCAGCCGCGAAGCCACTTCGATGCGTCAGCACGTCAGCGCATGGTGGATGGATTCCTGAGCCATTACATGCAGGACCGGGGCAACGGCTATCGTACCTTCCTGAATGGCGGTTGGGGTGAGGCCGAGACGATGGAGGCATTGCTCGACATCTACGAAACTACCGGCGACCGTTCGGTGTTGGATGTCTTTGAGTCGTGCTACGACTACCTGTGCTACCACGTGGGAACCACCTGGGATGGCGGCACTGTCGTTGGCGGTTACAACTGGTTTGGCTACGACTTCAACGACGATGTGATGTGGCTTATCATCGCGGCAGCACGTGCCTACCACCTGACGGGCCGACAGGTTTACCTGAACGATGCCAAACGCAACTTCGACCGTATCTGGGACCGTGCCTATCTCGGCTATGTAGGTCTGCTAAGGTGGGCCGAGAACACCGGCGACCGTAACGGTGCAAACTCGTGTATCAATGGTCCGGCCGAGGTAGCTGCCTGCTACATCGCTGCAGGGACGGGCGACGAGAGCTATTTCGAGAAAGCCCGCGAGCTGTAC
>JAFWQE010000224.1 GCA_017509155.1 Prevotella sp.
AGATTTTGTCTATTTTTGCATTCATAACGGTTTCTGTTAATTCGTTGTGTTTATTGTACTTTTTGCGAATACAAAGATACAACAAATTTTCCAGAAACCGCTATTTTACTAGGCTTTTCTGAGGGTGGGAAACTTTAGTGATTAAAACTGGCGCTTTAGAGAAGAAAAACCTGGATTTTTTACCGTCAAAACCGGCGTTTCACGTCAGCTAATTTTGTAAGAAAATTTCAACCATTTGACAATCAAGGACTTACAAAACGACAAATCCTCGCATTATTTACCACGAAAAGATTTTTGGTCGAAAATAATCCAGCCACACGAAGAAGAATTGTTAAAAGCACTGTTAATAAAACTTTAGCCAACAACTTATGACAGTTATGGACTACAAAACTCCGCAACTGCAGAAAACCGATTGAAGATTTTTTTGGCCGCAAGCCTTGCGGCGGGATGGCGGAATGGAAAAAGTTTCGTAACTTTGCAACCGAAACAAGAAACCACCGTTTTCATGGCAAAAGAAAAAAAGCATACACCTATCGAACCGCTGGTGGAATTCGACGTGCCAGTGGAAGACCGTTCGCAGAACATCATAAAAGTGATCGGCGTGGGCGGAGGCGGCTGTAATGCCGTCAGCAACATGTATGAAGAGGGCATTGTGGGCGTCACCTTTGCTGCGTGCAACACCGACAGTAAGCAGCTGTCGAAGTCGCAGGTGCCCGTGAAACTCCTTCTGGGCCAGACGGGCCTGGGCTGCGGTGCCAAGCCCGAACTGGGGCGCGAGGAGGCCGAGAGCAGTCTGGAGGACATCGAACGGCTGCTCGACGACGGCACGCAGATGGTGTTCGTCACGGCTGGCATGGGCGGTGGCACCGGCACAGGAGCCGCTCCTGTGGTGGCCGGCGTGGCCAAGAAGATGGGACTGCTCACCGTGGGCGTGGTAACCATTCCGTTCTATTTCGAGAAGAACAGGAAAATCATCAAGGCGCTGCGCGGCGTCGACGAACTGCGCAAGAACGTTGACGCACTGCTTATTGTGAACAACGAGCGTCTCTGCGACGTCTACGGTGACTCCGACATTTCGATGAAGGAAGCCTTCAAGCGCGCCGACAACATACTGACCGAAGGTGTAAAAGGCATCTCCGAACTGATTACCGTGCACAGCGACGGCGGCATCGACCTCGACTTCCGCGACGTGGAAACCACCGTGAGAAACGGAGGTGGCGCCATCATGGCGATGGGACGCGCCCGCGGCGAGCACCGCGTGGAAAACGCCATCATGGACGCGCTCGACTCGCCACTTCTCTATGGCAGCGACATCGGACAGGCCAAGCGCATCCTCTTCAACATCTATTCAAGCGACGACGCGCCCATTTTCGTGCGCGAGATGCAGGAGATTGACGACTTCTTCGACCTGCTCGACCCCAACATCGACGTCATCTGGGGAACCTCCACCGACAACTCTCTGGGCGAGGACGTGAAGGTGACCATCCTGGCAACAGGCATGGAAGACGACATCCGCAATGAAAACCGGCCGCATAGCAAGAACGAGGGCGACGACGACTTCTACGAAGAGCTCATACCAAAGCTCTACAAACCCGTGAAGAAGGCACGACGCCAGCTCCACGAACAAATCAGCGAAACGCGCCGAACCGACGAGACCGAGTCCGAAAAGGAAGAAGAAAAGGTGGAGATAAAGGTGGAAGAACCCGAGGTGGAGACGAAAGAGCCTGAGATAACGACAGAGGAACCCGAGGTGGAAACGGAGGAAGAAAAGAGACCAGCCGAGAGCGAAGAGGCTCCAGAAGAAAAGCCCCGGACGACGCAGCCCAACAACCCGCAGCGCAACATACTGAACAAATGGTCTGAGTGGCTGAGGAACAAGGCCACGGCAATACTCGAGGAGGAAGATGAATAGTCAGGAACAGACACACCCATCGGCCAACGAACTGGCCAGCCAGCTGAGGAATGCCGTGGCGAAGCTTCAGGAAATGGGGCGCACCGACCTGGTGCTCCACGCCTTGGGCGTGCCCCTTCTCGAAGAGCTGCGCATCGAGGCTGCCCGCGGAAGACTGAGCCAGCTAGTCATCACACCCGACTATCGGTTCGTGCTCTCCGACTACGGCGGTCGCGAAGTGGAGCTGCAGCCCGTCCACAAGGCGGTCTACCTGCTCTTCCTGGCCCATCCCGAAGGCATCGAGTTCAAGCGGCTGGGCGACTACAGGGAGGAACTGACGCGCTACTACATGGCCACGGCGCGGCTGCTGGACAAGGCGAAGATTGAGGAAAGCGTGGATCATCTGGTGAACCCGCTCGACAACGCCATCAACGAGAAATGCTCGCGCATCAAGCAGGTGTTCTCGAAACTCATGGACGAATACAGCGCCAGCTATTACATCATCAGCGGACACACCACAAAGCATGTGGCCGGCTCCTCTCGCGTGTGGTTCGAACGGCTCAAGGTCATCACGCTTCCGCGCGAGCTGGTGGTGTGGCAGGGGCGGCAGCTGTAGGGCGCATTCCAACAGGCCCTGTAGCAGCATCGTGCCCCATGCCTGCCTTTGCGACAGGCGGTCTCATGCAAATAAGGGCAGGAGAAAGTTTAAATTTGTTCCAAAATTCTTCAAAACTCTTAAAAAAACGACAAAACGGACACTTGCCCATGTTTTTTTCTTTGCGTTTTAACTGAAAAGCGCTACTTTTGCACAGTTAAAACAACCGTTGAAGAATACAATCATTATTAATAATGTGTTAGTCTGAAGATGAACAAAAAAATACTTATCCCCGCCATCATTCTCGTGCTGCTGCTCCTCGGCGGCATCGGTTACCTGTACAAGAGTCTCGATGACCAGAAGAAAGTGAACCAGGACATGCAGGAGCTGGCCGAGCTCGACAAGAAGGAGATGCAGAACGAATATGAGCAGTTCGCACGCCAGTATAGCGAGATGAAGACGCAGATCAGCAACGACAGCATCGTGGCCCAGCTCACCCAGGAACAGCTTCGCACGCAGCAACTTCTGCAGGAACTGAAACAGGTGAAGGCCAGCGACGCCCGCGAAATCACCCGTCTGAAGAAAGAACTGGCTACATGTCGCGCCGTCATTCGCAGCTATGTGCTCGAGATAGACTCCCTGAACCGCCTCAATCAGAACCTGACTGCCGAGAACACACGCGTGCGCGGCCAGTACGAAGAAGCCACCCGTCAGATAGAAGGACTGAACCAGGAGAAGTCGTCACTGTCGCAAAAGGTGGCCATTGCCGCCCAGCTCGACGCCGTGGGCATCAACATGACCATGAACGACAAGAAGGGAAAGGCCACCAAAAAGATAGACAAGGCCAAGAACCTGCAGGTGAATTTCAGCATCGCCCGCAATCCCACGGCCTCCAATGGCGTCAAGACGGTCTACGTGCGCATACAGACGCCCAACGGACAGACACTGAGCAACGGCGGCACCTTCAGCTATGAGAACCGCTCGCTCGAATACTCCATGAAGAAGCAGGTGGAATATGGCGGCAACGAAACACCTGTTTCGATGTTCTGGAACATCAGTGAGTTCCTCGGAGAAGGCTCATACAAGGTGAGCATCTTCTGCGACGGGCACCTGATAGGCTCGAGAAGTTTCAATCTGAATTAATCGATAACGATGAGAAATACTGTCTTATTAAGTCTTCTTGCCAGCATTGTACTGCCCTGCAATGCTCAGCGCGTGCTGAGCCTCGACAGCTGCAGGGCCATGGCACTGCGCACCAACAAGCAGGTGGCCGTGGCAAGAATGAAGCAAGACGTGGCAACAAACACACGCCGTGCAGCCCGCACCAAGTATCTGCCCAAGGTAGATGCCGTGGGCGGATATGAGCTGCTGAGCAAGGAAGTGTCGCTCCTGAACGACGACCAGAAGGCGGCGCTCAACAACCTGGGCACCAATCTGGTGAACGGAATGAGCGGAAGCCTGACGCAGACCATCACGGGCCTGGCGCAGCAAGGCCTCATCACACCTCAGCAGGCACAGGCCTTCGGACAGATGGCCTCGCAGAGCATGCCGCAGCTGGCCAACACCCTCAACGGTGTGGGAACGGACATCAGGCGTGCCTTCCGCACCAACAACCGCAACATGATGGGCCTGTCGGTCATGGTCAGACAGCCCGTCTACCTGGGTGGAGCCATCACCGCGGCCAACCGCATTGCCGACATCAACGAGCAGATGATGGCACATTCGGCCGACAACATCGTGCAGAACACGCTCTACAACGTCGACCAGACCTACTGGCTTGTTGTGTCGCTCAACCAGAAAAACAAGCTGGCTAGGAGTTTCCTCGACCTTGTCACCAAACTCAATAGCGATGTTCAGAAGCTCATCCGCGAGGGTTTTGCCACCCGTGCCGACGGCCTGAAGGTCAGCGTAAAGGTGAATGAGGCCGAGATGGCCGTCACACAAGCAGAGGACGGACTGGCGCTTGCACGTATGCTATTGTGCCAGCAATGCGGCCTGCCGATGGACAGCCAGATTGTGCTCGAAGACGAAAACCGCGACCAGTTGTCGGCGGTGAGCGCTGCCGACCCCGACATGGGAGTGGAGACAGCCTGGGAAAACCGCACGGAGCTGAAGCTGCTGGGCCACGCCATAGACATCTCCAGGGAGACCACGAAGCTGGTGCGCGCCGCCTATCTTCCGCAGGTGGCGGTGGTGGGCGGTTACATGCTGACCAACCCGAATGTGTACAACGGTTTCGAGAAACGGTTTAGCGGCGTGTGGAACATTGGCCTGATGGTGCGCGTGCCCATCTGGAACTGGCAGGAAGGAGCCTACAAGGTGCGCGCCACGCGTGCCGCCACCAGCATTGCCAGCCTGGAACTCGACGAGGCTCGCGAGCTGATTGAACTGCAGGTAAGTCAGGAACAGTTCAAGGTGAAAGAGGCAAACAAGAAATACGGAATGAGCCTGAAGAACGTGGAAAAGGCCGAAGAGAACCTGCGCTGTGCGAATCTTGGTTTCGCCGAAGGTGTCATGAGTGCCACCGAAGTGATGGAGGCGCAGACGGCATGGCTGCAGGCCCAGACGCAGAAGATTGACGCCGAAATCGACGTAAGACTCACGCAGGTGGGCCTCAAGAAGGCACTCGGCGTGCTGAACTAAGGCAAGAAGCGAGCGCCTCAGCATGAGAAAAGCAAACAGAATAAGACAACAAAGAACCGAAAAAGCATAAGAAGATGTCTGCAAAACAACAACATAACAACATCCTGCTGGCCATTCTTGGTTTCATAGCAGTGGTAGTGATTGTGGCCCTGATTGGCTATTTCACGCTCGACCGTCGTCCCGAAGAGATTCAAGGAGAGGTGGAAGTGAGCGAGTATCGTGTCTCGAGCAAGGTGCCGGGGCGCATTCTTGAAATCCGTGTGAAGGAAGGCGACTATGTCCATGTGGGCGACACACTGGCCATACTCGACGCTCCCGAGGTGATGGCGAAGCGCGCCCAGGCCGAGAGTGCTGAGGATGCCGCTGCCGCCATGAGCGACATGGCGCAGAACGGAGCACGTCAGCAGCAGATTCAGGGTGCCTATCAGCTGTGGCAGCAGGCCAAGGCCGGTGCCGAAGTGGCCAAGAAGACCTACGACCGTGTACAGAGACTGTTCGACGAAGGCGTCATGACAGCCCAGAAACGCGACGAAGCCCTGGCCGCCTACAAGGCAATGGAAGCACAGGAAAAAGCCGCCAAGAGCCAGTATGACCTGGCGCAGGAGGGCGCACGAAGCGAAGAGAAGAGAGCTGCCGCAGCACAGGTGAACAGGGCAAAAGGTGCCGTGCAGGAGGTGGCATCCTACATACGCGAGACCGTGCAGAGAGCGCAGATGGAGGGCGAGGTGAGCAACATCTATCCCAAGGTGGGCGAGCTGGTGGGCACGGGATCGCCCATCATGACCATCTCGATTATGAACGACATGTGGGGAACCTTCAACGTCCGCGAGGACCAGCTCAACGGCATGAAGGTGGGTTCGGAGTTCTCTGCCTTCTGCCCGGCATTCAACAAGGACATCAAGATGAAGGTCTACTTCATGAAAGACCAGGGCTCCTACGCCGTATGGAAGGCAACGAAGGCCATCGGACAGTACGACCTGAAGACATTCGAAGTGAAGGCCCGCCCGTCGGAAGCCTTCGAGGGCCTTCGCCCGGGCATGTCGCTCATCATCAAGAACTGACGACAGCAGGCCGCCAAGGTCTTGTCCTGCATTTATTGTTATTCATTCTTCATTATAAAGACGCATCGCGCCGCCATCCGAAATGAACGCACTTACCACTATGAAACGAATACTCAGCATTGCCCGCCGCGAGTGCGGACTGCTGGTGAAGAACCCCATCTACGGGTTCTGCATGGTGGTGTTCCCCATTGCCGTCGTCATCTTCTTCACCGACATCATGCACGACGGCCAGCCCACGGAGATGCCCGTCGGCGTGGTAGACCTCGACAACAGCTCCACATCGCGCTCGCTTGTCATGCGCTTGGACGCATTCCAGACCAGCCATGTCGTCGCCCACTATCCCAGCGTCGCCGACGCGCGGAAGGCCATCCAGCGCAACGAGATATACGCATTTCTGTATATCCCCGCCGGCACCACCAACGGCCTCAACGCCAGCCGTCAGCCCAAGATTTCATTCTACTACAGTACGACGTCGATAACCGCCGGAAGCCTGCTCTTCCGCGACCTGAAGACCATCAGCACACTGGGGTCGGCAGCCGTCGGCCAGAGCGTGATGACCGCCAAAGGATACACGCCTGAGCAAATCAAGGCCTTCCTGCAGCCCATCGCCATCGACCTGCATCCCATCGGCAACCCGTGGATCAACTACAACGTCTATCTGAGCGTCATGCTCATTCCCGGCATTCTCATGCTCTTCATCTTCCTCATCACGGCCTACTCCATCGGCACCGAACTGAAGTTCAACAGCAACAAGCTGCTCATGAAGATGGCCAACGGCGACATCTACGTCGCCCTCATGGGCAAGATGCTTCCGCAGACGCTCATCTTCCTCATCATCTTCTATGGCTTCCTGTGGTACATATACAACTGCCTGGGCTTTCCCCATCAGGGCGGCCTGTGGCTCATCCTGCTGCTCGGTTTCCTGGCGGTCATCTCGTCGCAGTGTTTCGGCATCTTTGCCTTCGGACTGCTTCCCTCGCTGCGCATGTCGATGAGTATATGCTCGCTGTGGGCCGTCCTCAGCTTCACCACCAGCGGCTTCACCTTCCCCATCTTCGCCATGGACGGTGCCATAGAGGCACTGGCGCAGCTCTTCCCCTTGCGCCATTACTACATGATCTACAAGACCTGCATCTTCAATGGCTTCCCGCTCCACATGGCGTGGTTCCACTTCATGGCGCTCGGCATATTCATCGTGCTCCCCCTGTTCACCATGCGCAAGCTGCGGAAGGCCATGCTCGAGTATGTGTATATCCCGTAAGAAGGTTCAGAAAAGAGTGTTTAAAGCATAAGACATGGACAAGGAAAAAGGACTATTCCGGCAGATCAGCGAGGGCATCCACGATGCCTGCTACATCTGGATGAAGGAAATGAAGGCCACCATTCAGGACGAAGGCGTGCTCATCTTCTTCATTCTGGTCCCCGTGTTCTATCCCCTGCTCTACTCGTGGGCCTACAACAACGAGGTGGTGCACGACGTTCCCGTGGCCGTTGTCGACATGAGCCACTCGCACGAGAGCCGTGAGTTCGTGCGCCACTACAACGCCTCGCCCGACGTGAAGGTGGCCTACAAGTGCAACGACATGAAGAATGCACAGGACCTCATGGAGAAAGAAGTGGTGTTCGGCATCGTGTACATCCCCTCCGACTTCGACATGCGCCTCAACCGCATGGAGCAGACCACCGTCAGCGTCTACTGCGACATGAGCCTCATGCTCACCTATAAGGCCATCTATCAGACGGCAACGGCCGTGGCGCAGGCCATGGGCCGCGACATCCAGATAGCGCGCAGCGGCAACGCTACCGACCGCGAAGACGAGGTGTCCACGCAGCCCCTGGCCATCGAAGAGGTACAGCTGTTCAACCCCACGGGCGGCTATGGCTCGTTCATCATTCCGGCCGTGCTCATGCTCATCATCCAGCAGACGCTCGTGCTCGGCATAGGACTGTCGGCAGGAACGGCGCGCGAGAACAACCGCTACCAAGACCTGGTGCCCATCAGCCGCCACTACAACGGACTGTTCCGCATCGTCTTCGGCAAGACGCTCTGCTACTTCATGATCTACGCTGTGATGACCGCCTGGCTCGTGCTGGCCATTCCGCGCATCTTCAACTTCACGTCGCTGTTCCACGGTGCCGACCTCATCCGTCTCATGATTCCCTATCTGCTGGCGTCCATCTTCTTCGGCATGTTTGTCAGCTGCATTGTGCGCTATCGCGAAAACATCATCCTGCTCGTGGTCTTCGCCTCCGTTCCCCTGCTGTTTCTCAGCGGCGCCTCATGGCCGCAGAGCAACCTTCCCGGCTACTGGCAGGGCTTCTCGTGGCTCTTTCCCAGCACATTCGGCATTCGCGGTTTCATCCGCATGAACTCCATGGGCGCCACCCTCGAGGACGTCCGGCCAGAGTATATCTGCCTGTGGGTGCAGACCTTGGTCTATTTCTTCGCCACCTGCGCCGTCTATCGCTACCAGATTCTCCACACCCGCCGCCACGCCCTGGAGCGCCTCAACTACATGAAGGAGCGGGCGCAGACAGCAAAGGCCAGGAACCAGCAGGCAGCGAAAGGGACAAAGGACGACAAAAACGACTGATGGGAGCCGTCAGCAGTGACGGTCTTTAGGGCAGTCTTTGCCGTCGCATTCGGTGATTTGAGCGAACTGGCTGCCATGCCCCAACACTTTCTTATCAAGAATTCACGATGCGAAAACCGTCGGCTTTTCACGGTTTTTCTGCCAGATAAAACATCCTTATCTGACGGTTTTTCGAAACAAATCCATTGGTTTTGTTCAACAAATCCATTGAAATCGTTCAACGAAATCAATGGAATCGTCGAACGAAATCAATGGATTTGTTTTCTAAAACTGACGTTTTAGTGATTCAATCCCACTATCTTTGTGGCTTCCATCTGCCGGTTTCTCCTGTTGGTAACCGTCACGACGGCCTGCGCGAAGTTGAGGAATGCCAAGCCCGTCATGGTGTCGGTGTCCAGTGCTGCCGGTTTCCCGCTGTCGCCACTGTCGCAGATGCTCTGCACCAGCGGGATCTGCGCGAGCAGCGGCACCTCCAGTTCCTCGGCCAGCTGCTTGCAGCCCTCGCGGCCGAAGATGTAGTATTTGTTCTCGGGAAGCTCGGCCGGCGTGAACCATGCCATGTTCTCAACGAGTCCGAGAATGGGAACGCCCACTTTCTCGTTCCTGTACATGTCGACGCCTTTCCGCGCATCGGCCAGTGCCACCTGCTGAGGTGTGCTCACGATGACGGCGCCCGTGATGGCGATGGTCTGCAAGAGCGTCAGGTGGATGTCGCTTGTTCCCGGCGGTGTGTCGAGGATGAAGTAGTCGAGCTCTCCCCAGTCGGCATCGCCGATGAGCTGCTTCAGGGCATTCGAGGCCATGCCACCACGCCAGAGCGTTGCCGTCTTCGGGTCGACAAAGAAACCTATCGACAGCAGTTTCACGCCGTATTTCTCGATAGGCGCTATCAGATCGCGGCCGTCCACATGCACGGCGCAGGGCCGCTCGTCCTCAACGCCGAACATCTTGGGCACCGACGGGCCGAAGATATCGGTGTCGAGCAGTCCCACCTTGTAGCCCAGTCGCGCCAGTGCAATGGCTAGGTTGGCAGCCACGGTGCTCTTGCCCACACCGCCTTTGCCGCTGCTCACGGCAATGATGTTCTTCACGCCGGGCAGCATCTTTCCCACCTCGGGACGCGGCTTGTTCTTGAACTCCGTCTCGATGGTCACCTCCACATCTTTGCCGCAGTGGTATTTGATGGCCGCCTCGGCAGCCTTCACGGTGGACTTTAGAAACGGGTCGGTGTCGCGCGGGAACTCCAAGACCACCTTTACCTTCCAGTTTTCGCCCTCGCCCTGCGGCGCTGCCACCGACGGCGTGTCGGCCAGCATCTGGCTCTCTATGAGGTTCTTCTTCGTGCCGGCATACGTCACCGTGGCCAGCGCCTCCTCAATCATTTTCGGATACAATGTCATTTCGCTTATCTATCGTTATATCTGTTTTGGAATGCAAAGATACGAAAAGTAGAGCGAAACGCAAAGGGAATGCGCTTTTTCTTTTCAAAGGAGCCAAGAAAGCCAACAGCAGCGACACCTGGAACGACGCTGACACCTGCCACAATATGCTTCAGAAGTAGGGTGTCCATAAAGATATACCAGTTTATTGTTTTTGGATATGTAATATAACCCCACCCCTACCCCATTCCCGAGCAAAGCTCGCCTCGAAGGCAACGCTTTCAATAGTTAGCGGAGAAGACGGCCCGAAGGGCCACAAGAAGCCAGCTCAGGGCAACGCCCTGGGTATCATATTATCGCCAATGTGCGCCCTACCGGGGCAAAAGAATTGACCATCTTCATCTGGAAAACGCTTTTGCCCTTATAGGGCGTTAGTAACACACGACCATAGTACCCAGGGCGTTGCCCTGGGCTGGTTGCTGCTGGCCTTTCAGGCCGATTATTTCAGATGTGTATAAAGTGTAGTCTCAGGGGAAAGGCTACGGGTAGGCGAGCTTTGCTCGGGAATGGGTTAGGGGTGGGGTGTTTACAAAAAAAACGACACATCAAATTGGACACCCAACTTCAGAAGATGAGTAAAAAAGAAAAAAGTTTGGGTGTTTCAATATAAATGCCTACCTTTGCACGCAGGAAAATAGGAAACAGTTTTACAGGACAACGATACTGACAGACGATATGATGAGAAGACAGTCGGCAGAAGGCAGGCGGCGGTTGGCCGCATGGGTGCTGTTGTGGGTGTTTGTGCCCATGATGGTTCTCACGGCTGTGCACATCCATCACGAGGCTGTTGCTCTGAGCGACTCTTGTCACGAGTGCGTGAACCACGTGCCCCACGGCGGGCATCTCTCAGCAAGCGGCTTCTCGGTCGACGACTGTCTCATCTGTCAGACGGCAGCCCTGCCCTACCTGATGGCCACCACCGTGGCGGCTGTCGTGGTGAGCGTGGCACTCAAGTCGTCGTTGCCCGACAACCAGAATGGCCGACTGGTTTATTGCATCGGCCACCATGTGCCCGGCAGAAGCCCTCCCGCCGTTTCTTGAAGCCCCCCAAGCCCCCGAGGGGGATGTCCAACTGAAAACTGAGAACTGGGAACTGAGAGTGAAGCCCCCCAAGCCCCCAAGGGGGATGTCTAACAGAAAGGTGAGAGAATACCTCTTTCGCTTCTCTTTTATAAATGTGTTCTGGGCTTGCCCGCTTTCCTCTCACCTCTCACATCTAATAGTGGAGCAATGTGAAACTTGCGAAGCTTCAATTAATTTATTTTCAATGAAAACACTGCAATTATTATTGCTGGCCTTCGTGTGCATGGGCACATGGGCCAGTCCGACACGCCATACAGGCATGCTCAAAGGGCACGTGAGCGACGAGTCCGACGGTGAGGCGCTCATCGGCGTGAGCATATATTTCCCCGAGCTGAAAGAGGGAACCATCACCAATGCTGAAGGAAACTACAGCATTGACAACCTGCCGGCCGTGAAGACAACGGTTCAGGTGAGCTACGTGGGTCACCAGACCATCATCCGCGAAGTGGACCTTCGCACCACGAGCCACATCGACTTCACCATGAAAGAGGCCAACGCCACGCTCAGCGAGGTGGTGGTGACGGGTCTCACTGGTACCGAACTGGTGAGCAATTCGCCCTCACCGGTGAGCATCGTCTCGCCGCGTGAGCTCATGGCCACAGCCTCCACCAACATCATAGACGCCCTGTCGAAGCAGCCGGGCGTGGCACAGATTACCACGGGCGGTGGCATCTCGAAACCGGTGATACGCGGACTGGGCTACAACCGGGTGCTCGTAGTGAGCGACGGCATCCGTCAGGAAGGCCAGCAGTGGGGCGACGAACACGGCATCGAAATCGACGCCCAGCGCGTGCACACCGTAGAGATTCTGAAAGGACCGGCCACACTGGTCTACGGCTCCGACGCCATGGCCGGCGTGCTCATCTTCCACGACGATCCCATCATGCCACGCAACACGATGGAGGCCAACGTGGGAACAGAATACCAGACGAACAACGGACTCTTCGGCTACACGGCAGACTTCACCGGCAACCGCGACGGATGGGTGTGGAACTGGCGGTGGAGCCAGAAGATGGCACACGACTACAAGAACCGCTACGACGGCTATGTGGCCAACTCGCGTTTCCAGGAACGCGCCCTGTCGGGACTGCTGGGCACCAACCGCAACTGGGGCTATTCCCACCTGAAACTCTCCTACTACCACCTCACACCTGGCATCGTGGAGGGCGAAAGAGACGCAACAACAGGCGAACTCATCAGAGAAGGAGGCCGCAAGGCCTACTCCAGTATGATGCCCTACCAGCAGATTCACCACTACAAGGCCGTGTGGGACAACTCGCTGCTCATAGGCGACGGAGCGATGAAAATGCTCATCGGCTACCAGCAGAACAGAAGGCAGGAGATTGAAGAGCATCACCATCACCATCATCACCACTCGGAGACTGACGAAGATCACGAAGACGAAAGCGAAGACCACGACCACGAGGAAGACGGGCACGAGGAGGAAGGCCACTGCGGGCTGGACTTCCGACTTCACACGGTGAACTATGACGTGCATTACCAGACCGGCGAATGGAACGGCTGGAAGAGCGCCTTCGGAATTGGCGGCATGTATCAGCGGTCGGAGAACCTCGGCGACGAGTTTCTCATTCCCGCCTACAACCTTTTCGACGTTGGCGTCTTTGCAACCACCTGCCGCGACTTCGGCCGCTGGCACGTGAGCGGAGGCCTGCGCTACGACACGCGCCATCTGCACAGCCACAGTCTCTGGACCGAGGAGGACGGACAGCGCTTCAAGGCCTTCTCGCGCAACTTCAGCGGACTGACAGGCAGCCTCGGTGCCATCTGCAACCTGACGGAGCAAGCCAACCTGCGCATCAACGTGAGCCGAGGCTTCCGCGCACCCAACCTGAGCGAACTGGGAAGCAACGGCACTCACCACGGCACGCTGCGCTATGAGCTGGGCAACCGCGACCTCAGCCCGGAATTCAGCTGGCAGCTGGACCTGGGATTCGACTTCTCGTCGCCCATCGTTTCCATGCAGGTTGCGCTGTTTGCCAATTTCATCAGCGACTACATCTTTGCCGAACGCCTGCAAAACCCGCCGACGACCATCGACAACCACGGGACGCCCGTCTACCACTACACGCAGGGCGACGCCCGCATAGTGGGTGGCGAACTGTCGGTCGACATTCATCCCGTGGAGCCGCTCCACTTCGAGAACACCTTCTCGTATGTGAACAGCATACAGACCGACCAGCCCAAGGAAAGCAAATACCTGCCCTTCACACCGGCACCGAGGTGGCTGTCGACACTGCGCTACGATTTCATACGCGACGGACACACACTCAACAACACCTTTGCTGCAGTGGAGATGGACTGCAACATGAAACAAGACCGCTTCTATGGAGCCTATAGCACCGAGACAGCCACACCGGCCTTTACCTTATTTAATATAATGGCAGGCACCGACGTGAAGAGCCATGGTCACAAGGTCGCAACGGTGATGCTGTTTGCCAACAACGTGTTCGACTGCAACTATCAGAACCACCTGAGCCGACTGAAATATGCCGACATCAACCTGAAGACCGGACGCACCGGCATCTACAACATGGGACGCAACATCGGCATAAAAGTGAACGTGCCGATCAGACTGTAACTTTTACTGAAAAAACCAAGAAAATCCGATACAACCTATCAGATTTTTTTGTATATTTGCCGCGAAAACGTGTTGGTGCCGGAGAATGGGAGACAGGGGACGGGTGCTGGTGTGCACAAAGAATCTCCGCTGGGCCAAGCAATCCCCTTTCATTCACCCGCAGGCCCTCACCTTCTCTGGAGGGTTCGGGATTGGTTTTCCCATCATCATCCACCACACATCGACAAGATGTCTAACTAAAAACCCTGAAAACTATGAAAGTAGGTATTCCAAAAGAAATCAAGAACAACGAGAACCGCGTTGGCATGACGCCGGCGGGAGTGGCCGAACTAGTACGCCACGGACACAAGGTCTACGTGCAGCACACGGCAGGCCTGGGCAGCGGCTTCGACGATGCCATGTATGAGAAAGTGGGAGCAACCATCCTCCCGACAATGGAAGAGGTCTATGCAACTGCCGACATGATTGTCAAGGTGAAAGAACCTATCGAGCCTGAATACAACATGGTGCGCCGTGGACAAGTGGTGTTCACCTATTTCCATTTTGCCTGTGAGGAGGAGCTCACTCACGCCATGATGAAGGCCGGTGCAGTGTGCGTCGCCTACGAGACTGTGGAAAAGCGAGACCGCTCGCTGCCACTGCTCATCCCCATGAGTGAGGTGGCAGGACGAATGGCCACGCAGAACGGTGCCTACTACCTGCAGAAGACGCAGGGCGGCAAGGGCAAGCTAATGGCCGGAGTGCCGGGTGTGAAGCCTGCCAAGGTGCTGGTGCTGGGCGGCGGAACCGTGGGTGAGGCAGCCGCAAGGATTGCAGCTGGCATGGGGGCCGACGTCACCATCACCGACATCTCCCTGCCGCGACTGAAACAGCTGGCCGCAGAAATGCCGAACGTGCACACGCTGTATTCGTCGGAGCACAACATCAGAATGGAGCTGCCAACCGTCGACATCGTCATCGGGTCGGTGCTCATTCCGGGTGATGCCGCTCCCAAGCTGATAACGAAAGACATGCTGAAACTGATGGAACCAGGAACAGTTTTGGTCGACGTAGCCATCGACCAGGGCGGCTGCTTCGAGACGTCGCACCCCACCACACACAGCGAACCCGTCTACACCATCGACGGCATTGTGCACTACGCCGTGGCAAACATCCCAGGTGCCGTTCCCAACACATCGACCATGGCTCTCACAAACGCTACGCTGCGCTATGCAGTGGCACTGGCCGACAAAGGATGGCAGCAGGCATGTCGCGACGACGAAGCCCTGCGAAAAGGCGTGAACATGGTTGACGGGAAAATCACCTATGAGGCTGTGGCCAAGGTGTTTGGTCTACCCTATACGCCGATTGATGAGGTGATGGGTGTTTAAAAGTGAAGAGTGAAAAGTGAAGAGTGAAGAATTTGCTGCCGCCGTTC
>JAFWQE010000225.1 GCA_017509155.1 Prevotella sp.
CCGAGAAACGCAAATGAAAGGCTCGACGCTTATCCGCCACTAAATTCATTTAAGTTCCGCAAGTCCTGTCTGTCCCTTGGAGTATGGGAGTTTGGGAGTTTCGGAGTTTGGACAATAGTGAATTTGCGGTGTCCCCGCAACCGCTCGACCTCTGTTCGCTTTGCTTGCAAAGAAGTATCGTCTAAACTCCAGCGGCTGAAAGCCGCGGAAACTCCCAAACTCCTAAACTCCCCAAACATGCGGAACTTGAAGAATATATTTGTTATCGTGTCGTCAGGCTCAGTGTTCCTGTCTTCAGGCCGTCGGCCGTGCAAGAGAGGGTGAGCGTTGAGGGGGTGTGGGCGCTCTGGATGATGACCTGCGCCAGACCGTTGAAGGCGGGGATGCTGAACTCGTGGCAGTCCAGGCTCGCGGGATGGTCTATGCCGAGGTAGGAGGGGTCGCCATTGCCCACGCCGAGGATGCGCCCTTGGCCGTCCAGACGGAAGGAGAGGGTGGGGCAGGCATCGGGGACGATGCGGCCTTTGGGGTCCTGCACCTCGATGGTGACGACGGCCACGTCCTGTCCGTCGGCATTGATGACGTTGCGGTCGGCTCGTGCCACAATCCTGGCGGCGGGCTTCGTGGTCTCCATGGTCTGCGTCATGACGCGGCGGCCGTTCTTATATCCTGTGGCCACCACCTTTCCGGGCTTGTACACGGCTTTCCATCTGAGGTGACCATTGCGCGGCATCGGCTGTCGGCCCAGGCTTCGCCCGTTCACCGAGAGTTCCACTTCGTCGCAGTTGCTGTAGGCCCATAGCTCTATCTCCTCGCCTTCGTGCCCCTGCAGGTTCCAGTGGGGGAAGACGTGGAGCGTGGGCTCGTCGGTCCACCACGACTTCAGGTACCATGCCTCGTCTTTCGGGAATCCGCAGTAGTCCAGGATTCCGAACTCAGAGTCGTGGGCAGGATAGGAGAGGGGATTGGGCTCGCCGCGATAGTCGAAGCCGGTCCAGAAGAACACGCCCGCTGCCCATGGCCGCTCGGCATAGAAGCGCCATCCGCGCTCAATGCGGTTGAGGGTGCCGTCTGTGTCTGGGCTGAGGTTCAGCGAGGGCATGTGGGACTGGGTGGTGGGTGATGGTTGGTGGGTGGTGGTGGGTGGTGTTGTGAAATAGACGCCGCGCGTGCCGCAGCCTGTGGTTTCCTCGGTGCCCACAATCTTCCACGTGGGGTTCTTCTGCTTGCGGTTGTCCACGTCGTTCTGCATGATGTAGTTGAAGCCAACGACATCGAGTCCCTTGATCATCTCCGAACCGCCCGCGTTGGCAATGGTGGAGTGGCGTGTGGGGTCGAGCAGGCGCGTGTATTCCCTCATGGCGGCGGCGATGCGCGTGCCCTGAATGGTGTTCTCCATGCCCCATTCCTCGTTGCCGTCGCTCCAGAGAATGACGGAGGGGTGGTTGCGGTCGCGGCGTATCATGTTCTCCAGCAGACGCAGGTGCTCGGCGTTGATGCCAGTAAGGCGGTTCTCATCGATGACGAGAATGCCCTCGCGGTCGCAGATGTCGAGCAGTGCGGGCGTCATCGGGTTGTGGGATGAGCGATAGGCGTTGCACCCCAATTGCTTCAGCTGCCTGATGCGCCACGCCATGAGTGCCTCTGGAATGGCGGCGCCCACACCCGCATGGTCCTGATGGATGTTCACGCCTTTCAGCTTCATTGGCCGTCCGTTGAGCAAGAATCCACGTTCGGCGTCGAAATCGATGTGGCGAATGCCGGTGGTTGTCAGGTAGACGTCTTTCACCTGTCCGTCCACGCTGACCGTGGTCTCCACCTTATATAGATGAGGGTCCGTAGTGCTCCACAAGTGTGGTTTTTTCACCGTGAGCACCTGCTTGCAGCCCTGCGTCTGCTTGGGTTTCATGGTGATGGCTGCCGGGTGCTGGGTGGTGGCTATTGCGTTGCCGTCGGCATCGAGCAGTCGATGCGTAACCTCGCAGGTCTGATTGCTGAGCGAGTGGTTGCTCACCTCGGTCTCTATGTGGAGCAGAGCCTCGCCCGCGTCCCCTTGGGGCGTGATGCTGAGGTCGGCATAGACGAAGGTTCCGAACGGCGCCACGCTCACGTCGGCGGTCTTCATGAGCCATGCGTCGCGATAGATGCCGGCACCCTCGTAGAACCATCCTTCCTCGAGCGTTGCGTCGGCCCGCACGCAGATAAGGTTGTCGCCGCCATAGTTCACGTATTCCGTCACGTCGTACACCTGCGTGGCGTAGCCGCTGGGCTCGGTGCCCATGTAGAAGCCATTGAACCAAACGCGGGCGTTGCGGAAGATTCCGTCGAAGCGCAGGGCGATGTGCTTGCCGAGGTCCTCAGCCGGAATGCTTATCACCTTGCGATACCACCCGACGCTTGTCTCGGGATATTTGTAGCCCACGGTCTTGTAGCCGTGCGAGTGGCTTGCCTCACGCGCGTAGGGTAGCGTGGTGACCCAGTCGTGGGGAATCCTCACCTCCTGCCACGCACTGTCGTCGGACTTCTCTGAGTAAGGCCCCTCGTTGTGTATGGAGTTGGCCTTGGTCAGGTAGTTGAAATACTCGGTTCCGCAGCCGAAGTCCTTCTGCGGGTCGGCTGCATGGCCCAGGGCAAACCGCCAGCCATCGCTGAGCCGGATGTCCTCGCGTACACTTGTCTGGGCCCATGCCCACGAAACCAGCAACAGCAGTCCTGTCGCCAGCACCATTCTTCTCGTCTTCATGATTACGTTATTTTTGCAGTAGTATAAATATCGCATTTCCCATTGCTCGGTTTTAGAGGTGAGAGGTAAGAGGTGAGAGGTAAGAGGTGAGAGGTAAGAGGATACCTCTTCCGCTTCAAGACCCTCCAGGACCCACACCGGCCCTCCCTGTTCAGGGAGGGAGTGCAAAGGGGAGAGGTGAGGGAACACCTCTTCCGTTTCTCTTCCAGGCCTTAAACCTTTTCTCTTATCTCTTCCGGACGGAAGCGCCGATCCGTCCCTACAATCTTTCACCTCTCTGCTCCCCTCCCTTGGGGAGGGGCCGGGGGTGGGTGTTAACCTTTTCGCATTATCGGTGCAAATATACATATTTTCCGATGAATCGCGTCAGTCTTCGGAAAAAATTTGGAACAAATTGGTATTTGGAAGAGTTTTTTGGGACACAAAATCCTGGTAAAATCTTAATCAAAATTAAAAAAAGCAGGGGGGCAAGAACGTAAATCTACATAAATCTGACTTTAATTTTTGGACACAAAATCCTATTAAAATCTAAATGAAAATAATGGCGGCAGGGGGGCAAGAACGTAAATCTACATAAATCTGACTTTAATTTTTGGACACAAAATTCTGTTAAAATCTAAATGAAAATAATGGCGGCAGGGGGGGCAAGAACGTAAATCTACATAAATCTGACTTTAATTGTTGGACACAAAACCCCTGCTTAGTCGGATTTGTAATCCGACTATACTGAATATTGGCATTTGCAATGCCGGAAATCGCCCGAGCATCAAGGAATCCGCTTCCGCTTTTCCGCATTACAAATGCTCATACTCATTGCGGTCGGATTGCAAATCCGCCCGAGCAGAAAATCAATAATGGGGAGGGGGGACTTATCGTTACTGAAAATCTATGAGAACCAAAACGAGGGGGCTTTTTGCCAAAGGAAAAAGGATTTTATGCACGATAAGTCATACCGCCGCGTTGATTTTTAAAAAGATTTTTGCTGGATTTTGTGTCCTAAACTGACGTTTGCTGACAAGGAAACCGATAAACTCGTTGAACGAAACTAATGGAATCGTTGAACGATTTCAATGGAATCGTTGAACGAAATCAATGGTTTTGTTGAACGAAATCAATGGAATCGTTACTTGAAAATGGCGGTTTTGCGGCGTGAATGTGGCTTTCGTGGCGAGCAAATCTGATAGTAAAGGATACCTGCGCAGCTATATGAAGGTTTGGAAATTACTTCATAACAGCGTCAGTACCGGAAATTGTTGTGGACAAGAGAACTCTGCTCCTGTTTTCTGGCGAACGGGTTGTGCCAATTAGAGTACGGCTATTTTGCCAATGTTTTTGCGAAGTGACGATGCTTGCCATCCCATTCTGCTAATGAGTGTGGAGAATGTGATTCGGTCGTGCGCTGGCACTTCCAATTGGTAGGTATCTATGGCTGAAAGATGATTAGCCGACAAATCATCGGCATCGTAGTAATAGCCAGGAGCAGGAAGCATTTTTTCTGTGAGGGATTCTGGCTGGAGGAGTGTTGTCGCCGTCAGAGTCTCGTGTCTTGTCTCAACGAGATAGAGTCCATTGTCTACTTCTGGGTGCAGATAGGCATCGCGCAGGTCGAGTTGGCCCCCTACGAATGCCATGAGGCGCGGTTCGGAAATCTGGACGCCTATGTATTGGCAGACCTCGTCAGTATGGTTGAACAATGTGCATAGATAGTTGGTACCCGTGGCATCTTTTGCCGTGAGTATCTGTGGGACATCGTAGAACTCTAAAGTGTCGATTAGTGTAAGCGGTCTCATATCTGCAACATTTTGAGGTTTGACATGTTGAACGATGCTGTGCGCCACCAAGTGTAATGCGAGCGGTGAATTCCTGTCTGCCTGACAACACCGTCGGTCGGATTGAGCGTGAGGGCAATGATGCCTTTGTATTCACGGAACATCGGTAGTTTCAGGTTCTTTCGGGCTTTTGACTCGTTGTCTATTAGCGAGAGGCCTACAGCCAGTGGCATCATCTCACCCCAGTTGCGCTGCGGGTCTGTCTCTGCATACGACCTGAAGTCATTCTTGTCGCAGGTCTGCGCCTGCTTTGCCAGACGGAAAAACGGATGTCGCGTCGGTACCATGACTTCCTCTGGTGGACAACCGTCGGGCATCATACAAGCCCAAACGGGATTGTATTCCTTGCGATAGTCTTCTATGGTATATGGTGTCAGCATTGCCTTTAATATCGTAATCGCCTGCAAATATACAAAAAATCCACGAAACATGTTGCATGACTCATGGAAAATGTGAATCATACCTGGGCGTTGGCTCCTATATACATGAAAACAGGAATCCTCTGGGAAGAGGACTCCTGTTGCGAATGGTGGAAAATCTATTGTCTGTTGCCCGGCCTTTGGTCGCTCTGCTTGCAAAGACCTACTGCAACTCCTGAACTTCTGTAACTCGTGTGACTCCTGAATAATCAGTGGTCGCGGAAGTTCCACTTTGAGTTGTCGCTGTGGAAGTCGTATTCGGCCAGTGTAGGTGTGCTGTCGCCAGCGGAATAGAGCACGAGGCGGGTGTTGGGTCCCTGCTGACCGGGCACGGCCTTTGGCATGATGCGGTAGGTGCCGTCGGTGAGCTGCTCGATGCGCCACAGCTGTGCGTCGTCGCCGTTGAAGGAGGGCGTGGTGGTCACTTCCTTGTTGGCCGTTGCGGTGAGCGCGCGGTCGGTGCCGGCAATGGTGATCTTGAAGTAGGGCGCACTCAGGTAGCCGCCTTTGTCATCCAGCGGGGTGATGGTCCAGCGCTGATGCGGGCGGAACATGTAGTCGCCGATGCGTGTGGGGATGTCGCCCTGCGGCCATGTGCCGATTACTTCCTCGAGTGTCTGGTTGGCGATGGGCTTGGCGGGCTGCTGCATCTGCTCGCGGTTGAACCATCCCTGACGTTCCTGCTGCATGCGCACGAAGTCGACTGCCAGCTCGAGTGAGTAGCCGCGACGTTCGGACTCTATCTCGAAAGTGCCTCCCTTGAAGCGCTCGCCGGCCACGGGCCATCCGTTGCGCCAGAGCAGCGGGCGTATGCCGAGCACGGAGCGTCCGCTGCGCTCGAAGTCGGCCTCATAGTGGCACGACATGATTTCCACGCCTTCGTCGATGATGGTACGTCCGAAGTGTCCGGGGCCACACACGCGGTCGCCGGCTGCAATCACCATCTTGCCACCGCCGTGGAACATGTCGCGGCCTACGTTGTCGACGTAGGGCCCGGTCACGCTGCGCGAGCGACCGCACACGATGTTGTAGGTGGAGTTGACGCCGTCGCAGCAGGTGCCATGCGTTCCGAGCAGATAGTACCAGCCGTCGCGGTAGATGAGGTCGGTGGCCTCGCAGTCGATGGCGATGTCGAGTTCCTTGTTGCCTTTCACGCGTTCACCCGTGTTGGGGTCGAGCTCAATGAGGCGTATGGTTCCGAAATAGGTGCCGTAGCTGGCCCACAGACGGCCCGTAGTGGGGTCGAGGAGCAGTCCCGGGTCGATGGCGTCCTGGTCTTCCATGCCGTCGGAGTAGCACACCTCGATGGGCTCGCTGTATTTGAAGAGCGGTGATTTGGGGTCGAGGGTCTTGTTCCACATGGTGAGGATGCGGCCGTTGTGGCCACCGCCGAGTCCGCCGCCCGTGGCGCCGTAGATGACCAGATAGCGGTCGCCGATCTTCAGTACGTCGGGTGCAGCGCCGCCGCCCGGACGCTCGGCTCCGCCGTGCCAGCTCCAGCCGTCGTCGGAAATGAGTCCGCCGCCGCCGGTGCCGAAGGTGTAGTACTTGCCGTCGCACTCAGCCAGCGTCGACGGGTCGTGGATGTAGGGCTCGCCCGTCTGCGCCACTGCGTGGCTAAATGATAAATGACAAATGATAAATGATAAAGCCATCTGCTGTGCGATGCGCCTATATGAAATATACTTATGCATGGTGTGTGATGTTTTTAGGTTACTTCTATAAATTGCTTGCATTTATCTTTCCAATTCAAGACAATTCTGAGTATCAACGAAATAGGAATTCAATAATTCTGTAATTCGTGATAAATAGAGAGTCCCTTTAATGAAAGAATGGCAGGATGAGGCATGGAATCAGGATCGGTGGTTGTGTTCCACGTTCCTCACGGCCAATGGCTAATTACTAATTACTCATTACTAATTACTAATTCCTAATTACTCATTATCTGACGCTGAGATTGGTGATGGGCTTGAGGTTCTCGTCGAGGAAACGGACGCAGAAGTCGCTGAGTCCGGGACCGTTGATGACGGCGCAGCGCAGCACGTTGGTGCCTTTCTTGAGAGAGATGCGTTGTGACATGCCGTCGTCCTCCACCATGCGTCGGTCGCCTTCAAGAAGGAGCACTTCCTCTCCGTTGAGCCACCACATGGATGCACCGTTGGAACCAGCTGCCAGACGAACGTTGTCGTAGTCGCACGGACTGTCGATGACGGTGACGGCCCAGAAGAGCGAACCGTAGGTCTGGTCGCCATAGCGCTCGGCAAAGCGGAACAGCTTCACGTTGTAGTTCTCGCTGTCGAGTGCGTGCCAGGCGAGCGTCTGCTTGTCCACCTTCACCTTCTGCTTGTCCTTGGGCAGCACGGTGAGCTGGTTCTTGAACCACGTCTTGGTGAAGACGTCGCGCAGGTAGGTGTTGGTGAAGACGATGTTGGAGCGAATGTCCTGCTTGATGGGCTCGAGCAGCATCCAGCGGCGAATGAAGCCAGCGTCGTCAGGCTTTGCGGCCGTGGCCGTGCTTGCGGAGAAGTACTTGGGACGGTTCTTGAACTGCACCCAGTCGATGCTGACGCCCTCGCCCTCGCAGGTGACCACGAGGTCGGTCGTGCCCTGCGGCGTGTATTCCAGCGGTGAGGTGAGTGTGAGCCACTGGTTGCTCATGTCGCGACGGAAGGGTCCCTGCTGGCTCTTCACCGTCATCTCGAACTTGGCGATGACGCGGCCCGTGGCACTCTTCTCGCGGATGCAGAACGAGGTGTTGTCGGAAGCCTTGGCGCTGACCACCACGTAGGCGTCTGCCAGCGAACTGAAGTCTACGTCGTTGTAGCGAATCCAGCTGCCCTTGGCGGGAAGCGTGGCGTGCAGGCCGAGCGGCGTGTAGGGTTTCAGCTGTCGGGTAGAGTCCGACGGATGGTTGTCCGTGGTGACGCCGGCGCTGGCACTGCTGTAGCGGTCTATCTCAATGCGCTCGGTGGCCTGGTTGATGCCTACACCGCGCAGGGTGGGATGAACTTCCTGAATGGTGCCGTCGGCATTGAACGCCACCTTGTCGATGCACACCGAGCGACGCTTGTCGTCGCGCGGCGACAGGTCGTTGTGGTGGTAGAACAGGTACCACTGGCCTTTGTATTCGACCAGGCTGTGGTGATTGGTCCAGCAGCTGTTGGCATGCTCGGCCATGATGATGCCCTTGAAGTCCCACGGACCCAGCGGACTCTTCGACATGGCGTAGGCCAGTGTCTCGGTGGGGTTGGCGCCATTGCTCGTGTCGCCACGCACCCATGGGAAGGTGAGGTAGTACCAGTCGCCGCGGCGGAAGGCAAACGGGCCTTCCTTGAAACCGTCGGGCAGACCCTTCATCTCCTGTCCGCCCACCTTCATCGGAGGCATCTCAGGCATGCCCTCGCGACGAGGCATCTTGATTTCCTGCAGTTCTCCGTCGAGCTCCTTCATGTTGCTCTTCAGCTTGGCACCGCGAATGCCCATGCCGCTCCAGTAGATGTAGGCCTGTCCGTCGTTGTCGACCAGCACGCAGGGGTCAATGCCCGAGACGCCTTTGATGGGCTCTGGCTCGCAGGTGTATGGTCCCTCGGGACGGTCGGCCGTGGCAACGCCGATGGCAAAGCCGCGCCCTTCCTTCGGGGCATTGGGGAAGAAAAAGTAGTAGCGGCCGTCCTTGAAGACGCAGTCGGGTGCCCACATGGAGTAGCCCGTGGGGTTGCCCCAGGGAACGGTTTGCTGAGAGACGATCATTCCGTGGTCCTGCCAGTCGGTGAGGTTCTCTGACGAGAACACGTGATAGTCGGCCATGCAGAACCAGTCCTGTCGCTGTCCCTCGGGCGGGGTGATGTCGTGCGAGGGGAACAGGTACACCTTATTATTAAACACGCGCGCGGTAGGGTCGGCGGTGAACTGGTCGCGAACGACCGGGTTCTGTGCCGCCAAGGCGAGCGGCACACCCAGAAGAAACATACTGAGAATTCTTTTCATGAGCTGAAATGTTATTAATAAGTTTTGTTGAAAATCCGTGTCTTTTTGTTCACTCCCGATGTTGCATCCGAAGAAAAGACGCACGATGAGTGTGGAACGAAACAACCGGGAAGTCCTTTCGAGGACACTAAAACCCGATATCGTGGGCAAAATTAGGAATAATTTACCAAAAGAAAGCCGTTTTTTGTAACATTAGCGGCAAAAGAATGTAACATTTATTTTATTGTTTACATAAACGAAAGACGATGTTACATTTTAATATACCGCGTTGTTAATTTTATAATAAATTTGCAGCGGCTAAAAGCAACAATGTTTGTGAACTTACTGAAATGGTGCAGAACATTTACCTAAATTTATATCAATATTCATTAAATGTAGTATGTATGTGGACCTTTAAGAATCTACAAAAGCCATTAGTGTTTTTGTTCCTGCTCTGTTTGTTCCCCATGGGAGCATTGGCTCAGAGCAAAGTAACGGGAACAGTGAACGACGAAGCTGGTGATCCTATCATCGGCGCAACAGTTCGAGTACAGGGTACGAGCGAAGGTACCGTGACTGACATGAACGGACAGTTCAGCATCACGGCTCGTTCGAATGCTGTGCTCAACATCTCTTATGTGGGCTACCGGACCGAGAGCGTGAGTGTGAACGGCCGTAGCAACATCGTTGTCGTGATGAAAGACGACAATGCCATGCTCGATGACGTGGTGGTCATCGGTTATGGTACGATGAAGAAGAGCGACATCTCTGGTTCGGTGGCTACCGTTGACCAGGAAGCCGTGATGAAGCGCATCCCCACCAACATCGGTCAGGCCCTGCAGGGTGCTGCCGCTGGTGTGATGGTAACGCAGTACGACGGTACTCCTGACGGCGACGCTGCCATCCGCATCCGTGGTGTCGGTACCATCCATGGTGAGGCTTCACCTCTTTATGTTGTAGACGGTGTGCAGGTGGGAACAAGCGCCAGCTTCGTGAACCCCTCCGACATTGAGCGCATCGAGATCTTGAAGGACGCCTCTGCAACCGCCATCTACGGTTCGGCAGGTGCCAACGGTGTGGTGATGATTACCACCAAGCATGGTTCAAAGGGTAAGACCAACGTGAACATCACTGCCGACTTCGGTCTGCAGACACTGCCCTACACCCTCGACGTGCTCGACCTGAATACCTTCGCAAAGGCCCTTCGCGAGGCCAAGATTACCAACCAGGGCGACGGTATCGGCAATGCCATCTGGGCAGAGCAATACGACGGTCGTCGCAACGAAATCGACTGGCAGAAGGAAATGACTCGCGCAGCCCTGCGTCAGCAGTACGGCGCATCGGTGAACGGCGGTACCGACAAGACGCAGTTCAACCTCTCGTTCGGCTATCTCGATGTAGACGGTCTGGTGGTCAACACCGACTATCAGCGCTTCACCGCCCGTGCCAACGTCACCTCTAAGGTGAACAAGTATCTGGAGATTGGTGGCGACATCAACTTCACCCACAGCGAGAGCCACGGCTCGAACATGGGACTGGGTAACAACCAGAACATGTCGTCGCTGCGTGACTTCGCCTCTCTGACTCCGACCCTCGACTACCTCACCGACAACAATCCTAACGGAAAGCTGGTGAACGTGAACCTGGTGAACCCCGACGGAACCTACGGAACCGGCTACCAGTCGACTCCTAACGGATGGGAAGGCAACACCAACATGGCCGGTAACCCATACGCATCGCAGATGGAGAACGGCGAGCGCGCCCGCAACGGCTTCGACCGCATCCAGACAACGGCCTTCATCGACCTGACTTTCCTGGAGACCGACCACCACAAGCTCGACATCCGCAGCCAGGGAACCTACACCTACTGGGGAAACAACAGCTCTGACTTCACAGGCGGACGCACGCGCTATAATTATATAGATGGTACACTCACAGAGGTTCCTCTGAATGCCGACCAGACCTATAACTTCTCGCTGAACAACAGCCACGGCTACAGCCTCGGACTGCAGACCTACCTGACCTACAACCTGAACTACGACATCCACAACCTGACCCTGATGGTCGGTAACGAAGTGGGCAAGTCGTGGGGACAGTGGCTCAACGGTAGCCGCCGCGACTATCCTTCAGAAAGCAACCGTGACTTCGGCATGGCCCGCAACGCTGAAAAGCAGCTCGGTGGTGCCTACAACGGCGACACGCGCAACATCTCTTACTTCGGTCGTCTGTCTTACAGCCTGATGGACCGCTACATCCTGACCGCTACGATCCGTCGTGATGGTTCTTCAAACTTCAGCGCCAAGCAGCTCGACACTGCTGGTCGCCTTTGGGATGGACACCTCTGGGGAACCTTCCCCTCACTGGCTGCTGCATGGCGCATCAGCGAGGAGCCGTTCATGAAGGACGTTTCGTTTGTTGACAACCTGAAGCTCCGCCTCGGCTGGGGTCAGACTGGTAACGCCGGTAACATGGCTGGCCGTTCAAAGATCGTGCTCAGCGGTGACGCTGCCTACGCATTCTATCCCGAGGGTGGTGTCTCTGGTTACTGGGGTAACCGCAACCGCCAGACGGGTCAGTTCGCTCCGCTGGTTGACCCGAACCTGAAGTGGGAGACCAACGAGATGCTGAACTTCGGTCTCGACTTCGCATTCCTCGAGAACTGGGATGTAACCCTCGACTACTTCGTGAAGACCACTAAGGACCTGCTCATCTACAAGCAGATTCGTGGCTCCGCCGGCTTCAAGGAGGTTTACACCAACTATGGTGAGATTGAGAACAAGGGCTTCGAGTTCGCTGTTGGCTATCACAAGCAGGTGAACAAGGACTTCGGCTGGAGCGCCCGTCTGACTGGCTCTACGCTGAGCAACAAGGTGAAGAAGATGGGTGATCCTATCTACAACACCTGCTCTGACAATGGTAGCACAATCGACGGTCACCAGGTCGGTGCTGTGGACGGTGCTTCCGAGTTCTGGACCAACCACTCTATCTGTATGGAGGGTGAGGCTGTCGGTTCTTACTTTGGTTATGTTTCCGACGGTATCATCAAGGACGCTGCCGACCTGGCCGACTATCAGAACCGCATCAAGAGCGACGACTACTCTAAGTGCGACGGCAACCACCCGCTGTCTGTGGGCGACATGAAGTTCAAGGATCTCAACGGCGACGGTCTCATCAACCAGGACGACCGCACCATCATCGGTAACGGATTCCCGACTCTGAACTACGGTCTGAACGTGGCTGCCAACTATAAGGACTGGGACTTCAGCCTCTATATGTACGGCGTGTTCGGTCAGGACATTCTGTCATACTCAGCCATGAAGCTCTCTTCGATGGTTCAGCTCGACGACCAGTGCATTCCTAACATCCTGAAGGACAGCTACAACGATGCATTCCGCAATGGTAGCGGCTCACTGCCTCGCCTCACCGTGCTCGACCCGAACCGCAACGCCCGCGTCAGCGACTTCTGGGTGAAGAACGGCGACTTCCTCCGCATCTCTAACCTTCAGGTGGGTTACACGCTCCCGCGCAACCTCTGCAACACGCTTTCCATCCAGAAGGCTCGCATCTACGTGGGTGTCAACAACCTGCTCACCATCTCTGGCTACAACAAGTACGGCGATCCCGAAGTCGGTACAGGTTCTGTGCTCTACACAGGTCTTGACACGGGCCGCTACCCGATGCCTCGCACATTCATGGCCGGTGTGAACGTGACTTTCTAATGCAGAGTGTTTAGTTCATAGATCATATAATAAAGATAAATAAGGAATAAGAATATGAAAACAAAGTATTATATTTTCGGAGGCGCTCTCTGCGGCATGATGGGCTTAGGCCTGACATCGTGCGACAACGAGGAGTTTCTGGATGTAACCCCATACAACATCATCGAGCAGGAGCAGCTCTTCGACTCGGATGAACATGCTAAGGCCACCTTGAATGGTGTCTACGACATGTTGTTCCCCAACGACACCTACGACGGCGACTGGGGATTCAAGCCCAACCTCTTCACCGGTTGCCACCCCACCATCGACACACAGGCTACGGGTTGGGATAAGGACTGGAACTCTCAGAACTGGAACCCAGGCTCAAGCGAACTGCTGGGCGGATGGAAGCACGTCTACGCCGGCATCTGCCGCGCCAACGACTTCCTGGCTGGTGTGGAAGAGGCAACCGCCCTTTCACCTGCAGTGAAGAAGAGTCTTTCTGGTGAAGGCCACGCCGTTCGTGGTTTCTTCTACCACTGGCTGGCCACAACGTTTGGCCGCGTGCCCATGCTGAGCACCGGCGAGAACTACATCAACACCCCGGAGAAGGCTCGCGCTGAGACCTACACCGAGATGTGGGACTTCATCATCGAAGACTTCAAGGCAGCTGCCGAACTGCTCGACTGGAAGCCCATGGACGGACAGTATGGCCGCGCCACCAAGGGTATGGCTCTGGCTTATCTGGGCGATGCCTACATGTGGGAGGCTTATCGTCTGACCGACGGTGCCAACGGCCAGACACAGGATCAGGCCAAGGCCCAGCAGCTCTATCAGCTGGCCGCCGACTGCTTCAAGCAGATCCTGAACAGTGGCGTCTACAAGCTCAACGACTCGTTCACCACGCTGTGGGACCCCGCTTCTGCATGGGGACCCGAGGCCATCTGGGTGGAACAGCTTGACGAAGGCACCAACTGGGGTGGCTGGGGCGACCTCACCTCGAAGCTGATGCTGAAGTGGTACACCGCATGTCCTGAGAACGGAGGATGGGGTTCGCTCTACCTCTCTTGGGAGTGGTACTCTTGCTATGAGAAGGGCGACAAGCGTCGTGAAGGTTCTTGCTACACAGGTGCTGTGCCGCAGATCGATCCTAACAACGCTGCCTACGACCCGCAGTATGCCGACTGGTATATTCCTTCCATCTACGGTGTGAACCCCTACCTGCAGGAGACACTCGGACATGGCAACCCCACCAGCCGCACACGTCAGTTCCACTTCTTCAACGGAGAGTGGGCACCCGCTATCTGGAGCTCTAAGATGTGGCGTACAGCCTCTGCCGAGTACAAGGCATGGGGTGATGGTCACTGGAGCCCGACGCCTATCTACTGGAAGCGTCTGCCTAACGTGATGCTCGACTACGCTGAGTGCTGCTTCCGTCTTGGACAGGATGCAGAGGGCTGGAAGCAGATCAACACGCTGCGCCAGCGCGCCTTCGGTAAGCTCGAGGATGGCAAGGAGCAGGCTCTCACCGACAAGTATCTGCCCTACTACAACCAGTTTGCCGACTGGGTGGGACGTCCTGAAGGCGAGAACTCTAACGGTGGTCCGTTCTACAAGGGACGCACACAGTATCCTATCCCCTTCGGAAGCTATGTTGATAATGTTGAGGACGCAGAGACCTACTACACCGCTCTGAAGGCTAAGAAGGGCTTCGAGTCTCCCGTGTGGAAGGTGGCTGTCAACGAGGAGCGCCGCAAGGAGTTCAACTGCGAGTGGAGCCTCCGCCCGGATATGCAGAAGTCTGGATTCATGGCCGACCACGTGGCTCACAACTATCCGAAGCGCGACATCGACCAGTCGGGTGAGAACGCACCCATCAAGGACATCCCCTGGACCGTGCGTACTTACGACTACAACGACCTGAAGATGGATATGCCGATTCCTGAGGACGAGATCCTGAAGAACCCGCTTTGCGACCAGAACCCGGCATACACTGCCAAAAAGTAATCAACATTCATTATACCCAAGAGGTGCTGCTCGCCGCACGAGCGGCACCTCTTTCCCGTTTTTTCAGTTAACTCAACTTTCGGAAGTTGGTTAAGGAGTGTAGGAGTCTGGGAGTGTAGGAGTTCTTTGCAAGCAAAGCGACCAAAGGTCGAGCGTGGACATTAGTTCATATTCTAGAAATCCCGGCAAAAGAGCGAAAACAACTATCGTCTATACTCCCAAACTCCTAAACTCCAAAAAGTTTAGAACAACCGAAACTTCAATCAATTAAGCACCGCCGTACCTCTGAAGCCGCATGGCCCAGGGTGACAGTACAGAAAGGACTTTTAAAAGTTGGCCCTGTCAAGTAGATGAACAATTATTGTTTGTATGTTGAACACAGAAACACCAAGATGCAGAGCTCTTTTGCAAAGAGAAAAACGCTGTGCCTCTGAGTCTTTGTGTTCAGTATATGATGTTACAGATGAGCCCTTAAGGGCCTGCACCTATAGAAAAATGTATGTCTCCTAAACAGTCGCTTCGCTCTCACTGGTTTGCCGTCACAACGGTTCTTTTCTCGGCCGCTGTGTTTTCCTACTGGCTGTTCCAGCGCCCCTACGTCATGCTGGCGCGCGAGCAGTCGCAGCTGTTCCTTTGGAACCGCGAATACCTGTTCGAGCGCATCGTCGTTCCCGGCGGACTCGCACAATACCTGAGCGAGTTCCTCGTGCAGTTCTTCGTTCATCCCGTCTACGGGGCGCTCATCCACGCCCTGCTTTTCGCCTCGGGCCTTTGCCTGATGCGCAGTCTGACGAAGCACCTGAAGGCATCCTTCCTCATCTCCCTTCTCTTTTCCGTCTTCCTCTGGTGGCTCACCACCAATATCTATATACCCCTGACACCCATCGTGGCCGTCCTGCTCACGCTGTGCGTCATGCGCTTTGCTACAGGGTGGCTCCGTCTTGTCCTCATCCCCGTTCTCTATTGGCTTGTGGGCCCTGCCGCCGTCCTTCTGCTGTTGCCCGACGGCCGCAAGCGCAAGCCTTCGCTCCCGCTCATCCTCTCGTCAGCCCTTCTCTTCGCCGTATGCCTGCTTGGCAGCTCCTGGCTCACACTCTATCCGCTGCGTCAGGTGGCCCGCGGCATCGACTACTACTGGGAAGATCACAACATGGGCACGCTCGAAGAGATGCGATTCGACATGCTGATGCGCCAGCGCAACTGGAGCGCCGTTGAGAAGGTCACGCCTCCCAACCTCCAGTCTTCAGCGTCCATCAGTCAGTCCCTGGCCTTCATCATGAGCGAGATGTTCATGCAGAAAGGCATGGTCAGCATGGCGCAGCGTGCCGCCTTCGAGGCCATGGAGTGCATCCCCAACCACAACAAGAGCGCCCGTTCCCTGCAGCGCCTCATAGAGACCAACCTCGTTCAGGGCCACTACGACGTGGCGCGCAAGTATCTCAACTTGCTTTCGCAGACCACCTTCTATCGGTCGTGGGCCAGTCAGATGCGCCCTTTGGCCGATCATCCCGAGCGCATCCCGACGCATCTGTCCCTCGGTCCGCTCTTCAAGGACTACGAGAAGACGCCCGACACCTTCTTCTATTAATCCCCCCCTTTTATACATATATAATATACAGACACAGCCATGTCCCATCAATCATCCTTCCCTCCCTCCCTCCTCTTCCTCCGACGTCACGGCCACTGCGCTCCCTCCCTTCGGGAGGGCCGGGGTGGGTGTTCGGGCCGGGGTGGGTGTTCGGGCCGGGGTGGGTGTTTGGTGTTAGGTTTCCTCTTTTCCCTCCTCCTCCTCCTTTTTGCCTCCTGCAGCCATCAGCCCACCGACGTGCGTCAGGTCCCCCGGCTCCCCGACATCTATCCCGACTACACCGGCGTCACCATCCCCGTGGGCATCGCTCCGCTCAACTTCGCCATGGCCGACGACAGTGTCACCACCGTCGATGTCACCATCCAGGGCCAGCAGGGCGGCTCCATTCATGTGAACGACTCATACGCCGACATCCCCATCGACGAGTGGCACAGTCTGGTGAAGCAGAACCGCGGCAGCCAGCTCACCGTGACCGTCTGCGCCGAGCGCGATGGCCAGTGGACACAATATTCCCCCTTCACCATCTTCGTCAGTCCCTACGACCTGCAGGCATGGGGCATCACCTATCGGCGCATTCCGCCATCCTACGAGCTCTACAGCCGCATGGGCATCTACCAGCGCGACCTCTCCACCTTCAGCGAGCAGCCGCTCTTCGTCAACACCCAGGTGCCCGGTGCTTGCGTCAACTGCCACACTACCCAACCTCCAACACCCACCACCCCTCACCCCTCACCCAACTACCTCTTCCACGTCCGCGGCTCCCACGGTGCCACCGTCATCCATCAGGAAGACAAAGATCAAGTGCTGCAGGCGCGCAACGACACCCTCGGCGGATCGATGGTCTATCCCTCGTGGCATCCCTCGGGCCGCTACATTGCCTTCTCAACCAACAAGACGTCGCAGATGTTCCACGCCCACAACAACAAGCGCATAGAGGTCTACGACTCCTCGTCCGACGTCTTCGTCTACGACGTGCAGACCCACCAGATCCTGCGCGACACCCTCACCATGCGCACCCTGTGGGCCGAGAACACCCCGGCATTCTCCTCCGACGGCCGATGGCTCTACTTCACCACCGCCCGCCGTCAGGTCTATCCCACCGACTACGACCGCGAGGTCTATTCCCTCTGCCGTGTTGCCTTCGATGCCGCCACCGCCCGCCTCATCCCCCCTGTCGACACCCTCCTCTCACCCTCCCTTACCCTCGTCGACTCCCTCCTCCCCCCGTCAGGTAAACCGATGCACCGCATCGGTCCCACCCCCTCAGCAGCCCCTCTCGCCTCCGTCACCTGGCCCCGTCCCAGTCCCGACGGCCGCTATCTCATGTACACCCGGGCCAACTACGGCTACTTCTCCATCTGGCATCCCGAGGCCGACCTCTGGCTCTTCGACCTGCAGACCCAGCAGACATGGCCCCTTGCCGACGCCAACAGTTCCGAGAGTGACAGCTTCCACACATGGAATGCCAACGGGCGGTGGTTCCTTTTCACCAGTCGTCGCGGCGACGGACTCTACACGCGTGTCTATCTCGCCTCCCTCACCCCCGACGGCCGTTCCACCAAGCCCTTCCTCTTGCCGCAGCGCAACCCGCGCCGCTACGACGAGCTGTCGCTATACTCATTCAACACCCCCGACTTCACGGTGCAGCCCATCGACGCCGACCCGCGCACCCTGGGCAACCGTCTCGAAAGCGAAGAACGTATCAGCGTCTCCGTCCGTGAGATGTCTGACAACCCATAAATTACATTTTTCTTAGGTTATTATGATGCTTAACGAAGCATCAGGGAGAGAGCCCCGTCGAGATGACGTGACTCTCTTTTCCTGTTTATATGGCGCCATGGTTTAGGACATACTCAAGAACGTGAATCTACATAAATCTGACTTTAATTTTTTGGACACAAAATCGAGATAAAATATATTTAAAATGAAGGCGGTGGGGGATTCAAGAACGTGAATTGACGTAAATCTGTCTCCGCTCGGTCGGATTTGCAATCCGACCACTATGAGTATGAGCATTTGTAATGCGGAAAACGAAAGCGGATTACAAATCCTTATACTGAATACTGCCGGATTACAAATCCGGCAGAGCGAGAGGATTCAATAACGTGAATTGACGTAAATCTGTCTTTAATATTTGGACACAAAATCGAAATAAAATTTACGTCGATTTACGTTTTTGAATTTTCAGGATCGATGAGTACCCTGCCTTTTATTTTGATTAAGATTTTAAAAAGATTTTGTGTCCAAGAATTAAAGTCAGATTTATGTAGATTTACGTTCATGAGTCCCGCTTGGTCGGATTTGCAATCCGACCTCTTCGAATATCAGGATTTTCAATCCGAGAAGACATCGGGCATGCTTTTTTTGTATCGCATTTCAAATGCTAATACTCAGTGCATCGTGATTGCAAATCCCGATGAGCCTCTCGGGGGCGCAAGGGAGCTTATAGCGGTTTCGCGCCTAAAAGTTTTTCATCCCCGTGAAGTTTTTCCACAGATTATTTTGCCATCTGATACTTTTTCCTTAATTTTGCAACCGTCGTTACAGTAACAACCGTTGCAAAATACATACACATGAAATTCTACGACAGAGAAAAGGAAACCAAAGCATTGCAGAGCATACAGACACTCTCACAGACGTATGCTCAGATGACCGTTGTCACAGGACGGCGGCGCATCGGAAAGACCACGCTCATTAAGCATGCCTACCAGACAACCCCCTTCGTTTACCTTTTCGTAGGACGAAAGAGCGAGTCCATGCTATGCAGAGAGTTTACTGATGTCGTTGCCAATACGCTCGGCATCGACCTTGGTGAGTTCACCTCATTCAGCCGTCTCTTCGCTGTTCTGATGCAGCAGTCTAAGGCTCACCCGTTCACCCTTGTCCTCGATGAGTTCCAGAATTTCAGATACGTCAACGACGCCGTCTTCAGCGATATGCAGAACATCTGGGACGCCAACAAGGCTGAGAGCAAGATCAACCTTATCGTGTGCGGTTCCGTCAGCACCATGATGAGCAAGATTTTCGACGACAAGAAAGAACCCCTCTACGGCAGGGCCAACAACCGGTTGCTGCTCCATCCCTTTTCCACCCACACCCTCAAGGAAATACTCTTCGACCACAACCCCACCTACACCCCAGAGGACTTGCTTGCCCTCTACATGACCACGGGCGGCGTGCCCAAGTACGTGGAAGAAATGCTTACACATGGCGCTACCACCAAGGATGCCATGCTCCACAACTTCGTCTGCTACGGCTCATACTTCATACCAGAGGGTAAGGAAATGCTCAGCGACGAATTCGGCAAAGACAGCGGCAATTACTTCTCCATCCTCAACGCCATTGCCGAAGGCAAAGACACACGTGGCGACATCAAGAGCTATACGGGTGTTGAACCTGGAGGATACCTCGACAAGCTGGAGAAAGAATACAACCTCATCAGCCGATGCAGGCCCTATCTGGCATCAGAGCAGAGTCACAACGTCAAATACGCAATCAGAGACAATTTCCTGTGCTTCTGGTTCCGCTTCATACAGAAATACATTAGCGCAGTGGAGATTGGAAACACCGACTACCTGCTCAGGAAAATGCAGGCCGACTACGACACCTATTCCGGCCGCGTCCTCGAACGATACTTCCGGCAAAAGCTTGCCGAGACAGGACAGTACAACTACGTTACCAACTATTGGGAGCGTGATGGGCGCAACGAGATAGACCTCATTGCCGTGGACGATGCCGAGCGCCAACTCGTCATCGGCGAAGTAAAGCGGCAGTCCCAACGTCTCGACATGCATCAGCTCAAAGAAAAGGCAGCAAACATCGTCGCCAAGCAGCGCCGCCGTTACACCATCACCTTCCTCGGGCTTTCAATGGACGACATGTAGACAGTGCCCTTTTGTTCTAAGCCCCCTTTTCGTTTTCCCGATAAGCCCCCCTTTCGTTTCCCGATAAGCCCCCCTTTCGTCCCCCGAGGGGGACACGTTAGTTAAAGAGCCATTGAAGTAAGATTTACGTCAATTCGCGTTCCCAGATTTTTAGGAACGATAAGTCTTCACTCTCCTTGTTTATTTTGATTTAGATTTTAATCTGATTTTGTGTCCAAGAATTAAAGACAGATTTACGTCAATTTACGTTTTTGAATTTTCAGGCACGATAAGTCATCCCGCCGTTTTTTTTATTTTGAGTTAGATTTTAATCCGATTTTGTGTCCAATAGCGTATGAGGTAGATTGTAATACCCCTAAACCTCCGCTCGGTCGGATTTGCAATCCGACCACTATGAGTATGAGCATTTGTAATGCGGAAAACGAAAGCGGATTACAAATCCTTATACTGAATACTGCCGGATTACAACTCCGGCAGAGCGAGAAATTCAAGAACGCGAATTGACGTAAATCTATATTAATTTATAGGACACAAAATCGGATTAAAATCTAAAACAAAATAA
>JAFWQE010000226.1 GCA_017509155.1 Prevotella sp.
CTTCATCTCTCGTGCCGCCTTGTTAGTGAACGTCAGAGCGAGAATGTTCCACGGCTTAACACCTAGTTGCAACAGATATGCTATTTTATAAGTCAAAACGCGGGTCTTTCCTGAACCAGCACCAGCAATAACCAGCGACGGTCCTTCTGTACACATAACTGCCTCTCGTTGACTATCGTTCAGTTGTGATAATATGCTGTCAGAATCAATCATATTATTTTTTATATATTCCTCCTTTAACTGTATTCTTGTCTATATCCTCATTCTCCGCTGGGAATTTGGGTATGTATTTCATGTTCGTTTCTATTTTATGCTTCCTGCCAATGATATATTTGCTTGGCTTCAGCGATGAATATTTTCTCGGATTAGGCAGAGTCGCAGCTATGAGAGCACACTCGGCGCGTGTTAGTTCCTTTGCCGGCTTGCCAAAATGCAGTCTAGCCACAGCCTCCACTCCATAGATTCCGTCACCTGTCTCAATGGAGTTTAAGTACACCTCCATTATGCGTTGCTTGCTCCACAGCAATTCTATCAATGCCGTGAAGTATGCCTCAAAGCCCTTTCTCACCCATGTGCGTCCTGGCCATAAGAAGACATTCTTCGCAGTCTGTTGTGTGATGGTGCTTGCACCAACTTTCTTACCGCCTGCGGCATTCTGCCGTGCGGCATGCTCTATTTGCTTAAAATCGAAACCATGATGAAGAAGAAATCGTGCATCTTCGCTGCCCATCACCGCCACCGGCATACTTGGAGACATGTCTTCAAGACTAATCCACTTGTGCTCCACGCGAGGCGAATGACCATCAGCTATTTGCTCAACGCAACGGATAATCATCAGCGGCGTGACATATACAGGCAGAAACTTATATGCGACAACAGCCAGGATAGTGGAAACGAAAAACGTCACTATCACTATTCGCAAGAAATTCCTAATCTTCTTCCACATTTGTCTTTATGCGTAAAAAAGAGGGCGACATATTATAATCGCCCTCCTTGTAATATGAGTTTGTAAAAGATTACTGAAGAGTACCAGCTTCTGCGGCTTTAATCATAGCCTCGCTTGCGTACATGTAAACCTCTACACGGCGGTTCTGCTGCTGGCCTGCAGCTGTGCTGTTGTCAGCAACAGGATTCTCCTCACCGAAACCGTCGCAAGACTTAATCTGTCCGTAGCTAACACCCTGAGATGTCAGGTAGTTAGACACACTCTGTGCGCGCTTCAGAGAGAGGTCCTTGTTCTTCTGATAGCTCTGCTCAGCTGTAGAGTTACGCCATCCCTGATTGTCGGTATAACCCTGAATAGCAACATCGGTGTCGTTGTATGTCTTCAGCACACCAGCGAAATCGCTAAGAGCCTGCTTTGCAGAAGCCTGAAGGTCAGACTTACCTGTGTTGAAAAGAATACCGCTATCGAAAGAAACCTTAACAGCCTTCAAGCCGTTAGCATCGGTAACTTCCTCAACCTTTGCATTCTCAATCTCTGCAGCTGCAGCTGCAGCCTTATCCATCTTCTTGCCAATCAGCGCACCAGCACCAGCACCTACAGCACCACCAACGGCAGCACCAACTGCTGTGTTACCTGCTATCTTACCAACGATTGCACCAAGGAGTGCACCACCGCCAGCACCAATCAAAGCGCCCTTACCTGTGTTGTTACAACTAACGAGCACAGCAAGACACATAGCGAATGTCAAAAACTTAAATCTTTTCATGTTTCAATAGTTTTAAATGTTAATATTAAGATATCCTATTATCAAATAAGTAAGTCAAATCACATAAACTGTTGCAAATATAATTCTTTTTTTTGAATAACACAATTTATACCAAGTTTTTTTAGTAACTTTGGTAAAATTAGCATTTTTTCTTTTTACGAAAAACACTACATATTATATATTATGTGCAAAGATACCACCCTTATTTATGCCCCCAAAGAATTATGTATTATGATATGGTTACATTTCTTGCATGGGTTCTACTATCTTTTTGCAAATTAATAAAAAAACGGAGAGATGATGCATGTATATCACTAATAATTCATATCTTTGCAGATGATATTGACAATATAGTAAACGACAAATCGGGATTTATGGAAGAGATTAGGATATATCATTCAATTTGGAAAAACATAGGCTTGATAGCTATATGTTTTGTGTTTGTGGCAATGGGAATTCTAATGCTTCTGCGTGGAGAACAATCATTCATTGCATGGACAGGCATCTTATTCTTTGGCGGAGGTGGACTTTTCGTCTTATTCCTCATACTGAGAGAAAGAATCAGTCACAAAGCCTATTATATCATAACAGACGAATCTGTTTCGATGGATAGCGGAATGAAGAAACGGGAGGTCCGTTTTGCAGATGTGGAAGAATTCTATCTGATCAATGTGTCGTCATCTAAGCAGATAGGCATAAAATATAAGAAAGAAGTAGAGTTTCAGAAGATGAATGATGCAAGTAGCGCTGGTCGCACCATTCGGAAGTTGAATGAACGTTTAGCAGGGGTTCAGGAATCCTTGCCAGCGGATGGTCTCAACATAAAGCCGCAGGAATTGTGTGATTTGCTTAACATGAGGCTGACAAGATAATTTCCAATTTATGTGCAAGCTGAGCGCAGAGCCAAGTTTGCTTGAACTATGCCGAGGCGAAGCCATAAATCTGATATGAAAAATCCAATTTATGTGCAAGCTGAGCGCAGAGCTAAGCTTGCTTGAGTTATGCTGAGGTGAAGCCAGAAATCGGATAAATTCCAATTTATCTTTATCAATAAGCCCTCCATCGCGAAACAAATTCAGTCCAAGTTTTCCACCTTTCGCGGACAAATGGCGGGAAAAACATACATCAGTCGCACCGGGAATGCCGTGTTTAGGCGGTTTTCTGGTGCGATTGGCATAATAGGAGCATGATAATACCTATCTTATCATCTTAGGAAACGTGCATTCCGATGATAGTTCGTTGGGCAAAAAAGATACAGACATTGATAGGCGCTGCTGAATACGGGGGCTGGTCAAAGAGGCTTTTTACGGGGGACATGGGGAAGGGAGTTGCATGAGGACGTGGAAAATATTGAATAATTGCGTCAGTATATCGTGAAAAAGTTGTAACTTTGCAACCCAAATCAGAACGAAAGAAGAATATGCTTGAAGTACGCAACCTGCACGCCAAGATTGGCGACAAAGAGATATTGAGGGGCATCGACCTCGTGATACAAGACGGCGAGACGCACGCCATCATGGGTCCCAACGGCTCGGGAAAGTCAACGCTGAGCGCCGTGCTCGTGGGCAATCCGCTCTATGAGGTCACAGAGGGTGAGGCCTTCTTCAACGGAAAGGACCTGCTGGCGATGAAGCCCGAGGAGCGGGCCCACGAGGGACTGTTCCTGTCGTTCCAATATCCCGTGGAGATTCCTGGTGTTTCGATGACCAACTTCATGCGCGCCGCCATCAACGAAAAGCGCAAGGCGCAGGGTCTGGACCCGATGAACGCGGCCGAATTCCTGAAACTGATGCGCGAGAAGCGCAAGGTGGTGGAGCTGGACGCGAAGCTGAGCAACCGCTCGGTGAACGAAGGCTTCAGCGGCGGTGAGAAAAAGCGCAACGAGATTTTCCAGATGGCTATGCTGGAACCCACGCTCAGCATTCTCGACGAGACCGACTCGGGCCTCGATGTCGACGCCATGCGCATCGTGGCCGAGGGCGTCAACAAGCTGCGCACTCCAGAGACCTCGTGCATTGTCATCACTCACTACGACCGTCTGCTCGAGATGATTCGTCCGCAGTTTGTGCACGTGCTCTACAAAGGCCGCATCGTGAAGACCGCCGGACCGGAACTGGCCAAGGAGATTCAGGAGCATGGCTACGACTGGATTAAGGAAGAGGTAGGCGAGGACTAAGCAGGAAGGAGCAGCAGCCATGAACAGCGAACAGCAATACATAGACCTTTTCAGCCAGTGCCGCGAACTGATAGACAGCCACTCATCGGCCGTGATGAACAGCGCTCGCGACGAGGCCTTCGCCGCTTTCTGCGCGAAGGGCTTCCCCACGCGGAAGGTGGAACGCTACAAGTATACCGACATAGCGGAACTGATGGCGCCCGACTACGGACTCAACCTGAAACGTCTGGAAATCAGCGCCGACCCCTACGAAGCCTTCCGCTGCGACGTTCCCAACCTGTCGACGTCGCTCTACTTCGTGGTCAACGATGCCTTCCACACCAAGGCACTGCCCAAGAGCCTGTTGCCCGAGGGCGTCATCGTGGGCTCACTTCGCGAAGTGTCTGAGACCAACCCAGAGATTGTCGAGAAGTACTACGCACGCATCGCAAAGTCACAGGACGACGGTGTGACGGCTCTCAACACGATGCTGGCACAGGACGGACTGCTGGTCTACGTTCCGAAAGGCGTGGTGGTAGACCGTGCCATCCAGATTATCAACATCCTGAAGTCGCCTTTCAAGACTCCGGAAGTGTCGTCGCTCATGGTCAACCGCCGCGTTCTCATCGTCGTCGAGACGTGTGCCGAGGTGAAGCTGCTCTTCTGCGACCATGCTGCCGACGACCATGACTTCCTGACCACACAGGTCATCGAAGCCTATGTGGGCGACAATGCCTCGCTCGACCTCTACTGTCTGGAGGAGACGCACGCCAAGAACGTGCGCATCAGCAATGTCTACGTGGAACAACAGCAGAACAGCCGGCTGAACCACAACGTCATCACGCTCCACAACGGCACCACCCGCAACAGCCTCGACCTGCACTTCCGCGGTGAGGGCGCAGCGTGCCAGTGCAACGGATGCGTCATTGCCGACAAGCACCAGCACATAGACAACAACACGCTCATCACCCACCACGTGGCCCACTGCGAGAGCCATGAGCTCTACAAATACGTGCTCGACGAAGAGGCCACCGGTGCCTTCGCCGGCAAGGTGTATGTGGCTCACGGTGCACAGAAGACGGTTTCGCAGATGACCAACCAGAACCTGACGGTCACCAATGCCGCACGCATGTACACCCAGCCCATGCTGGAAATCTATGCCGACGACGTGAAATGCGCCCACGGCTCTACGGTCGGCCAGCTCAACGACGCCGCCCTCTTCTACATGCGACAGCGCGGCATCAGCGAGCGCGAGGCACGCATCCTCCTCCAGCAGGCCTTCATCAACGAGGTCATCGACAGCATCAAGCTCACCCCCCTGCGCGACCGGCTTCACCATCTTGTCGACAAGCGCTTCCGCGGAGAGCTCAACAAATGCGAAGGATGCAGACTCTGCAAATAGACCGCCACGTTTGCGGCCAAGTTCATTTTATTCCGGAGCCGCTTGCGGTGTCCGGATTTTTTTTTGTTTTTCAACTAATACAGGCGTTCAGAAGTTCTCTATGACTTTGGCTCCATTTAAAAGATGAAGCGCTAAAAGCATCGTCTGAAACGCCTGTAACTCATGAAACGCCTGCAACTCCCAATCATTGTGACTTGATGGTTTTTCAAAAAAAGGAGAGAATGATGTCACAAAACTGAGGAGCGTGCGTCAATAGGATAAAACGAAGAATGCAGCAAATGGATATTGAGGCGTTTATAAAGGAACGGGAAGACGTGAGGCCGATGCTCATCGACGTGGCACGCAGCATCGTCGGCAACGCAGAAGAAGCCGAGGATGTGGTGCAAGACGTGATGGAAAGGCTGTGGCGCATGCGCGACGAACCGGTGCGCAATCCGGCAGGACTGGCACGGGTGATGGTGCGCAACGCCAGCATCGACCTCGTCAGACGACGCGAACCGACCGTTCAACTGGAATCGCTCAACGCGCTGCCTTCTGCACCCGCAACCGAGAACACCGACGACGACGCCCTGCTGCGCACGGTTTTCCACCTGATGAGCCAGCTGCCCGACATGCAGCAAACCGTGTTCCGACTGCGCCACATAGAGGGAATGACGATGAGCGGCATCGCACAGCTGCTCGGCATCACCGAGATGGCCGTCCGACAGTCGCTCAGCCGCGCCCGTCGATCCTTGCTCAGAAAACTCAATGAAACAAACTCCTGAACGACCATGACAATGAAGACAAAAGACATAGAAGAACTGACCGAGCGCTTCCTCGACGGCGAGACGACGCTCGAGGAAGAGCGCCTGCTCTACGACTACTTCAGCCGGCAGGACATCGACAGCAGCCTGCTACCCTACGCCACCTTGTTCCGCGGACTGGCTAAGGCTGCGCAGTCGGGCTCCCAGCCTGCAGCTGCCGTTTCGCAACCCTCCAGAGTCATCCCGCTCTGGCTGAAGATATGGCGCACGGCATCTACGGCTGCCGCCATCTTCCTCCTGGGAGTTCTCGTGGCCACCAACCTGAGACAACCCTCCGCACAGGCGCAGACGGCGAGCGTGCAACAGACGCCGGTCGCCATGCCGGAATGTCCTTCTGGCCTGACTCTTCGCGAGAAAGCGCTCTGCTACATCCAGCATCGCGAGGCCCATCGTTCGATTTTCAAACAACTAAAACAACAATACAATGAAAGCCATCGATAAACTCCTCATGCTGTCGGCCACGGTGTGGCTGCTGGCATCGTGTGGCAACAAGAGCGCCACCATGCGGACCATCGTCAACACTGACGGAAGCTGCGAGCGCGAGATTACGACCGCTCCCGACCGCTCCGAAGGAACGACCGTCTCCGACTCCTCCGAAGATGGGGATAAGGAAGTGGAGAAAGTGCTTCTGATTGACTCTACCTGGACGGTTGGGTGGGCCTATCGCGGTGACACAGTGGTGCATCATGAGCCGTTGACCGCAGCACGCTACGACTCCATCCAGCGCGACTTGCAGCGGCAGCACATCGACAAGCAGGTGAGCGACACCATTGTTGTGCATGCCCGCCGCCACTTTGCCTCGGTCGAAGAAATGGCGCAGTCGTCGCCTTTCCGTCTCAACGGCAAGCCCCTCTGCCCCACCATCACGCTGGAAAAACACTTCCGTTGGTTCTACACCTATTATTATTATAAGGAGACGTACCCCAGTCAGGCGTCGCTGTTCAGCCTACCTGTCACCGACTACATGAGCGAGCGTGAGGCGCAGTTCTGGTTTTGCGGACAGCCCGACCTGTCGGCAGGCGAGAGCGGAGCCGAGGCGAAGGCCCGACTCGACGAACTGGAAGATCGCATGGTGAAATGGCAGAACGCCAACCTGATGTACGAAACCTGCGAGGCCATCGCCCGCCATTACGACGCCATACCATCCAACTCCGTCAGCAAGGCGCAGTTCCTGGCCGTCCGCGACTCGCTGGTGCGCCAGACAAGCGAGGCCGGTTTCCCCATGGATGAAGAAAAGATGGCGGCACTGCTGCGCGACGCCTTCCACATCGATGTCTTCACTCCCCTGCTATCCGACACGTCCGTCGTCGGAAGCGAGATGGCGCAGAAGACCAACGCCTATCTGCAGCTGATCATGCTGAAGGCCAACTGCGAGGTGGTGATGCCGGGCCGCATCGTTGGCGGCAACGCGCTGAGTTTCGATGACAACAGCGCCCGCTTCCGCCTGACAGGCGAGCGCCTCATCCCCGGCGACTACACGCTCGAGGTGGTCTCGCGCGACAGCCATATCTGGGCATTCCTGCTCACGGGCCTCATCGTAGTGCTGACCATCGCCAGCTATTTCTGGCGCGGACGGCGACGCGGCTGAAAAAGAAAAATCCGGACATCATGCCGGACTCATCTTTCAGAAGTGTTGGAGCGTTTCCATCTGTGCGCAGCCAATCCCCTCCCATTTTAGGGGAGGGGCGCAAGGGTGGGGTGAACGTACCCCTTGCTCACGAAAGACCTATACCCCACCCCTACCCCTCCCCTAAAATGGGAGGGGAGTGGCTACGCCGACATTTTGCACAGAAACTTCCCTCCTTCTTAGGGAACTAATCTTTATACACATCTGTATAGGCAATACAATTGGCAACGAATGCAACGCTTTCGATACTTAGCGGAGAAGACGGCCTGAAGGGCCAGCAGCAACCAGCCCAGGGCAACGCCCTGGGTATTATATGATGGCCTATGTACGCCCCGAAGGGGCAAAAGAATTGATTATCTTCATCTGGAAAAACGCTTTTGCCCTTCTAGGGCGTTAGTAACACACGACCATAGTACCCAGGGCGCTGCCCTGGGCTGGTTGCTGCTGGCCTTCCAGGCCGATTATTTCAGATGTGTATAAAGAGTAGTCCCTTCTCCTGGCTGGCCGTCTTCTCCACTAAGCATTGAAAGCGTTGCCTTCGTCGCCGATTGTGTTGATTATACAGATGTGTATAAAGATTAGCCCATCTTAGGGAAAGGGCAGGGGTGTGGTTTTATGTCGTAGGAACCTCGGCAATCCTTTCAGTCGCAAAATGTTCAATTCTTGTCTGCACAGATACATGATTTCCGCCGGACGGCCAAACTTTTTCAGGACTTTTCCTCACCATCACTTTGTGGGCAAAAGAAAAATGCGTACTTTTGCAACGACAAAGCAGGAGCCCTACACTCCTGCAATCGCTTTGCAACCTAATCTTTGCAATATATGATGTACGACATAGAAAAGGTGCGCGCGGACTTTCCTATCCTTTCGCGCGAGGTGTATAAGAGGCCACTGGTCTATCTTGACAACGGGGCGACGACGCAGAAACCGCTGTGCGTGCTCGACGCCATGCGCGAGGAATATCTGAATGTCAACGCCAACGTTCACCGCGGTGTGCACTACCTGTCGCAGCAGGCTACCGACCTGCATGAGGCAGCCCGAGAGCGGGTGCGCCTGTTTGTGAATGCGCGCAAGACGGAGGAAATCGTCTTCACACGCGGCACCACCGAGAGCATCAACCTCGTGGCATCGTCGTTCTGCGAAGCAATGATGAAGGAGGGCGACGAGGTGCTCGTAAGCGACATGGAGCACCACTCGAACATCGTGCCGTGGCAGTTGCAGGCGCAGCGCCGCGGCATCGTCGTGCACCACCTGCCCATCACCGACGACGGACGGATCGACCTGAGCCTGCTGCCCTCCCTGCTGACGGAGCGCACCCGACTGGTGAGCATCACCCACGTGAGCAACGTGCTGGGCACTGTCAACCCCCTGGCCGACATCATCCGCCAGGCTCACGAGCGCAACATACCCGTTTTGGTGGACGGCGCACAGGGAGCGCCCCACCAGCGCGTCGACGTGCAGCAGCTGGACTGCGACTTCTACGCCTTCAGCGGTCATAAGATGTACGGCCCCACGGGCATCGGCGTGCTCTACGGCAAGGAGGAGTGGCTCGACCGGCTGCCGCCCTATCAGGGAGGCGGCGAGATGATCGACCGCGTGACGTGGGAGAAGACCACCTTCGAGCGCCTGCCGTTCAAGTTTGAGGCCGGCACACCCGACTACGTGGCCACCCACGGTCTGGCCACCGCCATTGACTACATGGAACGCCTGGGCATGGAAAACATCGTGGCCCATGAGCACGACCTCATCGGCTATGCCCTGGAACGACTGGCCGAAGTACCCGACATCCGTCTCTATGGCCCACGCGAGCGCGACGCCGTGGTGAGCTTCAACGTGGGCACCATCCACCACCTCGACATCGGCACCCTGCTCGACCGCCTCGGCATCGCCGTCCGCACCGGCCACCACTGCGCACAGCCGCTGATGGCCCGACTGGGCGTTCAGGGCACCGTGCGCGCCTCCTTTGCGCTCTACAACACACGTCAGGAGGTGGACACACTGGTGGAAGGACTCATCCGCGTGAGCCGAATGTTCTGAGGCATCTGCAACATCGGCGACTCAAAAGCGCAGATTTCCGACAAGTAAACCGTCAATGTTACGCCTTCAATCTGCCGTTTTTCCGAAACAAATCCATTGATTTTGTCGAACAATTCCATTGATTTCGTTCAACGATTCCATTGACTTCGTTCAACGATTCCATTGACTTCGTTCAACGATTCCATTGACTTCGTTGCTCGAAAACGCCAGAAAAGGCCTTGGAAAGTGCTGGTTTTCAGGCCCGATTCTGCCATATTGCTACCATAAGAAAAGGGCGGATACGCCGATCCGCCCCTACATTTCATTAGCATAAATGATTCCTTGAACAGGAAGTCTTACTTGACAACGACCTTCTGACCGTTCTCTATGACCACGCCGCGCGTGCTTTCAGTGGCCTGCATACCGTCGGTTCGGTAGGCGCGTGTGGCGGGATGCTCCACGACGACTGCACTCTGTACGTTGCTGCCCTGCCCGGTCTTCTCGGCATATTCGGCCTGTGCCTTCTTCATCTGTGCGATGAACTCGGGGCTGCCCTGCAGTGCGCAGAAGCCGATGCTGGCGGCAGTGCGGCTGGCATCAACGTCGCTCTGCCAGTGAGCGCCCACGATGACGCGGCTGTTGCAGTAGTCCCATCCACGGCTGAAGACGAGTTCGGCGCGCTGCGGTGCTATCTGAGCCAGGAGAAGCGAGATGGTCCATCCGCGCAGACTGTGGCCCGAGGGATAGCTACCCTCTCCGCGCAGTTCGTCTTCCTCGTGGGAAGGCATCGAGTCGTCAAAACGCTCGAAGGGGCGCTGACGGTGATAGAAGGCCTTGGTTTCCTTGCGCATGGGGTCGGTGGTGGCCAGACTCGACTCCATCAGCTTCCAGATTTCGGGCGTATTGGTGGGGTTGATCTCCAGTCCGAAGGCATCTTTCCACTGCAGGAAGAGCTTGGCATGGTCGTCCCACTCAGCATCGGCGATGGCCAATGCCACACGGTCGGGGTCCTGGCGCTGCTGCTTTCCCCAGCCATAGCGCACCACATCGTTGGCAAACTCTGGGCTGTCGAAGGCGGGCGGGGCGGGCATAATGTCAATCAGTTTTGGCAGCTGGTCGAGCTGCAGATAAGGAGTCGCGGTGTCGTCCTGTGCCCAACTGCTCATGCTCATCAAGGCAGCTGCGGCCATCATCAATAATTTCTTCATCATTGCTTTCTTTTTTCTTAGAGTTAACCTTACTGTTTGTTATAATCTGCAAAGGTACGAATAATCCGCGTAACCGGCAAGCGTTTTCGGAAGATTAACACATGCAACGGCCCGCGCTCAAGTGAAGAAGTTGCAGAGAACTCCTGCTCATGGCCAAGCTCACAAGACACTGGACGCTCTGCTTGCTGAGAACTCCCGAAAGCAAAGCAAACAAAAACCGCCGAGACAACACAGAGCTGTCTCGGCGGATGCTTTTGTATGAGGACATGAGTGTCAGAATAAGTCGGAATGAGTGCCTGTCTGCAAGAAGAGCAACGTCAGTTCCATGTCATTCTGCTGCCACGTCATCAGCCAGTTAGGCTGTATATGACATTCCCATGTTTCGACCTTTTGGTTGGTCAGTTTGTGGGGATGGTACTTTGGGGGAAGCGTTCCGCTAGTGGCGAGGAGGGTCACTACATCCTTTATCAGCTGTATGTCCAGCCCACGTTTTTTACACCGTTTCAAGTCCTTTTCGAAGCGTTTCGTGTAGCCGATACGATACATGTTAGCCGAGGATTTGATTGAACATATCATCCACGTTGTCCGCATGGAACACACGTCCACACTCTACATCGTCAAGCGCTTCACGGAATGCAGTCGTCTTGCTGATGTCAGACTTTTGGGGTTTTGATTCCTTCTGAATCTTCACCGACGCAACACCTACAAGCATCTTGCAGGCCTGCTTCACCTTAGATACAAGGCTCTCGTCGGGAACGTGTAAGACTATCGTTGCCATGGCTATCCTTTCTTTTTATTGTTTCGTGTGCAAAGTTAGAAAAAAAGAACGAAGTATGAAACATGAAGCATGAAGTATTTTCTAAAATACACTTTTTTTAGAGATCATCGGCGACCAAAATACCAACTTTTGAGTATTGCGCGGCTTTCGCGAAAGGCGTACCTTTGCAGCCGCATTCATCCATTAACGATGAAGAACGAGGATGAAAAAGGAAGGATGAAAGAGGACTTGTTTAAAGTATACATAATTATATAAGAAAGAAAGACAAGATGAAAATGAATAAAAAAGCACTTGCTCACGACGCACGATTCTCTCTCATAGCTTTGCTGATGCTCGCTGCGCAGACACTGAATGCGCAGACCCATGCCGTCGACAGCGTCATGGAACATGCGGGCGGACACCGGCTGAGCGTGGGCGGATATGGAGAAGTGGGCTTCACACGCAACTTCTTCAGCGACCACGTGAGCCGCTACAGTCAGCCCGAGGAGCACAAGGACGACCCCAGCCACGGCAAGTTCGACCTGCCACACGTGGTGGTTTACCTGGGCTATGACTTCGGCCACGGCTGGACAATGGGCACAGAGATAGAGTTCGAACACGGCGGCAACGGACTCGCCTACGAGAAAGAAGACGAGGAAGGCGGCGAATGGGAGCAGGAAGTGGAGAAAGGCGGCGAGGTGGAACTGGAGCAGTTCTGGATTCAGAAGTCGTTTTCGAGGCAGCTGAACCTGCGCCTCGGCCACATCGTGGTGCCCGTTGGACTGAACAACGCCCACCACGAACCCCTGAACTTCTTTACCGTATACCGTCCCGAAGGCGAGAACACCATCATGCCGAGCACGTGGCATCAGACGGGCGTAAGCCTGTGGGGACGCACCGGAAGCTTCCGTTATGAGGCACAGCTGCTGGCAGGTCTCAACGCCGATCAGTTCACCAATACGGGCTGGATTCACAAAGGACACAAGAGTCCGCTGGAATACGACGTGGCCAACAAATACGGTGTGGCCGCCCGCATTGACAACTACAGCATTGCCGGACTGCGCATCGGCCTGAGCGGATACTATGGCCACAGCATCGGAAACACCTATCCCGCCGAGAAAAACGGCGCAAGTGCCACCTATAAAGGGCGAGTGGCCATCGGTGCCTTCGACTTCACCTACAACGCCCACAACTGGATTGTGCGCGGTCAGGCGGACTATGGCTACCTGGGCGACGCCGAACAGCTGAAATATATGTACAACCGCAAGAACTCCAAATCGCCCTTCAAGCACTCGGCCTTTGTCAGCGGCAACGCCTACGCCTTGGGCATTGAGGCCGGCTACGACGTGTTCTCGCAGATCGCACAGATGAGGGCTGCGCAGAAAAAGCTCTATGTGTTCGGACGCTTTGAGAGCTACAACCCCTACGCATCCGACACGAAGGGCGTGAGCTACGACTACACTTCCGTGAAGCGAATGGCCGCCGGCGTGAACTATTATCCGGTTAAACAGATAGCCATCAAGGCAGAATACAGCCACCGGTTCCTCAAGAGCAAGTACAACGATGAGCCATCGGTGAGCATCGGAGTGGCCTACGAAGGGTTCTTCCTCTGAGGCGTTTCCCTGCGGAAATACCGCAGGGCACGGGACCAGACGGAAGAAAGAGACGGACAACGCCCCCTCTTGCATCCTCCATCCCTCAAAAGTAACAAGCCATCATCCTTCATCCATCACCCTTCATCCAACAAAGTAACAAGCCATCATCCTTCATCCATCACCCTTCATCCCCCAAAGCAACAAACCCTCATCCTTCATCCATCATCATTCATCCAACAACCCCCCAAGCATTCATCATCAATTACAATATCAAAGAAATGAAAAAGTATTTAATCTTTCCGATGGCCCTTCTGATGGGCACACTGTGTTTCACGTCGTGTAGCGACGATGACGACGAAAAAGAAAACAACAGCGAGTTCAGCATCATCACCACGACTCCGCTCGTTGATGAGGACTCTTACGCCGCCAACACTGTAGAAGCCAACTACAGCAACAAGCAATTTGGCAACGCTTCCATGGACGCCTGCGACGACCTGGCCAGCCAGCTTGTCAGGGCCAACAGCATTATTGCCTCGTCGAAACTCACCGACAAGCAGCAGGAGTATCTCTACAAAGTGCTTGAGAACCTGGTGAGCAACGTGATTGTTCCCACCTATACAAAGCTGGCCGACGAGACGGAAGCCTTGGAGAAGACACTCAACGGACTGACCGTGAGCAGCATCACGCAGGCACAGATCAACTCGGCATGTGCCGACTTTAAGGAAGCCCGCAAGTACTGGGAACGCAGCGAAGCCTTCCTGGGCGGAGCAGCTGCCGACTTCGATATTGACCCGACCATCGACTCATGGCCACTCAACCGTTCGCTGCTTCTCGACTATTTCAACAACGGAATGAACGACGAGATGCTTGAAGACGCCACCATCCTGGGCTTCCACGCACTGGAGTTCATCCTCTTCCGCAACGGTCAGCCCCGCAAGGTGGCCGAGTTCCAGGGCAACGACACATACGTCAACTTCGAGAAAATCAGCGGAGAGCAGGAGCTGCGCTACGCCCAGACCATCTGCAAACTGCTGAAGGAGCGCACCTTCCAGCTCCAAGTGGCATGGGAAGGCGAGAAGAATGCCAGCCGCGCTGCCGTGGTGAAGGCCGCCAAACTCGACTATACCACCGAGAACGGACTGTCGTTTGGCGACAATCTTACACAGGCCGGCAAAAACAGCAAGAGCTCCTTTGCCACGCTCGAAGCAGCCATTGCCCAGATCCTTAGCAACGATGAGGGCAGCTGCTTCGGCATCTGCAACGAGGTGGGAACGGCAAAGATTGCCAACCCCTTCGCCAATGCCGACATCGCATACGTGGAGTCGCCCTACAGCTATAACTCCATCACCGACTTCAGCGACAACATCCGCTCCATCCGAAACATCTGGCTCGGCTCCACCGACAAGAAGGCCAGCGCCTACAGTTTCCACACATTCTTTGCCAGCGTCAGGAACGATGCCGTGAACAATGCCGTGGAGAAAGCCTATGTGGACGCCATTGCCGGCATCAGCAACATGCCGTCGCCCTTCGTAAAATACTGCAGCGTGGTGTGGGGAAAGAGCTTCGATGACCCCGACAACTGGGAGTCTATCACCGAGTAATAGACCGCGGCTGAAGTCCCCGACGGGGAAAGAGTTGCAGGAGTTCAGAAAGTTCAGAAGCCTGAGACATCGTCTGAAACTCCTGCAACTCCCGCGCTTCTGCGGTTCCATATACAAAACATTGTGCAATCTCTAATCAATAACAATTATCATGAAGACCATCCATCTCTCAAGAACAACGCTGGCGGCACTGCTCATGGTGTCGCTCTTCAGCGCATGTAGGGACGACAACGGCGACCCGAACGAAGGTCTGGGTCCACTGACTCCCTCGGAAAACGTATTCGGAAAAGCCAACGACACCTTCTCGGCCGAGGAATGGTATCCCGGCGGCGAGCTGGGAACCACCGACAAGGCCAGCTATTCAGCGGCCGCTCCTGCCGTAGAAAGGGTGCCTGGCATGGAGAACGACTTCAACGTGGGTGAAGATTTCTTCGAGCATCTCTACACCTTTGAACAGCAGCCCCGAAAAGGTCTCGGTCCGGCATGGGTGAGAAACAGCTGCATCGCCTGCCATCCTTCCTACGGGCATGGGAAGCGACAGACCGAGTATCGCGCCAATACCATCGGCAACGGCTACCTGCTTGTGGTCTACCATCCCAACGAAGCCTTCACCTCAGATGGCGTGCGCTACACCGTGGCGCCGTCGTCCTACATCTCTGAAGTGACCGGCATGCCGCAGACAGCCGCCATGAATCCCTTCAAGGCTCCGATAGACGAGAAGCAGATAAGCATTGAATGGAAGAACGTAAACTCCATGCCCAGCGGACTCGCCATGGCGTTTCCCGACGGCGAGAAATACGAGCTTATCTACCCCGAAGTGAACATTCCCGTGTCGGCCTTCAACACCAATCCGAAGCCAACGAACTATGAGGTGCGACTGGAGTCGACCATCGGACTCTACGGAACCGGCCTCATCGACGCCATCAGCGACGAAGACATGCGCGAGCAATACCGGGCAGAGGCCGCCGCAGGTGTACAGCTGAACCCAGCCATGTGGGACAAAGCCGCCAACGACTTTGCGCCGACAGCCTACTACAGCGCCCCCTACAACGACCTGGGAACCTTCCGCGGAAGCCACGGACCGGTGAAGAAGTTCACCTATGCCATGACACGCGGCTCGCTGCAAGACGGAGCCGGCGCCAACGCTATATGGAATATCACCAACGTGACCCGCAGCGACCGCCACTGGCTCTACACCACTCCGGCATGGGCCAAGGCACAAAGCGAGGACCAGGATGTCATCAGCTACATCAAGGAACACGGTTCGGCCGAGACCAGCATACTGCATCCCTACTATGCCGACGGCACCAACGAGGGCATCGCACAGCGCGTGAACGAACTGCTGAGTACGTCGAGCATCGCCAAGAAAGAGACTTTCGAGAACTACCTGCTGAAGGGCTGGCCCTACAATGGTGAGGAAGAGATGACCGACAAACAGTACTATCAGTTCATGGTTTGGCACCGCGGACTGGCCGTTCCCGCCGCCCGCGACCTGGACAAGGAGAACGTGAAGCGCGGCAAGAAGCTCTTCACCGAACTGGGTTGCACCTACTGTCACCGCTCGTCGTGGAAGACCGGCGACGACAACATGTGGGTGGACGCCGCCACAAAAGCCTATGCCGATGCCAACGGACTGGCAAAGGACGGCGACTACACCAGGCTTTTGCCCAAGTACGCCTACCAGACTATCTGGCCCTATACCGACATGGTGCAGCACCGTTTGTTTATGATTAACGACATCCGCACTGGCTGGTGCCGCACCACTCCGCTGTGGGGACGCGGCCTTTCGCAACTGCTTACCGGCGCGAGCGACCGCCTTCACGACTGCCGCGCACGCAACGTTGTGGAGGCCATCATGTGGCACGGCTACTCGAAAGACAGCGATGCCTACCGAAGCACGCTGAAGTTCTACAACCTGCCGAAGGAAGACCGCGACGCCGTGGTGGCCTTCATTGAGGCCATTTAGTGATAGGATGTGTCGGGGGAATCGGGAGTTTGGGAGTTTTGGAGTGTGGGAGTTTGGACGTTAGTCCGGTACATGACAAGCCTTCACGGGAAGAAACAATCGTCCAGACTCCCAGACTTCCAAACACCTAAGCTCCCAAACACTGCCACCCACACATTCCCTACAGTCTAATAGAATCAACAAATAACAAAAGCATTTTGAGATACACAAAGCACATAGTCGCCGTTCTCTACACGCTGATCATAGTGTGTATGGGAGCGGCGACTATCATTGAGAAGTACAAGGGCACCGGCTATGTGGCCGAGAACGTCTATGGTGCCTGGTGGTTCATTGCCCTCTGGGCACTGTTGGTGGCCGCCGGTGTGACCTGGATGCTGCACCGGCGCATGAAGAAGGCGTCGGCCGTGGTGCTCCATCTCTCCTTTGTGGTCATCCTCGCCGGGGCTTTGCTCACCCATCTGACGTCGCATCAGGGCACCGTCCACCTGCGTCTGGGCGAGACCACCACGACCTATCTCGCCACCGACGGCCACACCTACGTCGAGCGCCCCCTGCCCTTCCCCCTGCGGCTCGACACGTTCCGCATCAGCTATCACGAGGGAACGCGCGCCGCCGCCGACTACATCAGCCGGTTCAGCATCATGACCAACGACGGAGAACAGACCGGCATGGTGTCGATGAACCGCATCTTCAGCCACGCCGGCACGCGCTTCTACCAGAGCAGCTACGACGAAGACCTGCGCGGCAGCTATCTCTCCATGAACAGCGACCCGTGGGGAATCCCCGTCACCTACACCGGCTACGCCCTGCTCTTCGTGGGTCTGCTGTGGATGCTTCTGGACCCCAAGGGCGACTATCGCCAGCTGTTGCGGTCGCCGGGTCTGCGGCGCGGCGCGCTGATGGCGACGCTGCTGCTGACCAGCGGCCATCTGTCTGCGAGCGCCGAAAGCCAGACGACGCCGCCCACGCTGTCGACAGAGTCGGCCAGACTCTTCGGACAGCTCTACATGGACTACAACGACCGCATCTGTCCCGTGCAGACTTTCGCGCTCGACTTCACCAAGAAGCTCTGCGGAAAGCGCAGCTATCGCGGACTGTCGGCCGAACAAGTGCTGGCCGGCTTCATCTTCTGGAGCCACGAATGGAGCCGCGAGCCCATCATCAAGGTGAAGAGCGGCGAACTGCGCGAGGCCGCACAGCTGGCGCCGTTCTGCTCGGTCGACGACCTCTTCAGTGCGGCTGACGGCTACAGGCTCGGCCCGATGCTCGGAGAGTATTATCGGGGCAACCACGACAAACTGCACCAGGAGGTGATGAAGATGGACGACCGTCTGCAGCTCATCATGCAACTGCGCCAGGGACCGCCGCTGCGCCTGTTTCCCGCCACCGTCAGTCTGCCCGGCGACTCGCTCACCGCGGGCCACGGCAAACAGCTGTCGTGGTATGCGCCAACCGACGACCTGCCCGCCACGATGGAGCCCGAACGGCGACAGTACATACAGAGCATCTTCGGCATCATGACCGAAGCCGCCCGTCAGGGAAACACCGCCCGCCTCGACGAAGCGCTCGCCAAGCTGCAGCGATACCAGAAAACCTACGGCGGAACGTCCATCCCCTCGCCCACGAAGACGCAGGCGGAGCACCTCTACAACGCCATTCCCTTTGCCACCATCCTCTTCATGGTGAACCTCACGCTGGGACTGCTGCTGCTCTTCTACTTCATCCGCCAGGCCATAACGAGGCCGGAAGCCCAGCCAGCAGCAAAGTCCTCGCCATTGTCATTCCGTCGCATCGCATCCTTTCTGCTCTGTCTTTCGTGGCTGGCACTGACGCTCTGCCTGGCGCTCCGCTGGATCATCTCGGGCACCATCCCCATGAGCAACGGCTACGAAACGATGCTCCTCATGGCGTGGTTCATCATGTTGGTGAGCCTGTTCACCCAGCGTCACTTCCCCATCATACTCTGTTTCGGCTTCCTCATGTCGGGATTCTTCCTGCTGGTGAGCCACATTTCGCAGATGGACCCGCAGATCACCCACCTGATGCCCGTCCTGTCGTCGCCCTTGCTCACCATCCACGTGAGCATCATCATGATGGCTTTCGCCCTGCTGGCCCTGACCTTCATCTGCGGACTCACGGCATTGCTGCTCTCCATGTTCACCGCCCACCGGTCGCGTCTTGCGTCTCACCTCGCGTCGCTCGCCCTGCTCAGCCGCCTGTTCCTCTATCCTGCCCTCGCCTGACTGGGGTTCGGCATCTTCATCGGTGCCATCTGGGCCAACGTGTCGTGGGGCACCTACTGGAGCTGGGACCCGAAGGAAACGTGGGCGCTCATCACCTTCATGGTCTATGCCGTGGCTGTTCACGACCGCTCCCTGCCTTTCCTGCGCCGCCCCATGGGCTATCATCTCTACGTCACCCTGGCCTTCCTCACCATCCTCATGACCTATTTCGGGGTGAACTACTTCCTCGGCGGCATGCACTCCTACGCGTAATGGCGCTCGTTTCCAACAAGTCTTTGTCCCCACTTTTTCCGTCTCCTCCCACAGGTTTTTCCCTTTCAAACCGGCAAAGTTGAAAATCTTGGGAGTTTTACATTGAAAATCTTGGGAATTTTATGTTGAAAATCATGGGAATTTTGTATCTTTGCACCCAAAACAGCAACATTATGTATTATCAAAGACTCATAGAAAAGGAAATAGAACTGAAACTGAGGACATCGGGAGCCGTGGTCGTTGCCGGGCCAAAGTTCTGCGGAAAGACGACAACCTGTATGCGCTATCAGAAGAGTTTCGTCAAGCTCAACACGAGGCAAGCCATCAACATGGCACGAATGGACTCAAAGGCCGTGCTGAACGGAGAAAAGCCAAGGCTGATAGACGAATGGCAAAAGGCTCCAGACATCTGGAACCAGATTAAAGACGACCTGGATTTCGACTACCAGTTCGGCAAATACATTCTGACCGGAAGTTCCACTCCGGCCGACAAAACGGAAGTACATCACAGTGGAGCCGGCAGAATCACCCCGATAAAAATGCGTCCTATGTCCTTGTGGGAGTCAAAAGAGTCGAAGGGAACGGTGTCGCTCGCCAGCCTTTTCGATGGAGGCTCGGACTTTCCTTGGGACATGAACACCGAGTTTACGTTAGACGACGTGGCATTTCTCGTATGCCGAGGCGGATGGCCGATTTCAGTTCTCGCCCCCAAGGACATTGCGCTGGAAGTGACAAAGAACTACTATAGCAGCCTGTTCGTTTTTGAAGACAGCGAGAACGAACGGTTCCGAAACAAGCGCCCCGAGGTGATGAGGATGATTCTCAGAAGCTATGCGCGGAACATTTCCACCGAAGCAGCCGTCTCGACGATTATTTCTGACGTACGCCAAAGCAACGAACGCACGATGGACACAAAGACTTTCGACGACTACATGGAAGCGCTGAAGGACATCTATATCATCGAGGACATGGAGGCTTGGAACCCAGACATCAGGTCGAAGACCTCCATCAGGAGCACGCCGACAAGGCATTTCGTCGACACCTCTATAGCCTGCCGCTCACTGGGTGTTGGCCCCGAGGACCTGAAAAAAGACCTGGAAAGCTTTGGCCTGTTCTTCGAGGACTTCGCCGTCAGAGACCTCTCCGTCTATGCCAATACGCTGGGTGGCACCGTGAAGCACTACAGAGACAATGCAGGGCTGGAGTGCGATGCGGTGGTACATCTGGAAGACGGAAGATGGGGCGGCATAGAAATAAAACTTGGCGGTGACCACCTGATAGAAGAAGGAGCAAAGTCGCTGAAAAGGCTTCGCGACAAAATTGCAGAGAAGAGCAACGAGAAAGCCCCCTCATTCATGATGGTGCTCACTGCCGTAGGTGGCGCCTACAAACGGGAAGACGGCGTGTTTGTCGCACCAATCAACCTGCTGAAACCTTAGGAAACCGGCGGATTGGAAGCGGTAACTTGCCGCTTTCCCGCCTTCATTTCGCCGTTTTCGAGAAACAAGGCCAATGGATTCGTTCAACGATTCCATTGATTTTGTTCAACAAATCCATTGGTTTTGCTGAACGATTCCAATGGATTTGTTTCAGAAATCTGCCGCTTTTATTGCTCCGTTCCGTCATCTTTGCCGCTTGTTTTCCGCGGTTTAGCCTGTGAGCACGGGCGTCCTCGTCCGCTGTTATTATCATGTAGTCGAGCTCCACAAAGCAAGGTAAGACCGAGCAAACGCGGAACCCTAATAACCGCTTTTTTGCAAAGTGGATAGAGCAAACGGCAGGTGCGGCTGGGCAGGGTGAGGTCTGTTCTATTAAAAATAATTAAAAGGCCGGAAAAATGATGGCCCAATGTTTTCGCCATCAGCGTTTTATCAGTATCTTTGCAGCAGATTATGCAGCACGTGGCAAAGCAGAAGGCGGTTCCTTCTGTGCCGTCGTGCAATGTTTTGTGTGAAGTTTATAAACAACCGAAATATTTTTTAATAAGGTAACATTATGAAGATTGAGAAAATTCATGCAAGAGAAATCCTCGACTCAAGAGGTAATCCCACTGTGGAATGTGAAGTAACGTTGGAGAATGGCGTGATGGGTCGCGCTGCCGTACCCTCTGGTGCCAGCACCGGAGAGAACGAAGCTCTGGAGCTTCGCGATGGCGACAAGGGCCGCTATCTTGGCAAGGGCGTTCTGAAAGCTGTTGAGAACGTGAACAACATCATAGCTCCTGCACTGAAGGGTGACTGTGTGTTCAACCAGCGCGGTCTGGACATGAAGATGCTTGAACTGGACGGCACGCCCACCAAGTCGAAGCTGGGTGCCAACGCCATCCTGAGCGTTTCGCTGGCTGCTGCACAGGCTGCTGCCAAGGCTCTTAACATCCCCCTCTACCGTTATATCGGCGGTTGCAACTCATACACGATGCCCCTTCCGATGATGAACATCGTGAACGGTGGCGCTCACTCCGACGCTCCCATCGCTTTCCAGGAGTTCATGATTGGCCCAGTTGGCGCTACGAGCATCAAGGAAGCCGTGCGCATGGGTGCTGAAGTGTTCCACAACCTGGCCAAACTGCTGAAGGCCCGTGGCCTTTCTACAGCTGTGGGCGACGAAGGTGGTTTCGCTCCCAACTTCAACGGCATTGAGGACGCCCTCGACACCATCATGGAGGCCATCAAGGCTGCCGGTTATGAGCCGGGCAAGGACGTGCGCATCGCCATGGACTGCGCTGCCTCTGAGTTCGCTGTGTGCGAGGATGGCAAGTGGTTCTACGACTATCGCCAGCTGAAGAACGGCAAGAAGAAGGATCCCAACGGCAAGAAGCTGTCGGCCGACGAGCAGATTGCCTATCTGGAAGAGCTCATCAACAAGTATCCCATCTACTCTATCGAGGACGGTCTCGACGAGAACGACTGGGAGAACTGGGTGAAGCTGACCGAGAAGGTGGGCAACAAGTGCCAGCTGGTGGGCGACGACCTGTTCGTGACCAACGTGAAGTTCCTCGAGAAGGGCATCAAGATGGGTGCTGCCAACAGCATCCTGATCAAGGTGAACCAGATTGGCTCGCTCACGGAGACCCTCGACGCCATCGAGATGGCTCATCGTCATGGCTACACCACTGTGACTTCTCACCGTTCGGGCGAGACCGAGGACACCACGATTGCCGACATCGCTGTGGCCACCAATTCTGGTCAGATCAAGACCGGTTCGCTCTCTCGTACCGACCGTATGGCGAAGTACAACCAGCTCATCCGCATCGAGGAAGAGCTCGGATGCACCAGCAAGTACAAGTACGAGAAGCTGAAGTAAGAAAGGGGGAAACCCACAACGGGACGACCTAACACCCACCCCGGCCCTCCCGAAGGGAGGGAGTTCTGAGGCGGGAAAACACACCCCGACCCTCCCAAAGGGAGGGAGTGCAAAGGCGGGAAAACCCACCCCGGCCCTCCCGAAGGAGGGAGCGCAAAGGCGCAGGGGACGGTTTGGACGTCTTAGAGTGAAAGGAGGAAAAATGAAAAGCGTGTTTTTAATTAGGCGCTAAATATTAATTATGCACAAAGAAGGTCACATCCTGTATTAGGGTGTGACCTTTTTATATAGTTAAAACCCACCCCGACCCTCCCAAAGGGAGGGGGCGCAATGGCGGAAATACCCACCCCGACCCTCCCGAAGGGAGGGAGCGCAATGGCGGAAATACCCACCCCGGCCCTCCCGAAGGGAGGGGGCGCAATGGCGGAAAAACCCACCCCGACCCTCCCAAAGGGAGGGAGCGCAATGGCGGAAAAACCCACCCCGGCCCTCCCGAAGGGAGGGGGCAAGGGGGCAAAAGGGCCATGAAAGGATGAGTTTCGGGAGTCCCAGAATCACATTTCCGGCACGGATCTCCCTCCCTGTGGGAAGGCTAGGATGGGTGTTAAAGCTTTTGCCTCCCTCCCTTTGGGAGGGTTGGGGTGGGTATGAAGGCTTCTGAACTCCCTCCCTTCGGGAGGGTTGGGGTGGGTTTAGGGCTTCTGAACTCCCTCCCTTCGGGAGGGTCGGGGTGGGTTTAGGGCTTTTGAACACCCTCCCTTCGGGAGGGTTGGGGTGGGTTTTCCCGCCTCTGAACTCCCTCCCTTTGGGAGGGCCGGGGTGGGTGTCTACACCGCATTCATATCATAATAGTAGTAATCGTGAAGGACGGTGTAGAGGAAACGCTCGTCGGAGACGGGGGAATCGATGGCGAGGAGCTGCTTCACCTTGGCGGCAAGCTGCGAGATGCGCTCCATGCGTTCGGCAGACTGAGGGTCGAGAGTGTTGGCAATGACCTCGGCCTGACGCTCGCTCAGGTCGGCAGCCTGCGGAAACGTGGGGCGGTAGTCGGCGGTGAGGTAGCTGTATTCCTCCAGACTCACCTCCAGGGCATGGTACTTGGCGCGCTTGATGACCATGGTGCCGGCCGCCATGTCGCCAAAGCGCTGCGTGTGCTCACTCAGCAACATGGGCAGCAGTCCGAGGCATCCCGTGGTGGGACCTTCCACCAGAAACACCAGCCAGCGCAGCAAGTAGGCACCAATGCCGGGCATGGAGCCGTCGGCCTTCACCACGCGGAGGCCCATGAGATACTTGCCAAGCGACTGCCCGTTGTTGAAAGTCTCCCACAGAAGGTCGTAGAGCAGCACCGGCAAAAAGAGGATGAAGCCTATCCACATCTCCGTCGACGAGTTCATATAGGGAAGCATTCCCATCAGGTAGAAATAGCCCACGAGGTAGATGACGACCACCACGCTGTCGACGATGCGCGCCACGATGCGCTCCCAGATGCTGGCGGGCGTCTGGGCAATCCTCACATACTGGCCGGTAACGATGTTTTTGTCTGCCATTTCTTTTTTCCAAAATTTTCTGCAAAGATAATGCATTTCTGATAATTTTTTCTTACTTTTGCACGAAATTATCTGAATCTTTTCTCGCCACGTCAAGAACCCTGCGCACCCGCCTTGACCCTGGCCCGATGGGAAAGCACTTTTTCCGCCGACTGAAATGAAAGAAGTGAACTTCATACGCCGCCACATTGAAAAATGGCGCTACATGGAACAGGCCGTCGACCACACCTTTCACCTGACGCCCGACGAGCTTGCCGAGGCCTACACAGAGCTGACGGCCGACCTGGCTTTTGCCCAGACGCACTTCCCGCAGTCGCGCATCACGCTCTATCTGAACAACCTTGCCGGTGCGCTCCACAACGAAATCTACAGCAACAAGCGCGAGAAGCGGTCGCGCATCGTGACATTCTGGACGCGCGAGGTTCCCCAGACCATGTGGGAATCGCGCCACCTGCTGCTCGTGTCGTTTGTGATTTTCGTGCTGAGCGCATTGGTTGGCGTGGTGTCAACCATCGGCGACCCGGAGTTTCCGCGCATCATTCTGGGCGACGGCTATGTGGACATGACGCTCGACAACATCGCCCGCGGCGAGCCGATGGGCGTCTACGGCAGCGACGGCGAGACAGAGATGTTCCTTCAGATTACGCTCAACAACGTCCTGGTGTCGTTCCGCTGCTTCGCCATGGGACTGTTCACGTCCATCGGAACGGGGCTGGCGCTCTTCTACAACGGCATCATGGTGGGCAGTTTCCAGGAGTTTTTCCGCCAGCACGACCTGCTCTGGGAGAGCTCGCTGGCCATCTGGCTGCACGGCACCATCGAGATTTCGAGCATCGTGGTGGCGGGAGCCGCCGGCCTGTCGCTCGGCAACGGCTTCCTGTTTCCCGGCACCTACAAGCGCATGGAGTCGTTTCGTCGCGGTGCGCTCCGCGGCATGAAGATTGTGGTGGGCACGGTTCCGCTGTTCATCATTGCCGGATTCATCGAGAGCTTCATCACCCGCCACACCGACATTCACGACATGGTGCGCTTCACCGTCATCATTCTGTCGCTTGCATTCGTCCTCTACTACTTCGTATGGCTGCCGCGCCGGCTCTACGGACCGCAGAAGGGGCAGACAGACACTAACCATCAAAAAGAAAAAGAATTAGAGATATGAACATCTACAACGAAAAGCCCAAGATTGTGTTCTACCGTCAGCGTAGCTTCGGCGAGCTGATCAACGTGACGTTCGACTTCATCCGCGAGAACTGGAAGCCGCTGCTGCGCTTCATCACCTATCTGATTTTGCCCGTTGCACTCCTTCAGGGCGTGTCGTTTGGGTCGTTTCTCGACGACTACATGGGGACGATTGCCGATGCCGCCAATGGCAGCGAGGACAACCCGCTGGCCCTGTTCGGCGTGTCCTATCTGTTCACCATCCTCTTCATGTTCGTGGGCTACTTCATCGTAACCACCGTCACCTACGTGCTGATGCAGCTCTACGACGAGAGCCCTCAGCGCCTGAAGGGCATCACGTTCGATGACCTGAAGCCGCGGTTCTGGCACGTCATGGGCCGGGTGCTGGTCACATTCCTCATTGCCGTGGCCATAGGTGTGGCAGCCATCCTGCTCATGGTGGCCGTGTCGGTGGTGGCCACACCGCTTCTGCTCTTCATCCTGATTCCCGCAGGAGCCGTTCTTGCCATTCCCTACAGCTTGGTGACGCCGCTCTATGTCTTCGAAGACTGCTCCGTCGGCGAGGCGCTTCAGCGAGGCTATCGGCTGGGGTTCAAGTCGTTCTGGCTCATCATCGGCCTGTCAATCCTGCTGAGCATCATCGTGCAGTTCATATCCGGCGTCGTCAGTCTGCCCATATCCATCTTCATGGGTGTGAAGGGGTTCCTCGGCGTACAGGGAGACAGCGCCGCCAACGGTCCCGTCATGACCATCCTCAGCTTCCTCCTTTCCTCCGTCTCGGCATACGTCACCTTTCTCGTCACTCCCATCATGACCATCGGACTGGCCTATCTCTACAGCCACACCGTGGAGAAGGAAGACGGACTGACCAACAGTCGCGACATTGCGAACTTCGAACAGATGACCATGCCAAGGCACACCGACATCGACAACTTCGACCAGCTGGTCTGACCAACGTTCGCTCGTTCTTCGCTTCAGGCTACACATATTATATAATAATCAGACACACAGCGCCAATCATCTATGGCTCCCATCGTCACCGATACACTCCGTCTGGACTCCGCCGCCATCAACGCATGGCGGCAGAATGAGGATTTCGACTACGACCGTGAGCTGATGAGGCCCACCAAAAACATCCTGGAATGGCTCTGGGAGGGTTTCAACGACCTGATGAAGAAGCTGCTGCCACACAACATGCCCGAAGGGACCGAAACCGCCATCGACGTGTTCTGCGTCCTGGTGCTGATAGGCCTGCTGGCGTGGTTCATCATCAAGCTCAAGCCAAGACTGTTTGCCCACAAGGACGATGTGGACAGGAGCTTCACGCTGGAAGACGACAACATCTACGGCATCGACTTCGACAGGCTCATCGCCGAGGCGGAGAGCCAGCACAACTACCGTCAGGTGGTGCGCCTGGTGTATCTGCAGACGCTGCGCCGCCTGGCCGACGCCGGTCGCATCAACTGGCAGCCCTACAAGACACCGATGCAATACACGAAGGAGTTCTCTGCCGCACCCTTCTGGCAGATGACCCAGCATTTCCTGCTCATCAGATACGGAAACGGCGAGGCCAACGCCGACATGGCCAGCGAGATGGTGCAGAAGCAGCAGGCCATCATCAGGCAGCTGGAGGCCGAGGCCGGCAACATACCCTCGCCAGAGCCCCAGAACACCCGCCCCGCCGCCGCCCCGGCCGCCGTGTCAGACGCATCTCCGTCTGACCAACAACCACCACAGCCGCAGAAAGGAGGTGAAGCATGAAAGGGCGCAATCTGTACTTCTTCTGCATCGGGGCTTTCGTCGTGCTGGTCATCACCCTGCTGTTCCTGCGGCCCGTTCCGTTCTCCTGGAATCCCACTTTCGGCGCTCGCGACAAGAATCCCTTCGGATCCTACGTCTTCGACAGTCTGCTTCGCCAGGCCATGCCTGCAGGCTACAAGGTGAGAAACCTCAGCTGGCACGAGATAAAGACCGACAGCACGGCACGCCGGTCAAACCTTTTGTTCACCGAAGTGAGCTTTAGCGTGGACGAATCGGAAATGGGCGACCTGCTGGAACTGGTAGACAGCGGCATGAACATCTGCATAGCCGCCGACTACGTCTGCTACTCGCTCACCGACACGCTGGACCTGAAGACGCCCTGGTCCTACATCTCGACCACCGGCCTGCGCACTCTTCTGGCCAACAGACAGGTGCGCGACACCCTCTACTGGGAACAAGACAACCTGTTTGACTCGCGCTCGTTCGTCGTGAACGACGGTATGACGGGCGGCATGATCTGCAGCGACAGCGTCGGCTCTATGCCCATCTGGCAATATCATGCCTTCTTCCTGAACGACGAAGAATACGGTCCGTGCGTCATCAGCCATCGCGTTGGCCGCGGCAAACTGGTCTTTGTCATGTGTCCGCTTCTCTTCACCAACTACGGCATGCTGAACCGTGACAACGCGCAGTTTGTGCTTCGAGCGCTGTCGCTCCTCGACCTTCGCCGGCCCACCATCCGCATCACCGACACCGTGAGCCGGTATTCGGCCGACGGCGACCAGATAAAGCCCGACACGCCCCTGCAGTTCTTCGTCATGAACAAGCCATTGCGCTGGGCCATCTACCTGGCCTTGGGCCTAGTAGCTGTCTTTATGCTGCTCCACCTGCGTCGCCGTCAGCGCGCCATTCCGGTGGTGAAGGAGCCCGAGAACAAGCAACTGGAGTTCGCACAGCTCATCGGAACACTCTATTATCAGAGAGGCGACCACGCCGACCTGCTGAGAAAGAAATACAACTATTTCGCCGAACACCTGCGGCGCGAGCTGTTTGTCGACATCGACAACGAGGCCGACGACCGCGACAACTTCCAGCGCATCGCCCTGATGACGTCGATTGACGAGCGCACCATCTCCGGCAGCATTCGCGCCATCCGCCAGACGGTTGCAGAGGAAGACCCGTTCCTCACCACCGAAATGCTACAAATGTACGTGGATACGATGAACAAAATCATCCGCGCCATCCAATAAAAGAACCATCTCAACCCCTACAGAACATGGAACAACCAACCATTCCCGCTCCCGAATCGCTACAGGCCTTTGCCGAGAAGGCGAATACCCTGCGCCAGCAGATTGCCCAGGTCATAGTGGGCCAGCAGACAGCCGTCGACCTGCTTCTGACAACCATCCTCGCCGGCGGCCACGTGCTCATCGAGGGCGTGCCCGGCGTTGCCAAGACGCTGCTGGCAAGGCTCACGTCGAAGCTCATCGGCGCCGACTTCAGCCGCGTACAGTTCACGCCCGACCTCATGCCCAGCGACGTGCTCGGCACCAGTGTCTTCAACATGCAGAACGGCACGTTCAGCTTCCACGCCGGCCCCATCTTTGCCGACCTTGTGCTCGTGGATGAAATCAACCGCGCGCCGGCCAAGACGCAGGCAGCCCTCTTTGAAGTGATGGAAGAACGACAGGCCACCATCGACGGAGAGACGCACCCCATGAGCCCGCTCTACACCATCATCGCCACGCAGAACCCCGTTGAGCAGGAGGGAACCTACAAACTGCCCGAGGCACAGCTCGACCGTTTCCTCATGAAGATATCGATGGGCTATCCCACCGTTGACGAAGAGGTGGCCATCCTTGAGCGCCATCAGCAGAACGCACGGCTCACCGCGCTCGACGACATCGTGCCGGTGGTCACCAAGGACGACATCCTGGAGATGCGACAGCTGCTCACGCAGGTCTACGTGGAGCCGTCGCTGCTGCGCTACATGGTGGAACTGGTGCAGCAGACGCGCCAGAGCCGCGCCGTCTTCCTGGGCGCCTCGCCGCGTGCCGCCGTCGCCATCCTGCAGGCATCCAAGGCGTTTGCACTGCTGCAAGGAAGGCTCTTCGTGAGTCCCGACGACATCAAATTCGTCACTCCTTGCATTCTCCACCATAGAATCATGCTCACGGCCGAGGCCGAAATGGAGGGATACACACCCTGGAAAGTCACGCTCAGGCTCATCGACAAGGTGGAAGTGCCGAAGTGATGCTGGGCGTTGGGTGATGGATGACTGGTGTTGGTGGTTAGATGAAACGCTGCACGGCGACTAGCCACCATCCGCTTCAACAACCCATCATCACCCATCGCCTATCGCCCAACAGCTTCGCACCCTACCATCACCTACCATTAACCCCCATCACCCATGCTACTCACCAACCGCTTCTACATAGCAGGTGCCGCCCTGGTGTTCGTTCTTGCCGCCGGCTACTTTGTGCCGCCATTGTTCATCATTGGCGTCGTGTTGCTGTGCGTTCTGGCATTGCTCACCCTGGCCGACTTCATCCTGCTGTACCACCGTCGGGGCATGCGGGCCGAGCGCATCATTGGCAACCGCCTGTCAAACGGCGACGACAACGATGTGCGCATCCGTTTGGAGAGCAGCTATCCGTTTGCCACGCGCATAGAGGTCATCGACGAGGCGCCGTTCATCTTCCAGCGCCGCGACATCAGCTACCGCTTCCCTCTGGCCGCGCGCGCCGACACCACGCTGGTCTATCAGCTGCGCCCCACGCGCCGCGGCGTATATGGCTTCGGCCGCATCCGCGTGTTCGTCTGCACAAGACTCGGGCTGGCCGAGCGCCGTTTCACACAGGGCGAACCCGTCGACGTCGCCGTCTACCCGTCGTTCCTGCGACTGCGCCAATACGAACTGCTGGCCATCAGCGACAACCTCACCGAGACGGGAGCCAAGCGCATACGCCGCGTGGGCAACCAGACGGAGTTTGAGCACATCGAGGAATACACACCGGGCGCCGATTTCCGCACCATCAACTGGAAAGCCTCGGCACGTCGACATCAGCTCATGGTCAACATCTACCAGGACGAACGGTCGCAGCGCGTCTACAGCATCATCGACAAAGGGCGCGTCATGCAGCAGGCGTTCCAGGGCATGACGCTGCTCGACTACAGCATCAACGCCGCACTGGCACTGTCGTTTGTGGCCATGCGCAAGATGGACAACGCCGGTCTCATCACCTTCCATCAGCAGTTCGACAGCTTCGTGCCGGCCGACCGCCGCAGCAACCACATACAGACACTCATGGACACCCTGTACAGCCAGCAGACCACCTTTGGGGAAACCGACTTCTCGGCCCTCTGCACCTCGGTGAGCCGCCACATATCGCGGCGCTCGCTGCTGGTACTCTTCACCAGCTTCGGCTCCATGTCGGCCATGCAGCGCCAGCTTCCCTACCTGCGCCAGCTGTCGCGCCGCCACTGCCTGCTCGTGGTGTTTTTCGAGGACGACGACCTGCGCGCCTTTGCCAATCCGCCATCTACCAACACCCCTCACCCAGCACCCGACTCCATCGAGACGCTCTATCAGCGCACCATCGCCGAGAAATTCGAATACGAGAAACGCCTCATCGTCTCGACGCTTCAGCAAAACGGCATCTACGCACTGCTCACCTCACCATCGCGGCTTTCCATAGCCGTCATCAACAAATACCTTGAACTCAAGTCGCGCAACGTGCTCTGAGCGTTGCGCCTTTTTTATATCCTTTTCGCACTTTTTGACAACACAGAAAGAGCAAACCACTTCTTTTTTTTGAAAAAAGTATAATATTCATGACAAAGATTTGTCAGATAATTTTATTTTCTTTAACTTTGCCGCGCTTTTGCAGCACTTTTTGACAGGATTGTAGAAGAATATTCACTCGAATCATATTAAAATAACAATTATAACAATCTTAATCACATGAAGAAAATCAACTTTTTCTTTGCGTTGTTGCTCACGTTTATTGGGGCGACAACATCAAATGCTGAAGAACTGACCGTATGTGAAGGTTCTGCAAGAAACTCTTATGTACCTGTCTATGGTTACTGGGCCGACACGCAGGGTCAGAAAAGCGAGTTCATTATTACCGCTGACAAACTGAGCGCCATGGCAGGCGCTACCATCAATCAGATGCAGTTCCATCTGTATTCTTCTGCTTCCAAAGCCTGGCAAGCCACTTACGAAGTTTTTCTAAAAGAAATCGAAGAGAGTGAGTTCTCCGTAACATCAAGCTACAATTCTTCAACTGCAAATGCCGTTGGAAAGGAAGGAGCCACAATAGTATATACGGGTAATCTGGATGCTACTGGTAGTACCATGACCATTGATTTCAGTGAGGAGTTCAATTATGAAGGCGGTAACCTGTTGGTGGGTATTTATATGACAAACAAAGGTTCAAACTGTCCGGATGCAATCTTCAAAGGTATAGAGTCTGAAAACGGCTCTTGGTACTATACATCTTCTTCAGGTAACAAGCCTCAAAACTTTATTCCACAGACCACTTTCAGCTATATTTCCTCTGACGGCCCTGCTCTCCGTGTAAAAGACTACAAGGATGGGGACACCTTCTCTTTCGGTATGGTGAACCCACGCACGCAGAAAACCATCACGCTGACGAATCCTGGAACAGAGGAAATCACGGTGAACATCTCCACTACAGGCGATTTCACTGCAGACGCCACGAAGACCATCGCCGCCAAAGGTGAAGAAACCGTGACAATTACTGCGCCCGATGCCACCAGCAACGGCACCATTACTTTCACGCCGACCGACGATAATGTCGATGCCATTACGCTCAACCTTAGTTGCATCATCAAGGATCCCGACAAGTTCTTTGAGGATTTCTCTGGCAATGCTCTTCCCGATGAATGGGAGACCGTTGGTATAGGCAGCTATACTAGTTATTCTGGATATGAGTGGTCTTTCACAGAAGGGTTTGCCACGTACAAGAAGAGCTCATCCTCTGAAAGCTATCTCACCAATTACTATCATTCACTCATCACGCCAGAGCTTACCTTTACAGAGGGTGAAAAGCTGCTGTTTAAACTGAAGAAAAACACTGAGTATTCTTCTTCTGTAGGCAGCCTCTACGTGGAGTATTCCACAGACAAGAATACTTGGACAACAGCTACCGACGGCCACTTCAGCGCCAGCACCATCACTGAAAACTGGGCTGATTGCGAAGTTACAATCCCTGCCTCGGCCAAGTTTATCCGTTTCCGCGCTTGTGGTGTTTCTATCGACGATGTCTACGGTGGCACACCGTCTCAGGCTCCCCGTATGGTGGTAACTGCCGAGGACCACAACTTTGGCTTCGTCGTTGCTGACGCAACCTATACCTTCAACGTAAGGAATGCTGGAAAGTCTGAGCTGACAGGCATCCAGATAACTTCAAGCAGCGAAGCTTTCACCATTGCTAGTGCCCCCGAGACACTCGCTGCAGGCGCTGGTTCCGATGTCACCGTAACGTTGGGCACCGCTACCAAGGGAGCCCAAAGCGGAGTTATCACCATTACAGCACCCGACCAAACCGAGATTACACTCAACGTAAACGGCTACGTAGGCGACGACACCAAGCTCTTCGTTGACTTTAACGACAATGCAGCTCCAGAAGGTTGGACCAACAAGGGTTGGACTTTCAGTAATGGAGCCGCTGTGGGTGGTTATGTCTCTGGCAATAAGGATAGCGACGCGAACCTTATTTCGCCTGCCATCACCGTTGCTGACGGCGATGTCATGGCCATCGAAGCGATGGGTACATCTTCCATGGCAGAGCTTCGCGTTTACAAAAGCACCGACAATGGCGCCACTTGGGAGCTTGCAAAGAACTTCGACTCGGAGGTGCAAGCCAATACCACAAACTTCACTGTTGTAACTCTCGACAAAATTGCCGAAGGCAACTACCTGCTGATGTTCGTGGGCTATGCTGTAAAAGTGAACACAATCAACGGCTTCAATCTCGCAGCTCTTGACCACGACATAGCCATCACCGACAGCAACATCCCCACTGAGGGCTACGAAGGCGAGGAATACACAGCTTCCGTCACCGTGCAGGAGAAGGCCGGCAAGGTCGAGACCATCACCGCCAAGCTCTACATCGACGGAACCGTAGTGGCCGAGCAGGAGCAGAACGTAGCCGCCAACGAGACGGCCACCATCCAGGTTTCCTTCACGCCGACAGAGCCCGTCAGCTACAAGAAGGCCTACATCGAGGTCAGCTATGGCGACAACAGCACGGTGAAGACCGATGAGACAACCATCAGCATCAACACCATGCTCGTCATCGACGAGGCCACGGCCAACACCTTCGAGACGTACTCTGGCAAGGTGAAACTCAACTACACCGTCTACGACGGCTGGAACACCATCGCCCTGCCCTTCATGGTCAGCGACCTCAGCGTCTTCGGAACCGGCGCCAAGGTCTACTCGCTGACGGGCTACAACAACGGAAGCCTGCAGCTCACATCGGCTACATCAATGGCCTCAGCAACTCCCTACGTGCTCTACGTAGAGACGGCAACCACCGAGCCCATCGTCTTCAACAACGTGAGCATCTACTCTGCCACCGCTGCCGAGTCAGAGTGCCGCACGGCCCAGGGCGGCGCTACCTTCCAGGGAACCTATAAGCCGATTGAAGCCGGTTCGATGAACATCACCTGGTACGGCGTCACGGGCGAAGGCAAGATTATGAAGGCAGGCAGCGGCGCCTCCATCAAGGCCATGCACGCCTACTTCACGCTGCCCGAAGGCGATGAGGCCAAGACCATTGCCTACGACGGCATCGTTGCTGGCGACGATGGCACCGCCACCGCCATTAACGCACTGCTCAACGGCAACTCTCAGGGCGAACTCTACGACCTGAGCGGACGTCGCGTCGAAGGAAGTGTCAAGGCTGGCATCTACGTGAGAAACGGAAAGAAGATTGTCATCAAGTAATAAACAATAATCATACGGTTGCCAATGCTTCGCACGGCGACAGCGCTTCATCTGCTAAGCATTGGCAATCAAATAACAAAACCACAATGAAAAAGATTTATAACGAACCCCGCATCAAGGTCATCAAGATAGAAGTGACATGCCTCAGCGCCGCTTCAGAACTCGACTCGAAAGAGAGCCAGCAGGAAGTGGCACCCACCAAGGAGGAGTACAACGGCATCTTCAGATAAGCATTCCGTCGGTTCACTGAACCAAATACGCAGGCACGCGCTGACAAAAGCGCCGCCTTGACGATAGAAAATCTAGGTTTCTTTCTTCAATATCGCCAGATTAGAAGAGAAAAACCTAGATTTTTTTTGTAACAATATAGCAGTTGGCACCTCCACACAATTAAGAGAGGAATGAAGTATCGTATTCCGTTTTAAATGTGTCTTTCCATCTGTGCGCAGCCCCTCCCCTCCCATCTCACTACTCTTTATACACATCTGAAATAATCGGCCTGGAAGGCCAGCAGCAACCAGCCCAGGGCAGCGCCCTGGGTACTATGGTCGTGTGTTACTAACGCCCTAGAAGGGCAAAAGCGTTTTCCAGATGAAGATGATCAATTCTTATGCCCCTGCAGGGGCGTACATTGGCCATCATATAATACCCAGGGCGTTGCCCTGGGCTGGTTGCTGCTGGCCTTC
>JAFWQE010000227.1 GCA_017509155.1 Prevotella sp.
ATCGTATTCTGGGCTTGCCCGCATTCCTCTCACCTCTTACCTCTCACCACTCACCTCTAAAACTGAAGCAAGCAAGCTTGCGAAAGTTTAATTATAATAATTATGATAATTTCTGTCTAATTATCTCTTCCGCCTTATTTACGTAGATACCTGTTCAAAGAAACGCCTCTTGAATTATAATAATTATGATAATTTCTGTCCAATCATCTCTTCTGCCTCATTTATGTAGATTCATGTTCAAAGAAACGCCTCTTGAATTATAATAATTATGTTAATTTCTGTCCAATCATCTTTCCCGCCTCATATACGTATATTCGCGTTTTTAAAAAAGAAAAATGAACTTTCTTTATTGGTTTGGCATATAATTACAAAAAAAGATGTATCTTTGCGACTGATTATTTAACCTCAACGATAACCGAAAAAACAAAAGTGAAGATGAAGAAATTTGTTGTTACCATGATGATTGGCTTCTCGGCATTGCTGCTGCTGGGAAGCTGTTCGGTGCCGCAGGGCAAGCTGACTGAGCATGTGCAGAAGGCCATTGTTGAAGAAGAACAGAAACAGGGCAACACGCTGGAGGTGACAGAACTCAACCTCGGCGAGAAGACCGGAAAAGACTACAAGGGCGTGCTGAAGGGTAAGCTGAATGGCGAAGACGTGGTCTACGATGTGAGCGTGGTGGACGAAGGGGGAGAATTCGACGTGGATTGGGAACTGAGAAAATGACACCCGAACAGCGGCACAAGAACATGGCCGCCATCAGGGGGAAGGACACGAAGCCGGAACTGATTGTGAGAAAAGGACTCTGGCGACGTGGCTTCCGATATAGACTCTATTCATCGCGATTGCCGGGACATCCAGACCTCGTGCTGAGAAAGTATCGCACTTGCATCTTCGTGAACGGGTGCTTCTGGCACGGGCACAGGGTGCCTACAACGGTGGAAGGCAACCTGACGGGCGAGGGGTCGGACTGCTGCAAGATACCGAAGACACACACCGACTTCTGGGTGAAGAAAATAGAACGGAACCGAGAACGAGACGTGAAAAGCCAGCAGCAGTTGTCAAAACTCGGCTGGCACTGCATCACCGTGTGGGAATGTGAACTAAAGCCGAAAACAAGGGAACGGACACTCGATGCACTGGCCTATACGCTGAACAAGATCTGGCTGGAGGACCACTCGTTGAAGAAAGCCTATGAGCCGATGGAAGAAGACGGCGCCTTGGGATGGGCTGCAGAAGAAAGGCCGATTGTCTAGACTCCCAAACTTTAAGAATAACCGAAACATCAATTAGAACAGAATAAAAAAGGAAAGAATGAAAAAGCTTAGTTTTTTAATCATGGTTGTCGCCATGCTCTTTCTGAGCACGGGCAATGCAAACGCACAAAGCAAGATGGAAAGTGAAAAGGCAATTGAAGAAGTGAAGAACTACCTTGGCGAGTGCAGGGTGTTCTATGTAGCAACTGTTGACGGCGACCAGCCAAGGGTGAGACCTTTTGGCGTGGCCGAGATCTACAACGGCAGGCTGTACATCATGACCGGAAAGAAAAAGGATGTGTTCAAGCAGATGGTGAAGAACGGGAAATTTGAAATCTCTGCCGTGAAGCCATCGGGTAGTGAGTGGATAAGAGTGAGCGGCACACTGGTGAACGACGACGACGTGGCTGCCAAACAGTTTATCCTCGACAAGAACCCATCGCTGAAGTCGATGTATTCTGCTACAGATGACAACATGGCCATCCTCTACATCACCAATGGACAGGCACGCTTCTGCTCGTTCATGGCGGCAGAAAGAAAGGTGGAGTTCTAACCTGTCGCGTCAGCTTTTATTGTTCAGCGTTGTTGTTCCCTCATGGTTAGCTCCATGGGGGACAACTGTTTCTGATAGGCCAGGCGCTCATCGCCATTGGCCAGATGGATGATGCCGCAATAGGCGAACCCGTGCCTAATGAGCAGATGGCGCATGATGACGTTGTCGCGATGGGTGTCGATGCGGATGTTCGTGGTTTGTGAGAAACAGAAGCGAAGCGTGGCGTCGAGGATGCCGTGGACATCGGGAAGAGACGCCATGCGGTGGATGACGTAGTAGGGTAGGGCATCGCTGATCCACTGTCCTTCGTAGATGACGGAATAGGTGGGGTCGGGGCCGGGAATGAAGGCGAAGGTGGCTACAGGCTGGGGGCTTTCCTCGCAGGAAAGGTCCTCAATGAGATAGCTGAACCCTTGGGCGATGTCATGCCTGAAGGTCTCTTCGGGCGGATAACCATCGGGCCATTGCGCGTAGTTGCCCGATTTCCTCATGATGAGACGGGCAGCATCGCGCAGACGAAGTATCCCAGAAGATCCTCGAGAGTGGATTTTCGGATGCTGAAAGGCATGGCGGTGTGTGGGTTCTGGGTGGAAAAAGCCTATTTCTCTCTCCACACCATTTGAGGCGATGCCTGATGGGTGGCCAGCACAAGGACTTCGGCAATCTGAACATGAGCTGGAGCAGAAGCAGCGAAATAGGCTACCTCAGCAATGTCGGCACCTGTCAGAGGCTGTATGCCGGTGTAGAGTTTCTTGGCTTCTGCCTTGTCGCCATGGAGCCGCGTGTTAGAGAAATTGGTCTCAACGAGCCCGGGCTTGAGGTTTGTTACGCGGATGGGCGTGTCGTAGAGATCCATGCGCAGACCGTCGCTCAGCACTTTCACCGCAGCCTTTGTGGCACAATAGACGGCACCGCCGGGGTAGGCAGCATCGCCTGCCACCGAACCAATGTTGATGATGTGGCCATGGCCTCGTTCCACCATGCCCGGAACAAGCAGACGGGTCATCGTCAGCAGGCCTTTCACATTGGTGTCGATCATGGTGCAGAACTCATCGAGGTCGCCTTGGTGCTCCTTGTCGGTGCCCAGGGCCAGACCGGCGTTGTTGATGAGCACATCGATGGCTTTCCAGTCATCGGGCAGGGAGTTGACCACGCGGGTGGCTTCCTCGCGGTTTCTCACGTCGAAAGGAATCAGGAGGATGTCGGTGCCGTAGGCCTCTTCCAGTTCTTTTTTCAGTTCGCAGAGTTTCTCTTGGTTGCGTGCATTCAGAATGAGGCGGCAGCCATTCTTCGCGAAAACGCGGGCACAGGCCTCACCAATTCCCGAAGAGGCTCCTGTGATAAGGATCAGTTTGTCTTTCATTGTCGTTGTTATTTGAAAATCCCGCGCGTACATCTTATTTTATATACGCGCGGGAACATTAATTATAGTTTTTAAAGCTTCGCATGTTTCACATTGCTCCACTTTTAGAGGTAAGAAGTAAGAGGTGAGAGGATACCTCTTCCGCTACCTTTTTATGATTCTATTCTGGGCTTAATCACATTTTTCTTACCTCTCATTTCTCATTTGGACATCCCCCTCGGGGGCTTGGGGCTTCTCACCAAACCCAAGCAAATCAGGAATTGAATTCCTGCCAGCTCTTCACAGTCAATGGCTTGTCCTTATACTCGCAGAATGCTTCGATGAATGCCTTGGCGAGGCGGACATTGGTCATGAGCGGAATGTTGTGGTCGATGGCGCCGCGACGTATGCGGTAGCCATTGGTGAGCTCGCGCTTGGTACGGTTCTTCGGAACGTTGATGATTAGGTCGAAGTCGTGATGGGCAATCATATCCAGCACGTTGTTGTCGCCTTCTTCATCGGGCCAGCTTACTACGATCGTCGGCACATCGTTGTCCTTGAAGAACTTGGCTGTGCCTGCCGTGGCGTACACCTGATAGCCACTCTGGGCAAGTTCACGCACGGGCTCCAGCAGGGCAACCTTTCCCTTGGCACCACCGCTCGAGATGAGAATGCCCTTCTTCGGAAGCTTGTAGCCGGTGGCGATGAGGGCGTTGAGCATGGCTTCGTTGAGAGAGTCGCCCAGACAGCCGACCTCGCCCGTTGACGACATGTCGACACCAAGCACTGGGTCGGCATTCTGCAGACGTGCAAACGAGAACTGGCTGGCCTTGACACCGATGCGGTCGATGTCGAACTCACTCTTGTCGGCACGCTCGTAGGGAGCGTCGAGCATGATCTTCGTGGCCGTCTCAATGAAGTTGCGCTTCAGGATCTTCGACACAAAGGGGAACGAGCGCGAGGCACGAAGGTTGCACTCGATGACTTTCACCATGCGGTTCTTGGCCAGGAACTGGATGTTGAAGGGACCGCTGATGTTCAGCTCCTTCGCGATGGCGCGGCTGATGTGCTTGATCTGGCGGATGGTGCTGTAGTAGATGTGCTGCGCAGGGAACACCATGGTGGCATCACCTGAGTGCACACCGGCATACTCGATATGCTCAGAGATGGCATACTCTACCACTTCGCCCTTGTCAGCCACGGCGTCGAACTCTATCTCCTTGGTGTCTGTCATGAACTTAGACACCACTACGGGGAACTCCTTCGACACCTCTGTGGCCATGCTGAGGAAGCGGTGAAGCTCCTCGTCGTCGTAGCACACGTTCATGGCGGCGCCTGAGAGCACGTAGGAAGGACGGACGAGAACAGGGTAGCCAACCTCGCTGACGAACTCCTTGATGTCGTCGAAAGAGGTGAGGGCGCGCCAGGCGGGCTGGTCGATGCCAAGCTTGTCGAGCATGGCAGAGAACTTGTCTCTGTTTTCTGCTCGGTCGATATTGACGGGCGAGGTGCCGAGCACAGGCACTCCCTGACGGTGCAGCTTCATGGCAAGGTTGTTGGGTATCTGGCCGCCTACGCTGACGATGACGCCGCGGGGCTCTTCCAGGTCGATGACGTCGAGGACACGCTCGAGCGACAACTCATCGAAATAGAGGCGGTCGCACATGTCGTAGTCGGTTGACACCGTCTCGGGGTTGTAGTTGATCATGATGCTCTTGTAGCCGAGCTTGCGCGCGGTGTTGATGGCGTTCACAGAGCACCAGTCGAACTCCACGCTCGAGCCAATGCGGTAGGCGCCAGAGCCAAGCACAACGACCGATTTGTCGTTCTTGTAATAATTGATGTCATGGCCTTCCACTGCATAGGTCATATACAGATAGTTGGTCAGCTCGGGATGTTCGCTTGCCACGGTGGGAATGCGCTTCACAGCAGGCACGATGCCCAGCTTCTTGCGGTGACGTCTGACGGCCAGGTTCTCCTTTTCCATGTTGCCGTTGGCAGAGGGCTTCAGCACGAAACGAGCAATCTGGAAGTCGGAGAAACCGGCAACCTTCACCTTGAGCAGAAGGCTTTCGGGCAGTTCTTCCAGCGTGTTGTATTTCATCAGTTCGTGCTTCAGGTCTACAATGTTCTTCAGACGCTCGAGGAACCACACGTCAATCTTGGTGAGTTCCTCAATGCGCTCAGGTGTATAGCCTTCTTCCAGTGCCTGGGCAATGGCGAAAATGCGAAGGTCGGTAGGGTTCTGAAGGGCATCTTCGAGATTCTCAAAACGTGTGTGGTCATTGCCAACAAAGCCGTGCATGCCCTGGCCAATCATTCGCAGACCCTTCTGGATCATTTCTTCAAACGAACGGCCGATGGACATAATCTCGCCGACGGACTTCATCGATGAGCCAATCTGCCTGGAAACGCCCGAGAACTTGGTGAGGTCCCAACGGGGAATCTTGCAAATCATGTAGTCGAGGCTGGGGGCAACGTATGCAGAGTTGGTCGTGCCCATCTCGCCAATCTGGTCGAGTGTGTAGCCAAGGGCAATCTTGGCGGCGACGAATGCAAGGGGATAACCCGTGGCTTTCGATGCCAGCGCACTCGAACGGCTCAGACGGGCGTTGATTTCAATGATGCGATAGTCGTTGGTGGCTGCATTGAAGGCAAACTGGATGTTGCATTCGCCAACGATGTTCAGGTGTTTTACACACTGAATGGAGAGATCCTGAAGGTACTTCACCTGTTCTTCTGTGAGGGAGCAGGTGGGAGCCACCACGATGGACTCTCCGGTGTGGATGCCCAGAGGATCGAAATTCTCCATGGATGCTACGGTGAAACAACGGTCGTTAGCATCGCGAATCACCTCAAACTCTATTTCTTTCCAGCCTTTGAGGCTTTCTTCCACCAGAATCTGCGGAGCAAAAGTGAAAGCACTCTCGGCAAGTTCGATAAACTTCTTCTCATCAGGGCAAATGCCACTGCCCAGACCACCAAGGGCGTAGGCAGAGCGAATCATAACTGGGAAACCAATCTCTCGGGCTGCTTTCAGCGCATCGTCCATGTTCTCAACGGCATGACTGACGGGCGTCTTCAGGTCGACCTCATCCAGCTTCTTGACAAATCGGTCACGGTCTTCGGTATTCATGATGGCCTCGACGCTGGTGCCTAACACCTCAACACCGTACTCCTTCAGCGTGCCGTTGAGATATAGTTCTGTGCCACAGTTCAATGCCGTCTGGCCACCGAAAGCCAGCAAAATACCGTCAGGGCGCTCCTTCTTGATGATTTCAGTGACAAAATACGTTGTAACAGGTTGGAAGTACACCTTGTCGGCAATTCCCTCAGAAGTCTGTATCGTAGCAATATTCGGGTTCACCAAAACACTCGATATCCCTTCTTGACGCAATGCTTTCAATGCCTGAGAACCGCTGTAGTCGAATTCACCAGCTTGTCCGATTTTTAAAGCACCTGAACCTAATACAAGTACTTTCTTCAATTTTTTACCCATGATGTTAATACTATTGAATGAATTGTTATCGGGTTGCAAAGGTACAAAGAAGCGAGCAAAATACAAAAAAAATGCTCGCATTTCTTTCATTTTTCACCACACCACGTTATCCCTAAGCACGATAATGCAAGCAAATTGTAAAATAATGCGCATTCCTCTTTTAATCTCGCGCAAAAACGCTCCTTTTTGCATGGATTCGTAACCTTTTGTTCCGTGGTCTGCCGTCTTCCCGCCGTTCCCTTTTCTCCCTCAGTCTCGTAGGCTGCGGTATTTCCGCAGCCCCTTCCTTTCCTTCTGTCCTGTAGAGTGCGGCAGTGCCGCAGTTCCCTCCTCCCTCCTCTTTCCCTTTAGTCCCGCGTCCTTCATCGTTTCCGTCTACCCCCTTTCTCCCTTCTGTCCCGTAGGCTGCGGTATTTCCGCAGCCCCCTTCCCTCTGTCTTGTAAACTGCGGCACTGCCGCAGTTCCCCCTCCTTTATGCCCCCAAGCCTACGAAACCCAAGCCTTCGCGTGCGTACATTAAATATAATATCTCCACTTCCGGAATGTCCGCACTTCCTGCCTCCGACCTCAGCCGCCCTTCTTCCAAGCAACCACACCACTTGCGCCAGAAACGTCATCCAAGACACATGCCCCCCCAATACTATCACTCATTTTTTTAACATTCCCTTGATTTGCCCATAAAAGATACCCATTTCAACCTTTTATGCTTGATTTTAATCAATATTTAGCGAAAAAATATTAAAATGAGAAAAATTTCCGTCGAAAAATTTGGAGCGAAAGAAAATTTGCCGTACCTTTGCATCCGCTTTCGAACAAAAAAATAACGAGAGCAATACAAAATCGATCTTTGAAAGGATTACATAAACAAAGAAGTAGTAGTACAAGAAGCAATGCTTAGTTCATTATGAAAAAGCATTGGGTAAAGAACAAACCGTCAAATTAGATTACTCTAATAAATCTTGGTTTTTTACTAAGTCTAGAGACTCAGGAAGATGAGTCCGGCGTCGCTGAAGTCAGACAAGACATCCTCCTCCGTCCATTTTGGGCGCCGAGGTGGAGTCGATGATATTTTACAATGTAGAGTTTGATCCTGG
>JAFWQE010000228.1 GCA_017509155.1 Prevotella sp.
ATTGAGCATCACGAAGTGCTCGAACAGCCATCGCTGCAGCGCATCCGAGCGTCGCCGACGCTCGTCCTTCAGCCGCCGGATGGGTTCCTCAAACTGCTCCGAGGCCACGGCCAGCACCTCTATGGCGGCAGCATGCCGCTTCTTCAATCTTCGCAACTCGGCCTTCTGAAACTGGCTTTCGCGCACCAGTGCTGACTCCTCGTCGGCATCGAGCTGCCGCTGGGCGCGCACCATCCGCCGCCGTTCGCGCGCCTCAACCACGCTGCGCTGCATCTCGTCCACTTCGCGCTGCGCCGCCTCCCTGGCCTCGGCCAACCGTTGCAGTGCCTGCAGTCGCTGCGGCTGCTGCTCCAGCCTGTCCACTTCGCCGTTGATGGCCGTGATGCGAGCCTCCTCCTGCTTGAAATAGCCGTCGGCCTGCAGATAGTCGAACACGGCAGGCACGAACCCTGGCCAGTCGCTGCGCCCGTCGATCTGTCCCGAGTAGCCCACCAGGAAGCCCAGTTCCGCCGACGCGCCCTCCTGTTGCCGAGGTTCCACCACGAGCACGCCGAACATCTTCCCTTCCGACTGCCCCTCCATCAGTCGGCCGATGTCGGGCATGGCCAGCCCTGCCGCCTCCTGGCAGAGCGGATGTGGCGAGTAGTCGAAGGGATCGTTCATGGTCAGTCCCTCGTGCTGCCGTGGCGGCAAGCGTCGGAGTATGCTGCTGTCGGCGTCGTTCATGTGCGTTTTCTGTTGTTTCGTTTCTTCCTTTGCTCGGCAATGACGTGCAGAGCCTGCGAGACATACTTCTTCACCGTGTTGGGCGAGATGCCCATTTCGTCGGCCACCTGCCGGTATTGTTTCCTGTCCACGTAGCAGGCGGTGAAAATCTGGCGCGTGTAGTCGGGCAGCGCATCAATCACGCTGCGCACGATCTGCTCGCGCTCCATCAGCTCCGCCAGCTGCGATGCCTGCTCGTAGCCCTCGGTCAGCAGGGCATAGAGTTCGGCATGCTTCCTACGGGTGGCATCGCGCCTTAGGTGGTCGATGCACTTGTTGCGCACGGTCTTGTAGAGGAAGGCACGCTGCGACTCGGGTGCTATGTCGTGGAAGTTGGCCCACGCGTCTTCGAAAGCGGCACTGAGCGCGTCCTCGCAGTCGGCTTCACGCGGCAGGAATCGCCGTGCAAAGGCGAAGAGCTCGCCATAGTGTCGCCGGAACAGTTGCTCGAAGTCGCTCTGTGGTTTCATCTGCTGGTTACATATTTGGGGCAAAATTAAAAAAAAATGGGGAAAACAGAGAAAAAACATACCCGAAAAGTTTACAAAAACGTTTTACGTATATAGTATTAAGGAATATTATTAACCCAAAAACCGAATGCTTATGGACAAAAGACGATGGACAACATTGTTGCTCCTGCTCTGCCTGACGGTGATAACAGCACTGGCACAAGGGGGCAGCGTGACAATCAGTTGTCAGAACGAACCTTTGCAGAAAGCACTGCGCCGACCTGTTCAAGGTGAAGTCGGTCCCCACGGTCTATCTGCTTGACAACGAGGGTGAGATAGTGGCTGCGAACATGGAGTGCCGCGGCGAGGCTCTCGGCAAGAAGCTGGAAGAACTGCTGAAGTAGGCGTTCCCACGTTTTTTTGCCCCATAGGGGAATAGCAACCGAGATGCGAGGTGCGAGCGTTGTGCTGGCATCTCGCATCTTAATGACGCTGGGCTGCGGGCATAAGCCCTTTCCAGGCATCCTGAGCTGTTTGGTCCACGTCGTGGAAATAAAAAAAATGAAAGTTCAGAAGAAAAGATTTGGTGCTTTGTCGTTTTTTCCCTACCTTTGCAGCGCAAACCGAACAACCGCCATGCACAAGACAAGCAGTGCTGCCTACGAATCGCACAAGTTTTTGAATATTAAGGAGATCGACCATTATCGCCCGTAGTATTCGCCAAGCCGACCTGGTGCAGGCCGACCGCATAGGCCTTTCATGCCCCCCGACATTCGTCAAAAAAACAAGCCAATGCCGCTGCCCCCGAAGCAGGGCATCGCGACGTGTCGGCGCAACACATGCATCCTAATAACAAATACATAAACAACAAAAAACCAACTACTATGGAATTACCATTCGCTGAAGCGTGGAAGATAAAAATGGTCGAACCGCTTCGCAAAAGTACCCGCGCAGAGAGAGAACAATGGCTGCGCGAAGCCCACTACAACGTGTTCATGCTGAAGGCCGAGCAGGTGTACATAGACTGCCTGACCGACTCAGGCACCGGTGCGATGAGCGACCGACAGTGGTCGGCCATGATGCTGGGCGACGAGAGCTATGCCGGTGCTACGTCGTTCTACATGTTTGAAGAGGTGGTGCAGCGCATCTTCGGCTTCAAATACGTCATCCCCACCCACCAGGGACGTGCTGCCGAGAACGTGCTGTTCTCCTATCTGGTGAAGGAGGGCAACGTGGTGCCTGGCAATGCACACTTCGACACCACGAAAGGCCACATTGAATATCGCAAGGCCCGCGCCATCGACGTAACCATCGACGAGGCCAAGGACACACAGCTGGAACTGCCGTTCAAGGGCAACGTCTCGCTGGAGAAACTGGAGAAGGTGCTCAGCGAGAACGAGGGCAACGTGCCCTTCATGGTGCTTACCGTGACGAACAACACCGTGGGCGGCCAGCCCGTGTCGATGAAGAACATCCGCGAAACCTGTGAACTGTGCCACCGATACGGCGTGCCTGTGGTGATGGACTCGGCCCGCTTTGCCGAGAACGCCTACTTCATCAAGACGCGCGAGGAGGGCTATGCCGAAAAGACCATCAAGGAGATTGCCCGCGAAATGTACTCGTACGTCGACGCGATGACCATGTCGGCCAAGAAAGACGGACTGGTCAACATGGGCGGCTTCATCGCCACCAACCGCGAGGATTGGTATGAGGGTGCCAAGCAGTTCTGCATCCCCTTCGAGGGCTTCCTGACCTACGGTGGACTGAACGGCCGCGACCTGAACGCGCTGGCCGTAGGACTGGACGAGAACACCGAGTTCCCGATGCTGGAGACACGCATCCATCAGGTGCAGTATCTTGCCAAGAAACTCGACGAGTACGGCATCCCCTATCAGCGTCCCGTGGGTGGCCACGCCCTGTTCATCGATGCCGACAAGGTGCTTTGCAACGTGCCGAAGGAGGAATTCCCGGCACAGACGCTGACCTGCGAACTCTACCTTGAAGCTGGCATCCGCGGCTGTGAGATTGGTTACATCCTGGCCGACCGCGACCCCGTGACGCGCGAGAACCGCTTCGGCGGACTCGACCTGCTGCGCCTCTGCATCGCACGCCGCGTCTATACCGACAACCACATGAACGTCATTGCTGCAGCACTGAAGAACGTCTACGACCGACGCAACGAAATCACGCG
>JAFWQE010000229.1 GCA_017509155.1 Prevotella sp.
CAGTGCACTCGAGCACAACGTCAACATCGAGCTCACCCCAAGGCAGTTCAGCAGCGTTGGGAACAGCATAGATGGTAATTTCCTTACCATCAACGATGATAGAGTTGTCTGTGCAGTCCACAGTGTGCTTGTTCTCACCGAACTTGCCAGCGAAACCACCCTGAGCGGTGTCATACTTCAGCAGGTGAGCAAGCATCTTGGGGCTTGTCAAGTCGTTGATAGCCACTACTTCATAACCTTCAGCTTCAAACATCTGACGGAATGCCAGACGACCGATACGGCCAAAACCGTTAATTGCTACTTTTGTCATTTCTAATACTATATTTTAAAGGGTTATATAATCAAATAACAAGAAAATCGTTCCTTTTTGAAACTTTTTTCTGATTTCGGGCACAAAGTTACGAATTTTTTCCTACATTTGCATCAGATTTCTGTATTAATAAAATCAAAATTACAGAGAGAACACTGAAAAAATTGAAAAACGTGGTCGCTATAAAGTGAGATTGCAAAATGAAGATTACATTTTCATATATTTAATCATTTAAAATTTTTACATTATGGGATTTATTAAAGAATTTAAGGAGTTTGCCATGAAGGGCAATGTAATGGACATGGCAGTCGGTGTGATCATCGGCGGAGCCTTTGGTAAGATTGTCAGCTCGTTGGTTGATGACGTGCTGATGCCGCTGATTGGTGTCATCACTGGTGGCGTTGACTTCACTGGCCTCATTGCCAAGGTCGGCGATGCTGAGCTGAAGTATGGTGTGTTTATCCAGAACATCATCGACTTCCTGATTGTGGCCTTCTGTATCTTCCTCATGATCAAGGCCATGAACAAGCTTAACAAGAAGAAGGAAGAAGAGCCTGCTCCTGCTCCAGAGCCCTCTGCAGAAGAGAAGCTGCTTGGCGAAATCCGCGATTTGCTGAAGAACAAGTAATCCGTAGCGGATGAAATTCTTAGGCAACATCCTATGGCTAATATTCGGTGGCGTGGAAACCGCCATCGAATATTTTCTTTCTGGGGTAGCCATGATGGTAACCATCATCGGCATTCCCTTTGGACTTCAGGCTTTTAAACTTGGTGTGCTGTGCCTATGGCCTTTCGGCTCTGTGGTACGTGAAAAGCAACAAACGAACGGTTGCCTTAACACAATCATGAACCTCATCTGGTTTTTCATCGGTGGCATCTGGATATGGCTGACCCATGTATTTTTCGGCGTGTTGCTCTACATCACCATCATTGGCATTCCTTTCGGAAAGCAGCATTTCAAGTTGGCCAACATTGCGCTGAGCCCCTTTGGCAAGGACATTGTCTAAGGTGTTGCGCAACCCCTACAGCAGCCTTCTGCTCTCATGACGGGAGTTGAAGGCTGTTTTCTTTGTATCCCAATGGTTTTCTCCTCTCCATGTACCAGACCATTCGTATGATGAAAACAACCACAAAAAAAGCGGCCAACGATGGTATCTGCTGTTCCATCGTTGGCCACTAAAATGAGAAGTTTTCAGTTGATGATGACGTCCTTCAAAAAAACTGGCGTCTAAACTGCTTTTTTCTGCCGTCTAAACTGCTTTTTTCTGCCGTATTATTTACGTATTGACATCTTCTTTCCTTTGTGGATATAAATGCCCTTGGCCGAACTGATATTGATGTCTTCGGCCCATGACATCTGCCCCAGCGTGAGTAGCGCAAAGAGCAGAATACATAGTCTTCATATACTTCTTTTGTGGTCTAAAGTGATCAGATGGGTGTCGGATGTCATCCGACTTAACTGAAAAGAAGTCTAATTGATGAATGGTATAAAAAGCAATATTATTCATGTTATGACGATAAGTGTATGGGCTTTTAATTTACACACAACCCTGTTTTAATTTGTAGAACCCGAGTTCATTCATTTGGTTTGTCTACGAGCTGGCGTAGTTCCTTCAGTTTTGCTCTTGCAGCGTCTTCTCCGAGAGCTATCATCGCAGAAATGTCCGATTTGTTGAAATCCATCACACTGTATCCGCTCAGGTCAGGTCTGATGTAGATGTCGCACAGCTTTCGGTTGTCATTGTATTTCTTCCAGTCAGGTCTTGACACTGCCCAGTCGAGGATGCCGCCGATACCTAACAGGTTCTTCAGCGAGAAGTGGCGTGATTCATGGTCCTTTTGTTGCAGGTCAATCGCTATCACGATGTCGGCTCCCATGGCTTTCACGACATCGGCTGGCAGCACGTTCATCATTCCCCCGTCCACGAGTGTCCGTCCGTTTATCTTCACTGGTGAGAAAACACCTGGTATGGCAATGGTGGCTCGCATGGCTGCGGGCAGCGACCCGCTTCTGAGCACCACTTCCTGCTGGTTTCTGATGTCTACGGCCACGCATGCGAAGGGGATGGGTAGTCGATAGAAGTCGAGAGTGTCTCTTATGCCAGTGATGCGCTCAAAGTATCCCATCAGGTCGCCTTTGACGAACAAGTCTATCCATTCCTGCGAGCGGAACATGGAGTCGAGTCGTTCGGCCTTGTAGCCTACGGCATAAAGTCCACCGACGATGCCACCGATGCTTGTTCCGGCTATCATGTCGATGGGCACGCCAACTTCTTCCATTACCTTTAGAGCGCCCACTTCGGCTGCTCCCCATGCACCGCCGCCACTCAGGACCAGTCCAATGCGTGGCCGCTGGACATTCTGTTTGTCTTGTGCCCATGACGACAGACACAAAAGAGACAGACAAGCAATCAAAAGGAGCCTGCCCGCGATGATGCCTTTGTAGGCTGCTGTCTTCACGATATTAATTGTTATAGTCGGTCACCGAGTGCAGGATGCCCTGGATGATGCCGTTGATTTCGTTGCCTATGCCTTTGATCTTGTCAAAGATGCCCTCCTTCACGCCTTTTGCCATGTAGCCGGCACACTCGCCTTCGAGTTGTCCGATGCGGCGCTTTTGTTCGGGTGTGTAGTCAAACTCGTGCTCGCTGATTTTCTTGCGTATCTTCATGAAACGGTCGCCGGCCCATTCCCAGTCGCGTGCTGTGTAATAGCGACTGTGGTCTCTCAACTCAGTGGAAAGGTCTTCCAGTTGGTTGATGGCACTCATTTTCGTGGAGCACGAACAGAGGCTGAGCACTGCTGCGAGTGCAAAGCCTGTCAACATCATTTTTGTCTTCATCTTCTTTTCGTAATATTTGTTACAGGTCGCGAAGTTAGCGATTTATTTGCAAACGGCAAGCGAAGAATTATTAAAATAATGTAAGATTTGGCTATTTTATGAGTTTTTCGCCTTGTGTTTGCCGTTTATTCGTTAATTTTGCAAAATCATTACATTCTTTATTAAACAAACTATGAACAAACTGAGAACTGCTATTGCAAGTCTTGTGCTGTGCTTAGGTCTGACAGCACAAGCCCAGGAGAATCCCTATCGCCAGTACACCATGTCGCTTCCATTCGCCATGAGCGAGCTGAAAGCCCCCACATTTCCTTCTTACCAAGTCAACCTGAAGGACTATGGCGCCAAGGGCGACGGAACTGCGCTCTGCACTGAAGCCTTTGCCCGTGCCATTGATGCGCTGGTGGCAAAAGGTGGTGGACGCCTGGTGGTGCCGCAGGGTGTGTGGTACACTGGTCCCATTCAGCTGAAGAGCAACATCAACCTCCATCTGGAGAAAGGAGCCGTCATCCTCTTTGCTGCCGACGAGTCGCTCTATCCGCTCGTCAGTACCTCCTTTGAAGGACTTGAGACGCGACGGTGCCAGTCGCCGGTATCTGCGGTTGGAGCTGAGAATATTGCCATCACCGGACATGGTGCCATCGATGGTAATGGTCAGTACTGGCGTCCGCTGAAGAAAAGCAAGGTGACAGAGTCGCAGTGGAAGAAGTTCACCTCGTCGCAGCCAGGTGTCTTCAAGCGCAGTGACCTTTGGCTCCCTTCTGTGGGCTATGCCAAAGGTGACTCGCTGGCCGACATGAATGTGCCACGCGGTAACCTGACGGATGCAGAGTGGGAGAGCATGAAGCGCTTCCTGCGCCCTGTCATGGTGAGCCTTGTGGGTTGCAAGAATGTGTTGCTGCAAGATGTCATCTTCCAGAACTCTCCGGCCTGGAACATTCACCCTCTGATGTGCGAGAACATTATCATCGACCACGTGCTGGCCCGCAATCCCGACTATGCGCAGAACGGCGATGCCCTTGACCTGGAGTCGTGCCGCAATGCGCTCATCGTCAACAGTGTGTTCGACGCCGGTGACGATGGCATCTGCATCAAGAGTGGAAAGGATGCTGACGGCCGCCGTCGTGGGCGTCCTTGCGAGAATGTCGTCGTTGACGGCTGCACCGTCTTCCAAGGTCATGGTGGTTTCGTGGTGGGTTCTGAAATGAGTGGCGGTGTGAAGAACATACTTGTTCAGAACTGCCAGTTCCTCGGTACCGATGTCGGACTGCGCTTCAAGAGCTGTCGCGGACGCGGTGGGGTAGTGCAGAACATCTTTATTCGCGACATCTCCATGTTCGATATCCAGGGCGATGCCATCACCTTCGACCTCTATTATGGCGGCAAGTCGGTTATAGAAGTACTTGAAAGTGGTGAGAAGGTGAACAACATAGAGCCGAAGCCTGTTGACGAGACGACACCCGAATTCCGCGACATCGACATCCAGCGCATAACGTGCCGCAACGCTCGCCGTGCGCTATTCTTCAACGGACTTCCAGAGAATCCAATCCGCAACATCCATCTGAAAGACATCCGAGTGACGGCGCAAGTGGGCAACGACTTCTTCAACTGCGAGAATGTCACCCAGGAAAATGTTCAGGTGGAGGTGGAATAATTCACCTTTCGCGAGCTTGCTTCAGTTTTTAGAGGTGAGTGGTGAGAGGTAAGAGAAAAGGTGAAAGGCCTGGAGTAGAAGCATAAAAAAGAGGTAAGAGGTGTCATCTCTTACCTCTAGAGTAAAGCAATGCGGAACTCTACTCCTTGCAATCAACGTAGCTCTGCTCTCCGTCGATATCGAACGAGAGTGTAGCCCCATCGTTGCGCACATCGATGGTGACAGGTGCGCCCATAATCAGAGGATAGTTGATGTCACCGTGACCGCCGGGAAAGCCGCAGAGCACAGGAATGTTGTATTTCTGGAAGATTTCGCGAAGCATGGCCTCGGTGCTCTCGTATGTGAACTCTGAGCCACAGCTGGTGAACTCCCCGAGCACGATGCCGCGGCAACGGCTGAGCACTCCGTTGAGTTCGAGCACACGTATCTGCCGGTCAATGTTGTGCATAGATTCTCCAACCTCTTCAACGAAGAGAATGATGTTGTCGGCCATTGTGGCATCGGCCGATGTGTGCAGGTTGGGCACAAATGTGCAGAGGTTGCCTCCCACGAGCACGCCCTGTGCCCGTCCGGTGATGTTCTGCGGATGTGCCGGCAGTTCATAGCGGGGAACCTTTCCGTAGAGAAGGTCTCGCATGAGTGTGCTTGTGAGGTCTTCACCTCCTTTGGCCAGAAACGAGCTCATGGTGCCGTGTACGCTCATCACCCCGTCTCTTGCAAACATGCCGTGATAGGTGGTGATGTCGCTGAATCCCACGAGCCATTTGGGCGATGCTGACACATCCTGCGGCGAAAGCTTGTCGATGAGATGTATGGAGCCATATCCTCCGCGGTTGCAGATTATGGCCTTCACGTCCTTGTTGCCAAGCGCCCATTTCAGGTCGCTGAGCCGTTCCTCATCGGTGCCGGCGTATTGCCTGACGTAGGTCTTGCCTACATTGGGACCGATGACAGGCTCCAGTCCCCATGTCCGCAGCAGTTGCGCTGTTTTCTCCACGTTTTCCATAGGAGTGGCGTAGGAGGGCGAGATGAGTGCCACCTTGTCGCCTTTCTGAAGGTAAGGTGGTCGCACGCAGTTCAGTGTGATGGGCGATGTGGGCTGTACTTGTGTGGCTTGCTGGGCATCGATGCCAGTGGCACACGAAAAGAATACGAAGAGCGGGGCGAGCAGTTGTACCCTGCTGATGCGGCTCAGAAGTGAGCGTCGTGTTGTCAGATGATGCTTTGTATTCATTGGATGACGATTGTTTGTTTCTTTTTGGCTGCAAAGGTAATCAAAAAAGCTTGAAAAGAACATCTTTTCGCCTTTTGTTTCTCGTATTCAATGTTTTTGCTTATATTTGCAAGCGAAAAAGAGAATAGGGGAGTGTGCTTTGCGTACATTCCTGTTTTAAAAACATAAAGCACTATGAAGAAAAATGAACTATTGTTGCTTGCTGCGGTCGCCGTATTCGTCAGCAGCATTTGCGTGATTGCGTGCTATTCATCATCGGACAAGTCGTCATTGTCAGTCACCGATGACAGCAGCCAGTTTGTGACGCTCACCGATGCCGTCCCTGATGCCATCCTTGAGATTCGCTATTTCGGCACCTACAACTTCGTAGGCCATCGCATTGACGGTTACGAGGAGCCCACTGCGCTGCTTACCAAACGTGCAGCCGACAGTCTGAGGGCTGTCAGCGACGACGTGATGGCTCTCGGCTACAGGCTGAAAATATATGATGCCTACCGTCCGCAGCAGGGCGTCGACCATTTCGTGCGATGGGCCAAGGATATTCCCGACACGGTGATGAAGAACTATTTTTATCCCGATCTTCCCAAGGATGTGTTGTTTGAGCGAGAGTACATCATGGCACATAGCGGTCACACCCGCGGCTCCACTGTCGACCTCACACTCTTCGACATGGCCACTGAGAAAGAACTCGACATGGGCGGCACCTTCGATTGGTTCGGTCCAGAAAGTCATCCCGACTTCTGCGGCAATCCCGAAACGGGAGAGTACAAAGGCGGCAGTTCGGACTATGGTCGCAGCATCACCGCCGAGCAGTTTGCCAACCGCATGATTCTACGCAAGGCCATGCTGCGCCACGGCTTCAAGCCCCTAAGCACTGAATGGTGGCATTTCACGTTGGAGGAAGAACCTTTCCCCGACACTTATTTCACATTCCCCGTGAAGCAGCTGAATGGCGAAAAATGATACAAGGAAGGACATGACAGAGAAAGAGAAAATGCTGAGCGGACAGGTCTATTCGGCCGTTGACAAGCAGCTGCTCAGCGAACTGAACGCGGTGAAAGACCTGGTGCATGCTTACAACCAGCTGAAGCCCTCGCAGATAGAGCAGCGGCTGGCATTGCTGAAAGAACTGCTCGGACACATGGCCGACGATAAGACCATCATCAACCAGCCGTTCTACTGCGACTATGGCAAGCAGATAAGCGTGGGGCGTCGTTTCTTTGCCAACTTCAACTTCACCGTGCTCGATGAGGCCGCAGTCACCATTGGCGATGACTGCTTCATCGGGCCCAACGTCAGTATCTACACCGCCTGTCATAGCACCGACCCTGTGGAGCGTAACTCCCGGCGTGAGTGGGCACTTCCCGTTTCCATAGGCAACAACGTGTGGATAGGTGGCAGCGTCACCATTTTGCCGGGCGTCACTATCGGCGACAATGTGACTATTGGCGCAGGCTCTGTCGTCGTGAGCGACATTCCGTCAGGTAGCATCGCAGTTGGCAATCCCTGTAGGGTGGTGAAGAAAGTGTAGGAAGTGAAGAGTGAAAAGTGAAGAGTGAAAAGTGAAGAGTGAAGAATTTCCTGCCGGAGTTCATGTAGGGTAAATGAACGGCGGTAGCAAATTCTTCACTCTTCACTCTTCACTTTTCACTTTCAGAGCTTCATCACCCGTTTCATCTCCAGGTTCTCGTAGCCTTCAGGGCAATGGGTAGAGAGATAGATGGTAGGGTTGTCCTTGATAAACTGTCGCACACGGTCGAGCGTTTCACGTGCGGCCTGTTTGTCCTCGTAGACAATGCTCAGCTTGTTGGCCTTGAGGGCAGCGTCGCAATAGGTCACGTCGCCGTGGAACATGTAGAACAGCCCGTCGTTCTCGGCTATGATGATGCTGTTGCCCTTGGTGTGTCCCTTGGCCTCGACGAACCAGATGCCGTCGGCCACTTGCTGCGCATTGGGGAAGTTCTTGTAGGCCTCGCCATACTGCGCACGCACAATGTTGTCGCCCTCGAGCTTCAGTGCATCGGCATCCTCGGCCGAGATGTAGACCTTGGCATTGGGGAAGCATCTGATACAGTCGCTGTGGTCGTTGTGTTTGTGGGTGACGAGAATCTTGGTTACCTGTTCGGGTTTGTAGCCCAGTGCCTCGAACGATGCCATGTAGTCTGCCACGCGTTCGCCCATGTAGAGCGGTGCACCCAGCTTCTTGGCAGGTGCGGACATGCCGGTCTTGAAGCCCGTGTCTACGAGAATCACCTCGCTGCCTGTGTCGATGAGGAAGTTCTGGAGACTGCTGCGGTAGATGATCTGTTCGTCGAAGGCTCCCTTCCCCTCTTCTCCGCCAAAGGCGAAGCTCTGGTTCATGAAGCCGTTGTCGTACATTCTGATAGCTTTGATTTCCATAATCGTGGTTCTTAAATCCCCCCTTCTCGTGAGGAGTAAAGGGGGGATGGAGTCTTTTTGATGAATGTGCGTATAAAGAATAGGTGACCTTCAGCGGTGTCTTATGCCTTGGGCTGCCATTTGCACCTGACAGGCGACTCTATGGCACCCTCTTTTTTCAGTTCGGCAAAAGCCTTGTCCACTTCCTTGCGGTCGGCACCCAGAGCCTTTGTCACTTCGCCTGCCGAGACGGGCTTGCCGGCCTCGCGCATGGCCTGTAATACTTGTTCTTTCATGTTCGTCGTTTTTTCAAAAGGTTACACTTTCTGCCAGTTCCATCAGATTGAAGAAATCGGCCTTGGCGTCTTTGATATAGTACATCACCCCGTTCTCTCCGTTCTCTCCGAGAGCTGCTTTCAGCGAGGGCATCTTAGCTACGAGAGCCTTGCCCACCTCGGGACGGTTGTCCTCCACAAGTGTGCACTCAATGCGCAATGTCTGCCCCTTGAAAGCACAGATCTCAGCCTTGGGGTTATTGGCTATTTGTCGAGTCGCGTTGGTCTTTCCAAACGCCATGATGTAGATTCTGTCCTCGAAATAGAGCAAAGCTCCATAAGGACGTACCCTGGGCTGGTCGCCCTCTACGGTTGCGAGATAGAATGTTCCTGCTTTCTCGAGGAAATCATAAACTTTTTTTGCTTCTTCCATACAGCTGTCCCTTTTTTACATCTGCTGAAGCAGCCAGTTCTGTGCGCCAATGCATTCAATCATTTCGAGAGCTCCCTGGCTCCAGTAGAGGTCTTCCTCCTCGTCCTTGAGGTAGTCTTTCATGATGTCGTAGGTCGTTGGGTCTTCCTTGACGGTCTGCATGCACTTCAGCAGCAGTTCTACTCCAGGCTCCTGAATGGCCAGGTCGGCCTTCACATACTCGATGGGGTTCTTGATGAGCTCGCGGCTTTTCATGCCTTCAAACTTCACGTCGCCTCCCAGGTCGAGGATGCGCTCTGTGAACTTTTCTACCCAGCCCATCTCTTCACCGAAGTGGTCGATGTACTTCTGTCCGAGCTTGCTGAAGCCCATTGCGTTGAAGATCATGCCCTGCTGCTTGTGCACCATGGCGCCTTCTGCCAGATGAGTTACGAAAAACTGTAATGCCTCGATTGATTTGTTCTTGTCCATGACTTTTAAATGTTTATAAGTGAATAATAATGTAATGTGGCTGCAAAATTATAGCTTTTTCATGAGACAAGAGCGGATGAAATGACACAAAACCTGACCGAAACGATACAAAGTCGGAAATAAGTTGTATCTTTGCACTCGATATGTATACGTTGAGCGAAGCATGGATAAAGATGCACGGGTGCTATCCCATCGAAGACTGGGATGGCAGGCTTTATTGCACGGAGACAGATGCTGCCATTACCCTGCGCACGAACGAGACGCATGGCTACATGGCCGCCTTCACGTTTACCTTGGTGCTTGAGGGCTGGGTTACGCTGGTGTTCGGTGGGCGCGAACTGACACTGGAACCCGGTGACCTCTATGTGTATTCTCCGGGCATGTCGGTGACGGTGGTGGCTGCCTCTGCCGACTATCGGGGCATCTGCCTGCTGGCCGACGAGCGCGCCACGTTCGACGTGCCTACCGTCCACGACCTTGTGCATATTGCCTATCTGCCCATCGTTCAGCTCCATCAACCCATACTGACACTGGATCACGACGATGCCCTGCTGCTGAGGGACAAGATGCGTGAAATAGCCCGGCACCTTCACTCGCAGCACATCTACAAGGGCGAGATATTGCGCATGCTGTATGCCGTCTTCCTGCTGGAACTGCAGGATGCTCAGGGCAGGGCTATCGCGCGCCGAGTGGTGTCGCAGCGAGTTGAGGACATCTTCGTGAGCTTCCTGCGCCTTTTGCCTCGCCATTTCGCCCAGCACCATGATATTGGATTCTACGCCTCAGAGCTGAGCATTTCGCCGGTGTACCTGTCGAGGGTGGTCCGCCAGGTGTCTGGCCGCACGGTGATGGACTATGTGAACGAGATGCTGGTGATGGAGGGCAGTTATCTGCTTCGCACGTCTGGTTTGAGCATCGCCCAGATTTCCGACCGCCTTCACTTCTCTGATGCCACTTCGTTCACCCGTTTCTTCACCCGCATGAAAGGCGTCAACCCTCGCGCCTTCAGAGAGTCGAAAAACTGATAACCTCCCCCAGCCCCTCCGAAGGAGGGGAGCCCAGTGGCGCGTCGTCTGCCCGGTAAGAGACCTTCCCCAACCCCTAAGGGACCTCCCCCAGCCCCTCCGAGGAGGGGAGGACAGTGGCGCGACGTCCGCCCGGTAGGAGACCTTCCCCAACCCCTCAGAGACCTCCCCCAGCCCCTCCGGAGGAGGGGAGCCCAGTGGCGCGACGTCTGCCCGGTAGGCCTCCCTCCCTTCGGGAGGGCAGGGGTGGGTTTTAGGGCTCCACATCATCCTGCTCCTCTTCCTCTTCCTTCTTCTTCTCGTACGCGTCGCCGGCAATCTTGGTGTTGATGTCGGCGAAGTCATAGCGCTGCATCAGTCCGGTCGACGTGAGGTTGACATCGTCCTTCTTCGACTTGTTGGGCAGGAAGCGCAGCTGGCAACGGGTGATGTGCTTGGCGGCGTTGAACTCCGACACGGAGTCGGTGCCCTCGGAATGGAGCGCCAGATAGAAGGTGCCCATGTCGCCGAACTTCACGGTGTAGCCCTCTCCGAGCTTCTCCATGATGCAGTCCAGTAGCTTTGTCCCGACGCCAATGCAGACGTCCTCGGTGTAGACGGAGCCGTGTGAGGCGATGTGTCGGCAGAGCTGCTTCCAGGTCATGTTGCCGATGCGTGCGGTGTGTGCGAACCACTTGCCGTTGGACTTGCTGTTCGCAATCTTGTTCTTGGTCAATTTGTAGAATACACTCATAACATACTGAATTTTAAGTTAAACATATATCGGAGCGCATGGGGCCCTTGTGCGCATCCATTTTGTACAGTGCAAAGATACAACATCCGCGCGACGCACTTGCTACTTATTGCTACTTACTGCTACTTATTGCTACTTATAGTTTTGCCACGGACTAACACGGACTGACTCGGACATTGTTTTGCGCTGAAAAGTGGGCATCAGTTTGCTCGGCATTATACACCGCCGCTCGGTCGGATTTGCAATCCGGCCGCCAGGAATATCAGGATTTATAATCCGTGAAAAGATGTGTTAAGCGCATTGAAAATGCTGATACTCAGTAAGGTCGGATTGCAAATCCGACCTAGCGGAAAAGTGGGCTGCTGCTCGGTCGGTTTTTCCGCATTTTCCTTCTTCATTTTCCACTGATTTCCTTTTGATTCTCCGTCTTTTTTCGTACCTTTGCATAGTGGATAACGAATCAAAATCAGCTTATATGATTACTTGAATATAGAGACATAAAGGCACTGATACATTTCTCTTTGCACAAGACCTCTGCGTCTCATTGTCTCTGTGTTCAATCTTTAAACTATATTGTACATCTACTTAGTAACATGTTTAGCATCCGGGCATACGGTCGCAGAGAACTGGCACAGCTCTACTTCCCACACATCAGCCCCAACTCCGCTTGGCGATGCCTCCATCAATGGATTAACCTCAACCAAGACCTGTGCCGCAAACTCCGTGATTTGGGCTATGAGTCCCAAATGCGCATTTTCACTCCGGA
>JAFWQE010000024.1 GCA_017509155.1 Prevotella sp.
CTTCTGGTCTTTCAGACCGTCTTAGGGTGTTGCCCTGGGCTGTTTGCTTCTGGTCTTTCAGACCGTCTTAGGGTGTTGCCCTGGGCTGTTTGCTTCTGGTCTTTCAGACCGTCTTAGGGTGTTGCCCTGGGCTGTTTGCTTCTGGTCTTTCAGACCGTCTTAGGGTGTTGCCCTGGTCAGGTTGCTTCTGGTCTTTCAGACTGTCTTAGGGTGTTGCCCTGGTAAGGTTGCTTCTGGTCTTTCAGACCGTCTTCTCTGTTGCGCACGGATGGAGACACATGTCTGGGGAATACGAATCCTCATTCTGCTCATAACGCTGCGGAGGTGTCTGCAGCTTGTTGTTAACTTTGTCTCTTGGCGTTGATGACAGGCGTGGACATGCCGCTTTAACAGAAAAAGACTTGATTTCTGCTGTTTGTCTTGCGGTATTCGTATTTTTTTTGTATTTTTGCAACGTGTTTTATTAACCTCAGCATTTTATGAAGAGAATTCTTTGGGCTTTGGTGGGACTATTGGTCTCAGCAACCACAATGGGAGCGCCTGTGGGAAAGAGTCAGGCGCAGGCTTTGGCACAGCAGTTCATGCAGTCGCATGGCATGCTGAAACAAGGGGAGCGCCTTACGGCTGTCACGACGCGTCGCGGCATCAGTGCGAATGAAGTGCCACCTTATTATGTCTTTAATTCCGGCGACGACCACGGCTATGTCATCGTGGCCGGTGACGACCGTGCCGACAGCATTCTTGGCTATGCCACGAGCGGTACGTTTGACGAAGAAGCCATGCCCGACAATATGAAGGCGTGGCTCAGCGGCATGGAGATGGAGATGCGCTGGCTGATGAATCATGCCAACGTCAACGGCAGGAGTGCTGCCCCCCATGCGGCAGACAAGCCCGCCATACCATTCCTGCTCACCTGCCAATGGGATCAGGGAGCACCCTATAACAATCTCTGTCCGAAAGACGGAGGTGTCAACAGTGCCGCCGGATGCGTGGCCACGGCCATGGCGTCGGTGATGTATTACCACAAATGGCCCTTGTCCACGACAAAGCCCATACCCGGATACACCACCTATTCGCGCAAGCTGAGTCTGGCTGAACTGCCGGTTGTCGACTTCAGCTGGGACACCATGAAGGACGCCTACCGCCCCTCCGATGACGGCTATGATGTGGCGCAGCTGATGCTCTATGCCGGTCAGGCAGTCAAGATGGACTACACCGCCGAGGGCTCTGGAGCCAGCGAGTATAATGTGGTTGAGGCGCTGAAGGAATACTTCGACTACGACCAGAACCTCTATCTGGCCCACCGCGAGCAGTACAGCATCGGTCAGTGGGATGATCTCATCTACAATGAGCTTGCCAATAACCGGCCGGTGTTCTATGTAGGCACTTCCATGAGTGTCGGTCATGCCTTTGTGTGCGATGGCTACGATGGAAACGGCTTCTATCACATCAACTGGGGATGGGGCGGTTTCTGTGACAACTTTTTCAAGCTGAGTGTGCTCAACCCGTCGAGTACGTCGGGAATGGGTGCGGGCGACACCCCTGACGGCTTCCCCAATGGTCAGAGTGCCATCATCGGTTTTCAGAAACCCACCGGCGACCCCATTAAGCCCATCGTCACGCCTCCGTTGCTGACGGGCCTGCATAGCAGCAAGAACCGCTTCGAGGCAGAGTTTGAAAACCTGACGTACAGAAACATCAAATACAACGTTGCGCTGGCAACAGAAGACGCGGAAGGCCAGTGGGACGTGTTCGTACAGAAAACCATCTCGTTCAATTACTATTCAGAATCCACGCAGAAGGTCTCCCTGCCCATCAGCCAGGCCATCACAGCACCAGGCAACTATAAGGTGGTGTCTCTGTGGCGCGAAACAGGTAACGACTCGATATGGTACAGGGCCGGACAGCCGTACTACTACATCGATGTGAAGGCAGAGCAGCAGGATGACAAGCTGGCGTTTGAGTGCGTAGACCATCCCGTCATCGATGTCAAGGCCGACAACATCACTCCGGTGGGAAAGATGAAAGTGGGCTGGAATGAGATCAAGGTGACACTTGTCAACAACGGCGACGAGTACAATGGGGTGATAGCCATCTACTGCACCGACAAGCCAGATTTCAACAGCTTCCCTCCTGGCGTTACCACCTTGGCACTTCCGGCGAACTCTGTTACCGAAACATCGCTGTTCTTCAACACGACCAGTCTGAGCAACTTCGCCATTCGTATCTATATCGATGGAGATGAGCCCATTGAGATTGGACGAAAGGACTTCGCCACCTACGACCTTGACCTTTCAGACTATGAGGTGACCTACGATCCGCTCGTGCTCAAGGTGAAGATTCACAACTATTCCAACTACGACTACAACCGCACCTTGCGCGCCCTGCTCTACAACGGACAAAAGAAGCAGGTGGGCAAGCTCGACAAGACGCAGCTTATACCAGCCGGCGAAGAGGTGGAATTTGTCTACGACACCTTTAACCTGAAGGTTCCCGACCACTACTACATGCGTTTCCAGTTCCAGAAGAGTGAGATTGACCCGACGTTTGTGACCATTGACGGACAGGTGGACATTGATGGCGAGAACGTGGGCATAGAGGAAGTGGAAGCCGACAATGCCCGCGACGCCAGATGGTTCACACCGACAGGCGTGCGCATCTCTACACCCGAAGGCCGTGGTCTCTTCATCAAGAACGGCAAGAAGGTGGTGCGGTAGGACACTCGTTCGCTATCATGATAACGGAGACGCAGAGACACCGTGGGGCAATCTCCATGTCTCTGCGTCTTTGTCTTAGAGGTGATGAAAAGTGATAAGTAATAAGTAGATGAACAAAAATGGTTTATATATTGAACACAGAGACACAGAGTCGCAGAGTTTTTATGTAAAGAGGAAAATCTCTGTGCCTCTGAGTCTCTGTGTTCAATTTATCATATAAGTTTATAAGTAGACCCAATGAAAATGAACAAAAGAAAACTAATGATTACTGGCTGCGTGCTCTCAGTCCTGAGTGTGGGCGCGCAGGTGCATCTGGACGTCGACGTGACTCAGCGTGGGGCCGCAGTGAGTCCGATGCTCTATGGCATCTTCTTTGAAGACATCAACCATGCCGCCGACGGCGGACTCTATGCCGAACTCATTGGCAACCGCTCGTTTGAGGACAGCCAGAACAGCATACCTACGTGGAGCACTTATGTGTCGCCGGGCTCGAAGCTCACCACGAAGCTTGTTGACAAGGGCCTGCTCAACAAAGCACAGGGCAGGGCGCTGCAGATGGACATTGACGCCACGCCAATGGCACCCGTCTGTCTGGTCAACGAAGGCTTCTGGGGCATCAATGCCGTGCAGGGACGTAGCTACAAGCTGTCGTTCTGGGCAAAAGGAAAATACAAGGGAAACCTGACGGCCTGTCTCTCCAATGCCGACGGCAGCAAGATCTTTGCCGAGACAAGGGTGGAGAAACAGATTGGGAAGACTTGGACGAAATACGAAGCCACGCTGCTCTCAAACGGCAACGACGACAAGGCACAGTTTTCGCTGGTGGCCGATGGAAAGGGTACCATCACCATCGACGTGGTGTCGCTTTTCCCACCCACGTTCAGAAACCGACCCAACGGCTGCCGTCCAGACCTGGCCGAACTGCTGTTGCAGCTGAAGCCCAAGTTCATGCGCTTCCCGGGCGGATGCTATGTGGAAGGGCAGGAGAGTCCCGACAATGCCTTCCACTGGGAAAAGACCATCGGTCCCATCGAGGAGCGGCCCGGACATCTGAACCGTAACTGGAACTACCGCACCAGCGACGGACTGGGCTTCCACGAGTTTCTCCAGCTGAGCGAAGACCTGGGAGCAAAGCCGCTCTATGTCGTCAATGTCGGCCTGTGGCATGGTGGGCTCACGCCGGTGGAAGAGCTGCAGCCATGGATTGACGAGTGTCTCAACGCGCTGGAGTATGCCAACGGCGACGTCACCACAAAGTATGGTGCGCTGCGCGCCAGGAACGGACACCCGGCGCCCTTCAACATTGAGTACCTGGAAATAGGCAACGAGAACAACCAGCCCGTGCCCGAACAGCAGAGCGACCGCTACTATGAGCGCTACAAGCTGTTCAAGGATGCCGTGTTGGCCAAATATCCCAACATGCACCTCATTGGCAATGTCGTGGCATGGGGCGACGACAATCCCACATGGGACAGCGACGAGGCCGTGGAGCTGCTCGACGAGCATTACTACCGCAATCCGGCATGGTTTACCGACAATTTCCACAAATACGACAGCTACAGGCGTGGCGGAGCCGCCGTCTATTGCGGCGAGTATGCCGTCACGCAAGGCTTTGGCAGAGTGGGAAACCTGAACGCTGCGCTTGGCGAGGCCGTCTTTATGATGGGCATGGAAAACAATTCCGATGTGGTCAGCATGGCCAGCTATGCGCCCATCTTCGTCAACGAGAACAACGTGGCATGGCAACCCGACATGATCAGGTTCAACTCTTCACGCGTCATGTGCACGCCATCTTACTATGTGCAGAAACTCATGGCCCACCACGTCGGTACGCAGATGGTGAAGGTCACGCAGCACAATCCTTACGTCATGGAGCAGGAGTCTGTCCGCAGGCCAGAGGCCGTTCGTGTGGGACTGGGCTCATGGGCAACGGGTGTTTCCTTCCGTGACGTCAAGGTGACCATGCCGGAAGTAACCGTCGAGGATGATGGCAAGGACATGGCAACTTTTGAGAACCTCAAGGGAGACTGGACCGTGAAGGATGGCATTATCCGACAGGGCAGCAAGGCCGAAGCCTGTCTGCTCGTCCACAAGGTTCCCGTTGCTGCGTCGAAATACTCGTTCACCTGCAAGGCCAGAAAGGATGATGGCGCCGAGGGATTCCTTGTCGTCTTCAACTACGTCAATCAGGATAACTACTGCTGGTTCAACCTCGGCGGATGGGGCAACGGGCAGCATGGTCTGGAGAAGGTAGCCGACGGTGCCAAGGGACAGGTCGCCACGGCTCCCGGCACCGTAGAGAGCGGACGTTGGTATGACGTGCGTGTGGATGTGGAGGGCGACAGCGTGACCTGCTATCTGGACAATGCCCAGATGTTTGCTACGCGTTTCAAGGAGAACGTCAGTGCAGGACTGTTCAGCAACGCTGCCATCGACGAGACCACGGGCGAGCTGATACTGAAGGTTGTCAACACAGCCTCCAACAGCACAACAGCCTGTATTGACCTGAATGACTTCGAGGCAAGCAGTGCCCGCATCATCCGTCTTGGCGCCGCCAGCGGTCTGGCCGAGAACACGATAGATGCACCCACGACGGTCTATCCCGTGGAGAGCCACCTGTGTGTTGAGGGCAGCAGTCTGACAATCGACGTGCCTGCCTATTCGCTCAGCATCATCAGACTGAAGCCATGACTCCATCCTGCTTGTGGACTGCTGCGGCTGTCCACAAGCAGATATGCAACAAAAAGAAACGGCCTACACTCTCGTGCGGGCCGTTCTTTACAAATTAAAACTAAATTAACTCAAGTTTATAGGGATGTGATGCTCTCACGAGCACTTATATAATCTCACAATTGTGAGATTGATATTCTTGTCTTTTTTACACCGCAAAAGTACAAAGAAACTTTTGATGCAACAAATCTTTACCTAAAGAATTTTCGGAAAGTGTCCGGATTTAATTATTTTTTAGAAATAACCGCATGAAACTTATCCCTTTTGTATCATTTTTAACCATTTCATGTAACCGAAAATTGCTATTACGACATACAGACCATAGAGCAGCGCCTTGAACGGAATGCCTTTGACGATGTAGAGATAGCAGCTCACCGCGTCGACGACAATCCAGATGAACCATTGCTCAACATACTTCCTGGCCAGTGCCCATAAGCCGATGAAACTCAGGGCATTGGTAAAGGAGTCGGTCATGGGTATGGTGCTGTCGGTGTAGTTGACCAGCACAAAGTAGATGACGGCCCAGATGGCAAGGAAGGCCATTAGGGTGGGCAGCAATTTCTTCAGGGGGAAATGGGTGATGGAAGAGTGCTCGCTGTTCTTCCCTGAAGCGTCGGAAGCCGGACGCTCCTTGAGCCGCAGCGAACCGAATTTCCATACCAACAGACCATAGATGGCGGCTGCGGTATAGTAGGCTGCCATGCCGGCATCACCATAGAGCCCGTGGCTCCAGTACAGGTAGATGTCCAGCGCCGGCATGACGATGCCTACTAACCATAGCCAGATACTCGCACGATACTCGAGTATGATGTAAAGCAGTCCCAGCATCGTTGTGAAGATGTCGAGACCATGATCCGCAATAAACTGAGCTAACGCCATTGTTCTTTCCGTGAATGGTCAGACGTGTCATCAATGAGGATTCGTCTTTCTTTCATAACGAATTCCTTACTCTTCATTGGCACGCTTCACTTGACGATTCTTTGTCTTTCACTGTTCGCTCTTTCTTCAGTCAGAACCTCAGCGTCAGGCTGCCCATGGCGGTGAAGCCTGCCATCGGGATGAAGCCTATCTGGTAGTAGCGGTTGTCGGGCGTGTGGCCGTAGCTTTCGGCAATGGCCGAGTACACCCATCCGCTGCTGGCGTAGTGAGCGTCGAAGATGTTGTTCAGATTCAGGCCGAACACGGCTTCCTTCACGCCCATCTTCTTCAGTGGCAGCGTATAGCTCAGGCTGACATTTGTGGTGGAGTAGGAGGGCAGCGAACGGTCCTTGTTCTCGGTGTTGTCCAGATACTGCCGACTCACATAGCCCGTGTGCCACACGGCCTGCAAGCCTTTGTAGTGCACGTTGACGAAACCGTTGAGAATGGCCGATGGCGAGAACGCCAGCGTGGAGTTGTCGTAGTGGAACTGGCGCAGCTCGTCGCCGTTGCCGTCGCAGTGATATTTAGCGGCATCTGCATTTCCTTCCCAGTCGTCCCAGTCCTCCACAAACTCGTCGAAGTCTCTGATCTTGTTCTGGCTCAGCGCAGCGTTGCCTTCCAGCGTCAGCCATGGCGTCAGGTCCCAGCCGGCAGTCAGTTCCACGCCCATGCGGTAGGAGTCCTTGATGTTGGTGGTCAGGTTCTCGCCGATGTCGCTCTGCTGGCCCGTCTGAACAAACTGGTCGTTGTAGTCCATGTAGTAGAGATTCACGCCGGCGCGGAACGTCTGCGACGAGTAGTTGTAGCCAAGTTCGAAGTCCATCAGCTCTTCGGCCACTGGTGCAGGATAGTTGCCGTTGTCGGTGAAGTTGTTGCGCTCGGGCTCCCTGTGGCTCAGTGCCACCGAGGCAAAGGCGTGGTGGCCGCCCTGGTGGAAGCTGAAGCCGGCCTTCGGGTTCAGGAAGTCATACTTCTTGTCTATGTCGAGCATGTGTTTCTCGTAGAGCCAGGTCTGCGTGTTGTAGACGAACTTGTCGTTGTATCCGTCGGTCTTGTAGCCCACGTGGCGATACTGCATGTCGGCGAAGGCATCCCACTGCTCGTTGATGTGGAACGTGGCTTTCACGAATGCACTTCCGTCCAGTTTCCTTGCGTCGCTGTCGTAGTACTGGTAGTCGCCGTCTTTCATGAGCAGGCTGCGCAGCTGGTCGTTGCTCAGGTAGGTGGCGTAGCCGAAGTGTCTGCCGTCGAACTGCTGCACCGACAGTCCGCCCACGATGTTCCAGTCCTCGTCGTCGTAGCTCAGGTTCCAAATCAGTCCGTAGACATCCTGGCTCAGCCCTTTCTTGCGCACCCAGTCGGTTCGCTTCACTCCGTCGAGCGCGTCGCCGTTCACGTCGGCATTGGGCAGGCCCAGCTTCTTGATCTTGTTCTGTGGGCGGAATTCATTGTAGTAGCCGTAGCCGTGGGTGTAGTGCAGCGTTGCGGTGGTGCTCCAGCGTTCGCTCAGGTTCCATGCACCGGTCAGGATGTTGTGGTTCTGCCAGAAGTTGTCGGTGGCTTTGGGCCAGTAGGAGCCGTCGTTCATCGTGTATCGCTGTGTCTGGTAGTTTCCGCTGGCGTCCTTCACGAAGTTGCCGTCGGCATCGGTGGCCAGCTGTTCGTAGAGCGAGTTGTAGCGCCCGAGTCCCACCTTGTAGAGGTCTGCGTAGGTCTTGATGCCGGTCTTTCCGCCGTATGTGCCGTCCATCAGGCTCAGGTCGTCGTTGCCGGCCGTCACGCCGTTCCATGCCTGTCCCGTCTTCTCGAAGTTGCCGATGTGCTTGAATCGTATGCTGAAGTTGTCGCCGATCCACGACAGTCCGCCATAATAGCTGCCCGAGCGTCCGCTTGTGCCGTGTATATATCCGTCGGTGTTGGTCTCATGATAGGCGCCGTCGATGATGAAATGGTTCCACAGGAGTCCCGTGGAGAACGACCCTCCCGCGTTGAACGTGTTGTATGAGCCATATGAGAAGCTCACCTCGCCGCCCGCCTTTGTCGATGGCGCTTTCGACGAGAGCGAGATGGTTCCGCCAAAGGCACCGTCGCCGTTGGTCGATGTTCCCACGCCGCGCTGTATCTGTGCGCCGCCCAGCAGCGAGCCATACGAGTTCATGTTAGCCCAGAACACGGTCTGGTCCTCGGGTGAGTTCAAGGGCACGCCGTCAAGCGTCACGTTGATGCGTGATCCTGCTGCACCGCGAATGCGCATGTAGGTGGTTCCCGTGCCCACGCCGTTCTCGCTCCAGGCCAGCACGCCGGGAGTCTGCGCGAACAGGAAGGGCAGCTCCTGACCCGTCTTCGAGAAGGTGGCCAGCTCCTCTTTCTTCAGGTTGGCCACCGCAAAGGGAGCATTCTTTGGCGCCCAAACGCCACGAACCACCACCTCCTGCATCTGTTCCAGACGCAGCGAGTCGTCGGGTTCACCCGCGGTGGCGCACTGTCCTTCCATCGGCAACATGGCCGCCATGCCTATGGCAACCACTGAAAACATTCTTTTTACTTTCTTTTCCACAATACTTGAATTTGAGTAATACATAAGGGGAAAACCATTATGCTTAAACCGCCGGCTCGCAAAAAGTTGAGCCGAAATCCCTACGCCGGCATTACCCGGATCAGGTTCGAGGGTCTAATCTCAGCCTGCCCACGGCAGACACCCCTTAACTTACCGTTTGTAAGTCGGGTGCAAAATTACGGCTTTTTCCCGAAAATACAAAGAAAAACGACATAAACTTGCTTTTTGGAGATGGTTTTGCGCCTGGCCGGTCTTGTTGATGCCTATGCCAGATACCGCAATCCTGTTGATGCCATCTGCCGCGCCTTTTGTTGAATGCGCCATATAGAAAGGAATCGGAAGAGGTGTTCTCTTGCCTCTCACCACCAAGAGATGAGCGATGAAGAGACGGCCAGTAAGGCCAAGAACTGCCAGAAATGAACGGCGAAAACGACGTTAGGGAGCAATAAAAGCGGCAGAATGGCGAGACAAATCCAATGGATTTGTTGAACGAATCCATTGAAATTGTTGAACGAAATCAATGGAATCGTTGAACGAAATCAATGGATTTGTTTCTTGAAAACAGCGGTTCTGTTTGCTGAAACTGTCAAACTGACGAGTCAAAAACAGCAGAATACACTCTTAGGCTTTGGTGTGACTGCAGAGAAATCCTGAAATCTGAATAGAACATTTCGTCTCATTCGTTGACAAAAAACGTGACAATATAGCAGTTGGCACCTCCGCAACGTCTTGAGAGGAATGAAGATTTGCATTCAGTTACAAATGTATGTTTCCATCTGTGCGCAGCCATTCCCCTCCCATCTTAGGGGAGGGGTGCAGGGTGGGGTAAAATCTTTCGAGGGCAAGGTCTACGCTCACCCCACCTCTACCCCTCCCATGAGATGGGAGGGAGTGGCTGCGCCAGAAAACAGGTAGACGGTTAACGAGTACAAACGTCGGGCTTATACGATGCCTTCTGATGTATTATTGCCAAAAAAAAAGCGGGACACGTTGTCGTGCCCCGCCTTTAAGCTGTTATGAACTCCGCTGATTAGAAGTTGTAGTACAGTCCGAATGTCAGGTTGTTGCCATCGAGGTCGACGCCAACATTGGTGCTGTTGTCGATGCCGTCCTGCTTCGGGCTGAACGAGTCGAAGCCGATGAAGCCGAAGTGAGCCACAAAGCTCAGCTTTTCGTTCAGGTTCACGGCCACACCGGGCTTCAGACCGAGCTGGAACTCAGTGCCATAGTCCTTAAAGCTGCCAAGACCCACGGTGCCGTCGATGAAGACATTCACATACTTGTTCTTTACGCAGGTGTAGCGGGCATACGGGTTCACCTGCAGCAGCTCTGTCTCGACATCCTGTCCGAAACTACCGTGGAGCAGGTCGCAAGCACCCTTCTGGTAACCCACGGCAACACCAATCGACCAGTCGTCGTTGAGCGTGTAACCGAAGTCGGGCACGAACTTATAGACGGTCTCTGCGTCAGCATTGCCGTTCTTCACGCTGGCCACACCAACGCTACCACCAAGATACCACTGTGCATTTGCTGTGATTGCGCTCAGGGCAATCACCATTGTCATCAGAATCTTTTTCATCTTTCTTCTGTTTTTTTATTTGTTAAACATTACACCTTATTATATATAAACAGGTGTGTTATCCTTAAATCGCTGGCAAAAGTACAAATAAAACCATTCTCGGTAAGTGTTTTTCCTTGAAAAAGATGCTTTGGCGGCGTCTGTTTGATGTAGGTCAATTTGTTGGTAATGCAATGGCAGCTCGACAATATCCACTCTTTCTTCCTGATAAAGAGATTCTTCGTTGGTGACACAATAAAACGGCAGCCTGATGTTGGTGGTGTTCATAGCCACAGTCTTGGTGTGCACATCTTGTCGCGATGACGATGACGATGAAAACACTCCTCCTGTTCCCGTTTCTGCTAATTCCTCTTGTCCCGATGTGAACCACCCACACATGATCGACCTTGGACTGCCCAGCAACACCAAGTGGTCTTGCTGCAATGTGGGTGCCACGGCTCCCGAACTCGCTGGCAGCTACTATGCCTGGGGCGAGACCGTTGAGAAGGATGTCTATGCGGATGCCAACTATATCGATTACGACAAGACGACGAAACAGTTTATCACAAAAACTTCCGATATTGCTGGCGAATGGAATGATGCCGCCACAGCTAACTGGGGCGAACCGTGGCGGATGCCTACGCGTTCACAATGTCAGGAACTGATTGATAAATGCACGTCAGAGTGGGTCGTTGAGAACTCCGTGTACGGTCGCAAGTTTACTGGGAGTAACGGCAATTCAATCTTCTTTCCTGCCGCAGGATGGCGCGATTTTAGTGGTCTGATTGGTACTTCGCGCGGTGGTTACTTATCATCGACACTCGAAAGTTACCAAGGTGTATGGGGCTTGTACATCAGTAAACAGTGGGCACAAATGGGCGGCAACTGGCGCTCCTACGGCTATACCATTCGTCCCGTCGCAACACCGTCCAATGGGGTAGTGGAATATACTTGGTTCTAACGCGGGTGTCAGGAAGGCATTCAAGAATACTCTTATCACGAATTTGAGAATTATAGAATTTGTCTGTGCATGAAATACCCTCGCGAGCCAATTCTATAATTCTCAAATTCGTGAAGGATAAAACCACAAATCCGTGATTTGTTCTTATCAGCCGTGATTGTGACTTATCACGAATTAGAGAATTAAAGAATTGGTCCTTGCATGAAATACCCTCTCAAGCCAATTCTTTAATTCTCAAATTCGTGATAATCAAAAACCGCAAGTCCGTGATTATTCCTTGCAGTCGTCTCCTCCTTTGCAGCCGGCATCGTGCTTCTTCTCCTTGCCGGGTTCGGGCTTCATCTTCCCGGCGGTGAAGCCGATGGCCACGATGGCGCGCTGGATGTCCTTCTTCGATGTCAGTTTCGTGTCGAACGTCACCACCATCTCCTTCGATACTTCGTCCCACTGAGCCGTCTGCACGCCCTGCACGCCTTTGGCGGCAGCCTCGATGCGCTGACCACAACGGGCGCAGCGACCATTCACGTTGAACTTTGCAGTCTTCACCTTCGCCATCGTCGGCAGGGCCATCGTGGCCAGCAACAGTCCGGCCACAGCGATTTTCATGTTTCTCTTCATTTTTGCTTACGTTTTGGATGTTAAATGATAAGGTCTTCTAAATAACTAAGTTACAGCCCTCAACCCCAGTACCATTCCCTTGAAGAGAGGAAATCGCCCTGCGGCTTGGTTTTCCGGCGGTAGCCACTCCCCTCCCTTCAAGGGGAGGGGTCAGGGGTGGGGTCTGTATCTGTTACTATTCATGTTTGCTTGCGCAATGACGAATAGTCGGATGCAAAGTTACGAAGTTTTCTCCACAACAAAGAAAAACTCCGCCGTTTTTAAGAAAAAACCTCTTGAGTTGGTTGTTTTTTTTCTTTAAAGAACGAGAAATGTCGATGATTCCATGTGTTTTTGCATCCCGCGTGTCTCGAAACAAATGCCTTCTGATGACGGGACATTTTTTTGTTCTTTTCCTTTGTCATTTCAAGAATAATCACTATCTTTGCACCGACTCGATGTAGCCCAGTGGGGCTCGCAGGTCAGTTTTCGTTGGAAAAAGGACGTTACGAACGTTATCTTTTGTGTGTGAATCTCGCAAATTCAATGTACCGAAAGAGACGCAACCGAACGTCCGCGTTGGGATTATTATACCCCGTCAACACCTTATTTATATAATAGGTGTGGCCATTAATGTATAATAATATTGGCGTGGGCTAACTCGAGTTGCTTATCCTGGTACAAGGCAATGCGAGAGCCCACACACGGGATAAGCGAGTAGTAGAGACTCCCACGTCTTTCGCGTTTATACAGCCGCGACCTTATTACTAACCGCCGACTCCGGGTGTCTATAGGCATAAATTCCTTTATGCGTATGTTATATGAACGTGAAAAGTCAGAACCTGAACAAAATCCTCTGTTCACAAAGGATAAGGAGGGTATCAAAAGATTGATTCAAACCAAGCTTAGCACTCTTATCTCTGAAGACAACTGTAACTGCATAAATGGGGCAGATATCGTTAAGGACAATGTTGGCGAAAAGGATTATCATATTGTCATAGATAGCATTGTTATTTCTGAGATTTTAGACCTTCAGCAGGAGGGAGAAAAGTGCATCGCGACAGGTACTCTTAAGGCAGATTACAAGAACGAAGATGGTAATGTTTTTCTGGAAAAAACCAGAAGATACTCGGCTGACATCATCATAGAAGAAAATGAGAATCATGAGGCAGAGATATCGAAAATAGTCAAATTCGTAATATTCTCATCGTGATAGAGTTTCATAATTAAATAGTTTAGTAGAGATGGAAAACAACAACTATCCAATAGTAGAATTTCAAATTGGTGATATTCATGCCGCTATTGAATATCCAAGAGAATTTAGTAATAATCTAATGGGAGAAGAAGATCCGTTAGCGTATTATTTAAATTGTATTCTATCAGATACGGCGAAGAAGCAGCTAAAGAACATTAAAGTCTTCAATAAAAAAGGGGAACTTCTTTGTGAAACAAACGATATAAAAACAATAGGTAGTCTCCTTGAACCTTCTAAGAATCATAAGTTATGAAATACTTGCATTTAAGAACAATCTTTTTCATACTTTCCCTATGTTTAAGTATGAACGCGATGGCCGACACCGAGATAACCGTAAACGGTGTGAAATACTCTCTTTACGGAAAAGAGGCGAGCGTTACGGGATACGATGCAGCAACACTGCCTGCCAATGTTACGATACCCAACACAGTGTACTATAATGGGCAGTTGTTTAATGTGACAAAGATAACTAACGAAGCTTTTAAAGACTGCTCAATCATTCAATCGTTAGTGACATCAGAGAATTTAAAACTTTTAGATAATCGTTGTTTTGAAAACTGTTCAAATTTACAGACAATTACTCTGAAGGGCGTTACCCTGATCTACAACGAGTGTTTTTATAGATGTGTATCATTATCCACAGCAAACCTTGGTAATAATGTGGAAATTATAGCTGACTATGCATTCTATGGCTCTGCACTAAAATACATTGTAATCCCAGCGACCTGTACTACTTTAAATTCTTTCACTTTTATAGGATGCAGCATGCTCCAGTCTATCATTTATTTGGGAACTGGCGATGTTGAATGTGGATCCCATGTTAACATCTATAGCCCTTCGAACATGGTGACTTGGAGCAACAACAATTTCACGTATAATGGGAAAAGGCCAACGGTGTCATATACTAACAACCTACCCAATGGTTTCTATGTGTCTTCCTATACCACACCAATACTTGAAAAGGATGCAGGAGAGTACACAAAGAATGTGCCGTTTACGTTCCGCAACAACGACATGTCATTCACGGTTGACATTCCCTACAACTATGTCATCAACAAGGTTCCGCTGACGGTGACAGTGTTGAACTGTCAACGCAGCTATGGTGACAGCAATCCGCAGTTCACAGCCGCTTATACGGGATTCGTGAACAATGAGAGTACCAGCGTACTCACATCAACGGGAACCTACAGCTGTTCGGCTACCGAGAAAAGCAACGTGGGCACCTATCCGATCACGCTGTCAGGGGTGGATGCCAAGAACTACACTATAACCATAACCCCCGGAACGCTAACCGTCAACAAAGCCTCCCTGTCTGCCAGGCCCAATGATGCCGAACGAACCTACGGCGCAAACAATCCGTCGTTCACAATCAGTTATACTGGTCTGAAGAATAATGAAAGTGTACCTGTCTGGCTTTCGACTCCTTCCGTAGAAACGAACGCCACGAAGTACAGCGAAGTGGGAGAATACCCCATTACCATAGTTGGCGGCGAACCGAAGAACTACACGATGACTACTTCGCAAGGAGTGCTGACCATTAACAAGGCTGAGCTGACCATTACGGCGAATAACCAGACACGCTTGTACTTTGAGGACAATCCTACGTTAACCTATCAATGCAGCGGCTTCGTGAATGGCGAAACAGAAAGCGAACTGACAGTTTTGCCTACCGTAACAACAAACGCCACAAAGGAGAGCGATGCTGGTTCTTACACTATTACTGCAAAGAACGCTTCTGCAAAAAATTATCGCATCAGCTACATGAGCGGAATGCTGACCATTGGAAAACGGACATTGACCGTCTCAACCGACAATTACACCCGCACCTACAAAGAAGTTAACCCCTCGTTTATACTTCACTATTCGGGATTTGTGAACGATGAAAACGAAAGTGTACTACTCATTAAGCCCACTGCTAATACAACAGCAACAATCGATTCAAATGTAGGAACATATAACATTACGGTGAGTGGTGGTGCCGCAACTAACTACGACTTTCGCTACTATGGTGGAACATTGACCATTGAGAAAGCCTATCAGACTATTTCGTGGGATCAAGACTTCACCGACATCGAACGTTATGAACAGGTTGAGCTCACGGCCACCGCTTCGTCGGGACTGGCAGTAAGCTATGTCGTAGGAAACACGTCTATCTGCTCTGTTGTCAGCGTGGGAAACAAACGCTATCTGGACTGCTTTGGCGAAGGAGAGACTACCATCTATGCCATACAAAACGGAAACAGCAACTATTGGCCAACAACTAAGGTTTATAAGGCTGTGAAGATTAAGTCAAGTTCTCCCATCTACGACCCCTATAACCAGCTCACCATGACGACAGACATGAAACTGGCAAACGGAGGACGCGTGTGGGTTCCCATTGGTATGAAAAATGAAAAGACGATTGTTTCACTGCAATTTGAGTTGGAACTGCCCGATGGCATTTCGGTGGCCACCGACTCGCAAGGCAACTATCAAGCAAGGATGACCGGTCGAGCCAATGGCCATACGGTGTCAGTGTCGAAGTTGATAAACGGTAACTATCAGTTCGTTATCATGGCTATTCCTACGGCTCCTCTTAGTGGTAATGAAGGTGCTGTAATGGAGGTGTTGCTTACTGCAAGTAAAACAATCGCAGCCAATACCTACGAACTTTGGTTGAAGAACATAGAATTTACTGCACAAGACGGCAATAGTCTAAATGCGGTGAAACCTGCTGATTTTAAATCTGAAATGACTGTCATTACCGTCACATTGGGCGATGTGAATGGCGATGGATACATCACCGTGACCGATGCAACGGCAGTAGTGAGTCACATCTTACAAGAGACTCCAGTGGAGTTTATCGAACAAGCTGCCGACGTGAACCATGACGGGAAAATTAGCGTTACGGATGCTGCCGCCATTGTGAGGATAATCCTTGACGGAGGCCAGCAGGGCGCAAAACATAGTTCATCGGATTGGCTTGATCCTCAATAAGAGACAGCAAACACTTATTTCTCACGCATAAAATAGAAAAAGATATGAAAAAGATAATTCTAATGCTGGCTGTATTATGCTGCGCTATCGACATGTCTGCCGTAGAGAGTTTTGATGTTGATGACATCTGTATCGTGCCTGAAAAGAGGACAACACTTGAGATTTCTCTCTATGACATTGTGAATGAGTTCATTGGCTTTGAGTTCAAAATGGTTCTGCCATCTGGACTTCGCGTCGTTGAAGGTTCAGCCAAGTTGGGAAGCCGTTTTGCTGGAAAAGATCACGTACTCGGCATGAAACAGCTGACAGAAGGTGAAGATGTTGGCGCATATCAGTTCGTTTGCCTGTCGTATGCAGGTACGCCCATTCCAGACATTAATGGCCCCATTGTCACCGTTGAACTCGAAGCTGACGCTTCGTTGACTATCGGTTCAACTCTCCAAGGGTTGGTAAAAGGAATCGAATTCCCAACAGAAGATGCTGGTCAGGTGTTTTTCAATGATGTGGCCTTCGATGTAGATATTGTTAAATATAGTGATGGAAGAATTCATTTGGAGGAAACATCTATTGTTCCGCCTGTAGCCAAACAGAATGTCGACGTGACTGTACAGCGATCTTTTATAGCAAATGAATGGAGTACTATCGTACTCCCCTTTGCAATGAATGGTAGTCAGATTGTGTGGGCTTTCGGTGAAGATGTGCAAGTGGCTGAGTTTACAGGATATGAAGTAGATGAAAGTGGCAATGACATTAGCGCGATTCGCGTTCTTGGTGACATCATTGACATCAGTAACGGCATGCTGGCTAATCATCCGTATCTCATTAAGGTATCAAGAGACATTTCTGAGTTTTTCGTTGATGGCGTGAACATTGTTCCATCCGATAACCTTACAATTAACTTAGGAACGAAATGGAAACCTAAAAGTTTCATAGGAACATACGTTACAGATACAAAGGTGGAAGATGGAGGTTTGTTCTTGTGTAACAATGCCTTCTTCTATTCAACAGGTGAAACAACCATTAAGGCATTTAGAGGGTATTTTTTCTTTATCGACGTTCCTTCAGACTATGACTCAGGAACTGCTGGTCAAAAAGTATCTTTGGTAATTAATAGTCCAAATGGTTCGCCGACAGAGATATATACAGTGTTGTCAAAGACAGGTAGTAAGAATTGGTATGGTTTGGATGGCAAGAAGATAATTAGACCCAGAAAGAAAGGACTATATATAAATGGAAAGAAGAAAGTGGTAGTAGAGTAAGAACTGTTGTGAATCAGCGATGAGCTGTATTCAAAGGGGTATTTTTTTGTGTAATTAATTATCGCTTTTTTGTGGATATTAATTGTCTGGCAGATACGCAAATCCGCCCCTGCTACGTTGCCGTCGTGTGGCGGGGTAGGGGCGGATGGATGTGTGTGAACGATGCCGATTGCGGATGTGTAAGAGACGATCAGTGGTCGAAGTGGCGGCGCATGTCTTCAAAACGTTCGTGGATGTCGAGAATACTGTCGCCGGGACGGGCTGCAAAGTGGGGATTGCTGAGGTCGAGCATGACGGAAACAGGCCGACTGCAGCGACGAGATCAACGTGGTCGGAATCTATGAGCTTTAGCCGGTTTTCGGTGATTTGTAGTGTTTTTATTCGGCTGTTTATAGAAATCTTATTCGGTGATTTGTGGTATTTTTGTTCGGTGAATTATAGAAGATGTTTGATTGTTGCTTCTTTCTGCCTGCGGAACGGATGAAGAATATTAGCAGCAAAAAGTACAAGACAGACCGCATAGAAAGCTTGTTGTCTCTTGTAGAACTCACTGAACGAGAAACGAAACTTGTACAGCAAAGCAAGACTCAATAAGTAGAAATCTTGCCCGGCCAAATAGTGGCTGATAACACCGAGTTTGCAAGTGGGATGACGGAAACAGGCGTTGTTAAAGCGTTGAGGAACAAAAGTTTCGCCGCTTTTCTTGCAAGAGTCAATAATTAGTTTTATATTTGCACTCAAAAAGCAATCAGTATGGTGACAGTAGCAAATCCTATATACGACATCGTGTTCAAGTACCTGATGGAAGACGAGCGCATTGCTCGCACGATTCTGTCAGCTCTACTGAAGAAGGACATCACAAAAGTGGAGGTGCGTCCTCACGAGTATGCCAACGACAAGCGTGAGACGCTGTCGGTGTTCCGCATCGACTTCGGCGCCACGGTGCGCGAGCCTGACGGTAGCGAGCACCTCATCTTGATAGAACTGCAGAAGACCTGGCTTGAGACGGAGACACTGCGTTTCCGCCAGTACCTTGGTGTGCAGTATCAGAATCCGAAGAACATCATAGCGGAGAGCCGCGACCGTCATGCCCTTCCCATGGTGGCGGTCTACTTGTTGGGCCATAAGGTGGGCGACATAGAGGAGCCTGTTCTCTATGTGCACCGCGACTCATTTGACTATAACGGCCAGTTGGTGACGAAAGGTATTCCCAATGCCTTTGTGGACAGCCTGACACACGACAGCATTATCGTGCAGATACCTCGCCTACACGGCCAGATAAACACGCGTCTGGACAAGGTGCTGAGCATCTTCGACCAAACACGCAAGGACGTGGATAACCAACAGGTGCTGAATCTCGACGACACGCTCTACAGCGGTGACTCCGACATGGAGCACATCGTGCGGCGTCTGCTGATGGCTGCAACGAATGCAGACATGCGTATGGACATGAATGTAGAGGATGAGTACTACTCGGCCATAGAAATGCGAGACACGGAAATCATGATGCGCGACCGTGAACTGGCAGAGCAGAAGGTTCAGTTGAATGAGCAGAAGGTTCAGTTGAATGAGCAGAAGGTTCAGTTGAATGAGCAGAAGGTTCAGTTGAATGAGCAGAAGGTTCAGCTGAATGAGCAGAAGGTCCAGCTGAATGAGCAGAAGGTTCAACTGAATGAGCAGAAGGTTCAACTTGAACAGAAAAATGCTCAACTGCGGTCTTCTTTGAAGATGCTTTTGGAAGCAGGACTTACGTTGCAGGCCATTGCTAATTCTTGGAACATGGACGAGGAAGAACTCCGCCGTTTGCTTTGAATGCAGATAATCTCATTTCATGTTACGTTGTTTCAAGGTGCTAACGTAGTGAGGCATTTTTGAAATATGTTTGCGGGTGGACAAGAGGTCCATCCGCAAACATATATAGTGGTTATCACAAATGCGTGGTTAGTGTACGAAGCGGCGGCGCATGTCGTCGAAACGCTTGTGGATGTCAAGGATGCAATCGTTGAGTTGTGCTGCATGGAGGGGATCGCTGAGGTCGCGCATGACGGAAGAGAGACGGCCACAACAGAATTGGTCTACGAGGTCGGTGTCGAAGAGGGCCTGTAGTTCTGGTTTCAATTCTGTGGCCTGTAGGTCTATGACATCACAGACGAGCAGTCCGTTCAGGCCGCTGTCGAAGGTTTTGTTTTCTTTAACATGAGTAGCGGAGAAACGCAGAACCTCGCGGAACCACTCGATGATTTCAGGCCGGCGTTCTGGCTGTCGCAATGCGATTTGGACCGCAACGGGGAATATCTGGCATTTGAAGAAGATGTATAACCCTTCTTCCTTAACGAAGTTCATCAGCAGGTCGAGGCTGTTTTGCCCCAATTTATAAAGTGTGGGGACGAGTGCTTCATGAGCTGCATCGGAAAAATGGTAATCAAGGAAGTTGGACGACTGCCGCATCACTTCGAGAATCAGCGGCAGACTGCTTTCGGTTGTACCGACCTCGCCCAGCAATATAATGGACGAGCAAAGACTGCCGTCGAAATGGTCTTTGTCGTAGTCGTCGGGAATGCCGTCACAGGTCTTTTTGAGGATGTCCAGGACTATTTGCTCTAAGTCGTGTCGCAACTCGTCGTGCGGTAGGGCGAGTAGACGGTCCGTGAGTTCGTCTCTTAGGTAGATGCAGTTTTCTTCCTTGGACAGTTCCTCGCGTACCCATGGATGGAAGAGTGGTTCCGGCGTAGGATAGTCAGGATGCTTGTATGTGTATTCTATTTTAGTACCGTAAAAAGCAGTCCACGGGTTTATTCCCTCGTCCTCATCTTCATCCTCGTAATCGTCATCATCTCCGTATTCATCCTCGTCTTCGTATTCGTCGGAGAAACCGCGGTCGCCAATGATGACATCGTAGTTCCCTTCGCCCAGGTTTTTCTCAAGCAGTGGCAGGTATTTGCTGGCTTCCAGATTGCTGTGGGCGACGAGCGTGTGCTTTCCGTCCTTTCCGAATTCGTATTCAATGAGAGGAATGTCTTCGGTGTCTTCTTCCAACATGTATTTCGTCAGGTTGAACGATTTGTGTGGCGCAATGCCAGCCTCCTCGGCAAAGTCGATGGCACCATACACCCAGTTGTGCGCCTCTTCGTAGGAACACTCGTTGAGGCCTGGTACGCGGTCGAGCATATCGTCCAATTCAAACTCAGACATACGGAGTTTGTAGAACGAGTCTTTCACACCAACACAATAGGCATCGATGAGGAAGAAAGCCGCACTGACGTTTCCGCCAGTGTGCTTACGCGTGACGATGGCATACCCCTCTCCGCTATCCTTGAGCGATTCCGTAGTGTAGCACGTTCCGATTTCCAGGCTTCTCGCCCTTTGTTTCAGAAATTGTTCGGGCGAGAGAAATTGCTGTCCGCCCTTGTTCTTTTGTTTCTTCTTTTTGGACATGTTTTTTTGTTTAAGGGAGTAGTTGCAGCCCTTCTTCGTTGAGGAATTGACGAGCTTGGTCGTAGGGAATGACGAAAGTAGGCATCCCTGCTGCGTAGGATGAGATTTCATAAATAGAGTAGACAAAGCAGACGCCATCTTTTGTGAAATAAGGATCGCATGCAGGCAAAGGAATGTCGTTGACGTCACTACCCATAAGGCAATCCTTCAGTTCGCTGTCGCTGCTTACCTCGAAATATTTCTTCAGACCGCTTTTCACGTATGGGTTCATGGCTTTTAAGTTCTTGAACATGTCCCATGTCACGGACTGTGCATTGGCTTTGCTGAAGGTGCGTCCCTCGCAGAATGACATTCCGTGTGCTCCACCCTCATAAATGTAGCATTCAAAAAACATGGTGACGAACTTGTCGGTTTCATGTTCCTTTGTCACTTGCTTGGCCAACACGAAATCGCCAAATGGATTGCTATCACCTAAATCCTCGACGCTCCGTTTTAGATAGTTAGCTGACAGATTGAAATAGTAGTTGAACACCTTCTGGCCATCGTTCATGTCTCCTTGAAAGGCTCCCAAGGGGTTACCGTCATCATTGAAGGTGTTGGCACTGTCCAGGATGTATGTGCGCAGGGAATCAACCAACGTAGCGTCGCCTCCCATGGGGTAGTCAATGATCAGTTTTGCTTCGTAGCCCTTGCCTTTTTGCTCGTTTTCAAAGTGCTTGAAGGTGAGTTTTTCTTCCTGTTGCGCCGTCTCGCTGGTAGCTACCGTCTCTGTCTTTGCTGACAGGTCGGCGCCTTCTTGCGGCGCCTTTTTATGATAATTGCAACTGCACATGGCGGTGGTCGCCATGGCAGTTGCAAACAGTGTGCATATCGTTTTCTTCATAATTCATGTTTTTGGAAGTTCTCTGCAATCTGAGCAACCAGGCAGACGTTAGCTTTATTAGCTCCATTTATAGAATCGCGCTAAGAGTATCGTCTGTAACTCCTGTAACTCCTGAACTCCTGAACTCCCTTAAGTTCAATCAGCAGGTGGCTGGCCAGGGCTTCAGCTGTTTGAAGAAGTCGTTGCCCTTGTCGTCGACGAGGATGAAGGCGGGGAAGTCTTCCACCTCAATCTTCCAGATGGCCTCCATGCCGAGTTCCGGATACTCCACGCATTCTATCGACTTGATGCTCGACTGCGAGAGCACTGCTGCCACGCCGCCGATGCTGCCCAGATAGAAGCCGCCGTGCTTCTTGCATGCGTCAGTGACGACCTGCGAGCGGTTGCCCTTGGCAATCATCACGAGCGAAGCGCCGTGGTCCTGGAACTCATCTACATACGGGTCCATGCGGTTGGCTGTGGTCGGTCCCATCGAGCCGCAGGGATAGCCTTCGGGCGTCTTGGCGGGTCCGGCGTAGAGCACGGGATGATCCTTGAAATACTGTGGCATTTCCTCGCCTGCGTCCAGACGAGCCTTCAGCTTGGCATGCGCAATATCGCGGGCCACGATGATGGTGCCCTTCAGGTTGACGCGTGTCGAAACGGGATACTTGGTCAGCTCGGCGCGCACGGCATCGATGCCCTTGTCCAGGTCGATGACAATCTGGTTGGCGCCTTCGCCAGCCTTGGCGTACTCGGCAGGAATGAGTTCCGACGGATTGTTGTCCATCTTCTCGAGCCATACACCGTCGCGGTTGATCTTTGCCTTGATGTTGCGGTCGGCCGAACAGCTCACGCCCATGCCGATGGGACAACTTGCACCATGACGCGGCAGACGAATCACGCGGATGTCGTGAGCCATGTACTTACCGCCGAACTGGGCGCCGAGTCCAATCTTATGGGCCTCCAGAAGGAGTTTCTTCTCCAGGTCGATGTCGCGGAATGCGCGGCCGGTCTCGTCGCCTGTGGTGGGCAGGTTGTCGTAGTATTTGATGCTGGCCAGCTTCACCGTCAGCAGGTTCTTCTCGGCGCTGGTTCCACCGATGACGAAGGCGATGTGGTAGGGCGGGCAGGCAGCCGTGCCGAGGCTCTTCATCTTCTCCACGAGGAATGGGATGAGCGTGCCTTCGTTCTGGATGGTAGCCTTGGTCATGGGGTAGAAGTAGGTCTTGTTGGCCGAGCCGCCGCCCTTAGCCACCATTACGAAGCGGTATTCAGCACCTTCCGTTGCCTCGATGTCAATCTGCGCGGGCAGGTTGCAGCGGGTGTTCACCTCGTCGTACATGGTCAGCGGTGCATTCTGCGAATAGCGCAGGTTCTCCTGTGTGAACGTGTTGAACACGCCGAGGCTCAGCGCCTCTTCGTCCTCGAAGCCTGTCCACACCTGCTGTCCTTTCTCACCGTGGATAATCGCGGTGCCGGTGTCCTGACAGAAAGGCAGGATGCCCTTGCAGGCCACCTCGGCATTGCGCAGGAACTGCAGTGCTACGTATTTGTCGTTTTCAGAAGCCTCGGGGTCGGTGAGCACCTGTGCCACCTGCTCGTTGTGCTCGCGGCGCAGCATGAACTCCACGTCGTGGAAAGCCTCCTGTGCCAGCAGCGTGAGCGCCTCGGGCGATACCTTCACGATTTCCTTGCCCTCAAACTCTCCGAGGGTCACTCCTTCCTTTGTCAAAAGGCGGTACTCCGTCTTGTCCTCGCCAAGCTGGAACATCGGAGCATACTTGAATGTTACGTTTGCCATAATGATATGCGATATTAGACTAATTATACGAATACCTTGAATGGGTTTCTTTCGGCTGCGAAGTTACGAAAAAAAACTCATACTGCAAAAAGAAACGTGATAAATTCTCCTTTCTGAAGTCGAGGGGTTCTCTGCAGGTAGAGTAACCAAAGACCGAGCGCCTTGATGTCGTCTTTTGCAGGGGCGAATCAGCATGTCCGCCCGCAATGATATATATTATTAAGATGTACGAAAGGGCGGATACGCCGATCCGCCCCAACAAAGAACTATCTCTGAGCTAGTTGACAGATGAGACGGTTGCTACTTCACCACTTTCTTTTTCCCGTTGACGATGACTACGCCCTTGTAGTCGCGGCCTACGCGCTGTCCGCTCATGTTGTAGCGCGGTGCGTCGCCGTCGTTGTCGGTTTCCGCCGTGCTGATAGCGGTGGGAACGCCGGAGCCGGAGTACGGAGCCCATTCCCAGTTCCAATTATAACTCAAAACAATCCAATTCTTACTTTTGGCATCTTTTACATTTTGCCAAGTGCAGACATTATTATCACCATATACTTCGTATATCAAATAGAGGTTTCCCTGCGACAATTCTTTCCTGTCGGGCAGGCTACCTATCAAGACGTCCATAAAGGTCCCATCCAGTAAGTTACCATAACATTTTATTATATTGAGGGTAGTGTTCTCTTGCGGCAGAATGAGTGAGGAGATGTTGTTGTTGTAGCAAGTCAGGAGCTCTAAGGCGTTGCAACCCCTTAAGTCGAGTGAAGTCAGTTGATTGTCTTCACAATCCAAAATCTGCAAATATGTGAAGTCTCTCACATTCAGCGAGTAAAGCTTATTGCCGGAGCATTCCAGAAAATAGAGTTTTCTGTTATTGCTCAAATCGAGAGTGGTTAATTGGTTCTTTTGACAAAGCAACCGTGACAAATCTGTGCAGACTTCAACATTGAGAGTTGTTAATTGGTTTAAACCACAATTTAAAAGCGAAAGTTGGCTGCAAGAGCTTAAGTCGATGGTGGTCAATTGATTGTTATTAACATCTAAGAATTTCAGCTTGGTGCACCCCTTGACATTGAGCGATGACAATGGTCTTACCGTGTTGCCCACATCACGGTAGTTGAAAAGAGCAGTTAGATTTGAATTGTAGCTGCAATCAAGCGTTGTCAATCTGAGGTTATCCCAAGCAATGCTCGTGAGGTTGCAATATGAGCAGTTCACTTCGCGCAGATTGGGAAAAGTACTCGCGGTCAAATCCAGGCTTGTCAGCGGATTGTTTGAGCAATTCAGCGTCTCGAGGTTGGAAACGCCTAACAGGTTGAGTGTGGTCAGCTGATTGCTGGAGCAACGGAGGCTCTTCAATGAGCCGAAGTCCGACAAATCAAGTCTCGTGAACTTGTTGCCAATGATGTTGAGTTCCTGCAGTGCCGATTGGCAACTGTTCAGATGGGCGATGCTTGTCAGTTGGTTGCCTTGGCAGACCAGCGTATGCAGCGACGAGCAGCCGTACACGTCGAGCGTCGTCAGTTCGTTGTTGCTACAGTTGAGCGATTCTAGTTTTGAACATCCGGACAACTTCACTGTTGTCAGCGAGCTAAGGTTGCAGGAAAGCGATTTCAGCGCGTTCATGTTTTCGCAGGTCAGCTCTTTCAGTTTGGTGCAAACAGAGAGAGACAGGCTGCTGAAACCCGTGCCTGAGCAGTCGAATTTCTCCAAGGCTGGCAAATAGCCGATGTCCACGCCCATGCTGGTCAAGTTCGGGTTGTCGGCGCAATAAATCTCCTTCAGGTTGGAGTATGTATTGTTGATGAAAAGGCAGTGGGTCAGATTGTTGCCATTGCACGAAAGTCCTTGCAGATTGCTGCAGGGGACGTTGAGCGATGTCAGTTGGTTGTTGTCGCAAGTCACCCAGGTGAGCTGCGAGTTGCTGCCCAAGTTGAGGATGGACAGACGGTTGTCGTCACATTCCAATTGGGTGAGATTAGAGTTTCTGTTCAAGTTGAGTTGCGTCAGCTGGTTAGAGACACATTCCAGCCGGGTGAGTTTGGTGTTGTTGCTCAAGTCGAGTTGTGTCAGCCGGTTGTTATAGAGTTGGAGAACCTTCAGTTCAGTGAAGTACTTGATGCCCGTGAGGTCGGCGATGTTCTTGTTTATCAAATTCAGCGTAGTTGTGTTGTTCATCTGGCTTGGCGAGATGAATGTTCCGAAAGAATTCTTAAGGTAGTTGCGGAAGTTGGTATCTGGGAAGTATTTGTCATTCACCACCGCCGCATAATTCTCGTTGACATCGATGTCGCTTGTATAGATGGGGTTGCCATAGGCGTCGCAGACGCTCTTTTTCGATGAATTAAAGTCGGCGCTCGCAGGGTATGTCACGATGGCATAATGAATCTCCTGTTCTTGTGGCGTGATGTTCGATTTTGTTCCGTAAAAATTGCCCACGTTTTTTACACAGGGATAATTGCTGTTGCCGGTTTTTTCAAGTGTCACGTCGCAGCCATGCGTCCAAGTAGTAGTTGAAGAATAACGGTATTGTCCCTGAAAAGACGCAGAGTACAAGTTGACCAAGTCTCCTCTTTTCCCCTCAACGTCGATGTTTTTCCCATAAAAAAGAACTTGTCCGCTGGAGGAGCTCACCCCTTCTATGGCCGGGCATTGGTAGCCGGTGATGTAAAGTTTCGCGAGGCAAAACAGCGAGCACAACGTTTTGTTGATGTACACGGCCCTTGAGTTGTCGCTCTCAATCCATGTGGTGCCGTCTTGTATAAACACTTTGGTCTCTACGTCGCACTGCAGCCCGGCGTTGTCTTCGGAGTAAATGCTGGTCTGGCCATAGCAATATATTCTCAAACCCTCAATGCCTTTGTTATAGATGCCTTGATTGTTGCTGTAGTTATCAGAGCAGTCGATGGAGACATCTTTAAGCTTCAGGATTTTATTGGTGGCATCGTAAGTTACGGATCCTGTCGCTCCGTCGATAGTCGAGTAGGTGATGTTGTTGGCATTGCCGCTTGTCACTCGCTTGCCGCCGACCCATAGGTCGTAGTCGGTGGCTTGCACACTCATGGTTCCTGCCATCCAAAGGAGGACGGTCAGCAGGAAGACGATTCCCTTGCCTTCCTGTAGTTTTGTTGACTTGTTCGTTTTCATATCTTTATCTTTTTAATGGTTCATACAATTTTCTCATGTTTTAGAGGTGAGAGGTTAGAGGTGAGAGGTAAGGGGTGAGAGGTTAGAGGTGCGCCAATAATTCTTCACTTATCACTTGTCACTTATCACTTGTCCTGTCACTGCTTCACCACCTTTTTCTTCCCGTTGACGATGACCACGCCCTTGTAGTCGCGGCCTACGCGCTGTCCGCTCATGTTATAGCGCTGTGCGTCGTCTTCGTTGTCTGCTTCGATGGTGCTGATGTCGGTGGGAACACCACCTGCATACAGCGTCCAATTATTACCGTTTGACGTCTGGTACGTGTTCCAGTTCTTTGCTCTGGCCTTGTCGACATGCGTTGTCAGGCAGACGTTTCCTTCCTCATAGTAAGTACCTGTGTATAAAACCTTGAACGAACCGGCTGTTGAATTCGCCCTGTTCGGAAGGGCTGCCACGAGCGCATCCATTGCGTTTCCGGAAATACGGTTCGCCTGGCAGGAAATGCTTTGCAGCGATGGGCAGCTTGACGGAAGGGTGATGGACGTAAGCTGGTTAATGCTACAGTCGATTTCCGTCAGCGCATAGCAGCCGGTCAGGTTGAGCGACGAAAGCTGGTTCTGACCGCAGGACAGTTTCTTCAATGCGCTGCACCCATTAACGCTCAGCGAGGTCAGTTTGTGGTTCGTCTGGTTTTGGCAATACAGTTCTTCCAGCGCTGTGCGGTTGGACAAGTAAATAGATGAAAACCCACAACCACTGATATCAAGAATCTTCAATGCGTTACAACCACCTATTGAGATATCCGACAAATTGCTGTTGCCAGGAATAATGAGTGAAGTGAGGTATGAATTGTTGGAGATGTCAAAGTTGGTGAGGTACCCAGCCCAGGTAAAAGTGGTGAACTTGTTGTTACTACAGTTAATCTTGGAAATACTTGGCGGCAGCACGATGCTCGTCAGTTGGTTGTTGCTACAGTTAAGATCGTACACGTTGGTGTCCCACAAGTTAAGGGTCGTCAGTGTGTTATTAGAAACATTCACAGTCTTAAGATTGTCACAATACAGGGAGATGCTCGACATCCGTCCATTATTGGTACATGTCAGTGTTTCTAATGACGGCACAGAAGACAGACCAAGAGAAGTCATATTGCTGTTTCCACTACATGTCATTGTTTTCAAGCTCGCGCAGTTCGACACGCTGAGGCTGGTCAGTGCTGGGTTGTAGCTACATGAAAGCGTTTGGAGCGAGGGATTGTTTGAACACCTGAAATCCTTGAGCTTGCTGAAATTGCTTACCTGAAGACTGGTGAAAGAGTTGTTTTCACAATAGATGTATTGCAAGGTGCTACTTACAGAGCTGAAATCATTGAGAGTGGTGAGTTTGTTATTGGAGCAGTAGAGGTCGGTCAGCCCTGTATTCTTGAAATTAATGGCTTTCAGATAATTGTCGGAGCAATAAAGCTGTTTCATGTTCCCCAAGTCACTCACAGAGATTGAGGTCAGCTGGTTGTTGCCACAATAAAGCTTTTCCAAACGGTTGCAAGTATAGCCTAATTGCGTCAGCTGATTATTCCGACAATCGAGATAGGTGAGTTTTCCTAAACTGACATTGCTGAGATAATTCAGATTGTTGTTATTGCAATACAGTGTCTGCAGCTCTGTGAAGTAGTTGATACCATCGAGCGAACTGATGCCTAAGCCCGACACGTCCATTGAGGTGCAGTTGTTGATAGTGCTCTGCCAAAGAACAACATAACCAAACCTGTTCATTAAGTAGTTACGGAAAGCTGTATTGGGAAAATAACGGCTATTTATGGGAACTACATATTCGTTGCTGACGTAGATGTTGTCTGCATATATAAAATTCCCGGAACTGTCACAGATTCCGGCTTTGGTTGACATATATTCGGCCTTGAAAGGCGACACGATGATGGGATCCCCCTTAGATGCAGAGGAGTAGTTGACGTCAGGCATACTAAGCACGTAACTCACAATGGGAAAACTGCTGTTGCCAGTGGATTGCATCGTCACGTCGCAAATGCCGCCATAGCTCCAGAATTCCACCTCATGCAGATTCCGCAAGCTTCCCTTATCTGCATTGATATAGATATTGTCGCCTCCTATGTCCAAGTCGGGATAGGTTGTAGAGTTTTTAGGAGGATAGCCTAGTATGCCATAGCCTTTTGCTTCTATCCAAAACTCTGCGCCGATTTCCGAACAGATTCTGTATGGGTGAGCCCCCATGAGGTAAAAGCATTGTTTGTTCGCATCATAACCGCTGATGCGTGTAAAACCAGTCTTCACAATAAACTCAGATTGTGTCTCACACCACACTGCCACGTCGTTATGTGCGTAGAGGTTGTTGGTTCCATAGAAATGCACTTTCAGTCCGTAACAACTCTCATTGTGGATGACATCACCGCCAGACCCTTTTGCATTGATGTGGACATTAGTTAGTGTCAGGATGTTGGTGTTGGGGTCGTACTTCACCGTGCCGCTCTCGATGTTTCCGCCTTTGATGTCGTTGTAGTTGCTGCTGGTCACTTTTACGCTGCCGACCCAGAAACCGTAGTCTTTGGCATGCAAACTCATGGCTCCTGCCATCCAAAGGATAAAGGTCATCAAGGGGAGAAGATACTTACCCCTTGCACAATCGTTATTTGTTTTCATGTTTTTGTCAATTTAATGTTAGTAGTTTTTTTAGAGTTTAGAGTTTAGATGTGAGAGGTAAGATGTAAGAGGTGAGATGTAAGATGTAAGAGTACACCTATTCCGCATCCTTTTCTCACCTCTCTGCGCTCCCTCCCTGAACAGGGAGGGTTGGGGAGGGTCTCCTTCCTTCAGAACGCGTAGATCCAGTAGTCCACCATCATTTCCATCCACACCGTCCCCATTTCGCGCAGGATGTAGTACTGCACGCTCTCGCCACCAAAGAGACGGATGTAGAGTTCCAGTCCCTCGTCGGTGGCAACGGCGCAATGGATTTCGGGCGCATGCTCCATGAAGCTACCCTCGTCGTCGACAAACCAGATGGACTGTCCCGATTCGTAGCTGCCGTCGACGGTGCCCTGGAATTCCCATGAGGAAACCACCTCGCCCTCGGCAATGCACACCATCGCGGCAAGGGCCTCGGTGCCGGTAATGGCAAACTGTACGGCATAGAACGAGCGCTCGGCCGTCTCAATGCTCGCCAGCCATCTCGAGTCGACGATTTCGCGACCGCCATAATAGTCGCTGATCATCCGGCACACGTCTCGGCTTGCTTTCTTCACAGGCTCGCCTTGTTTCCATCTGCTGTATTGCAGCAGACTGTGATTCTTGAAAAAGCTGCTCTTCACCACCCAGGGGCAGGCCTCCTCGTCGTCGTAGCCTCGGAACATCTTTGTCACGATGGCGGGATCGTTCAGCTTGAACGTGTACTCCATTTCGTCCGTTACGACCGTTCCGTCTTCGTCTTTCTGCAGGTCGCGTTCCTGTTTGCTCAGTCGCACGGCGTTCTGATGCGGCTTGAAAATCATCTGGTTGTAAGCACCGATGTCGGCAATTTTCTCCTCGCCTTCCACAACCACACTGAAGATGTTCTTGGTCTTGTTCATGGCTCGAACCGGCAACGGACGTTCGCGAAGGGTGATGTCCTTGCTGTGCGTTTTTCGCTGTCCGAGCTGGGAGATGCTCTCCCAGTAGACGGAGTCGGGCACCATGCTCTTGCTCACTCGCTTCGCTTTCACGGTGTTGCCGTTGGGCGTCAGCATCACCATTTCGCTCTTGTCGGTGGTAGAAACCACCATGGCAAAGTCCAGCGGACTGGCCTGCTGGGTGCGCAGCAGGCAGTATTTCTGCGGATGCTTGCTGGCGTTGGAACGGGTGCTTTCAAACTGTTCGATGACGCTGCTGCAATGGTCAGCATACCACTTTTCATTCTCTATGAGCAAGTCGTAATCGTCTTGTGCGTGAACCATGTCGGCAGAGAGGGTCAGCATGGCAACCGCTGCTATGAAGCGGAACGCATGGGTTAAGCGATGGAGGGTTGTTTTTGTCTTCATATTCATTCGTTTTGACTAATTCAGTATTACTGCCTACAAAGGTACGAATAAACGAGCAAAACACAAAAGAAAAGTTCGCATTTCTTTTTGTTTTCGAGTTGATATGGGAGTTGAGGAGTCTGGGAGTTCCTTGCAAGCAAAGCAGCCAAAGGTAGAGCGCAACAGATTAATGATTGATTTACGACGATTGACGTTTAAGTCGTAGAACGTAAATCTACATGAATATCACATAAATACTGCGCGCAACAGATTAATGATTGATTTACGACGATTGACGTTTAAGTCGTAGAACGTAAATCGGCATAAATATCACATGAATGCTGCGCAAAAGATTAATGATAAATTCACGACGATTGACGTTTAAGTCGTAGAACGTAAATCTACATGAATATCACATAAATACTGCGCGCAAAAAGATTAATGATAAATTTACGACGATTTATGTTAAACCACATAGAACGAAAACCTCATGAATCTGGCTTAAATGAATTAGTAATTCGTATTATTCGTCCAATTCGTTGTCGTCAGAACTACGATATCCGTTGAATCTGAGTCATCCGTGTTCGTTTGTTTTTATGAACACAGATAGCACGGATTGACCGGATTTTTTTGTTTCTAAGGAAAAGCAGTTCGTTTTATTCGTCAAATTCGTTGTCGAACCACGATATCCGCTGAATCCGAGTCATCCGTGTTCGTTTGTTTTATGAACACAGATTGCACGGATACACCGGATTTTTCTGTTTCTAAGGATAAGCAGTTCCTTTTTCGTTCTCTGTGGTTTGTCTCAGTTTATTTGGCAAATAAACACAAAAAAACTGGCAGATAAAACGAGTTTATCTGCCAGTTTTTTTGAACAATATCAATGGTTTCGTTCAACAATCCCATTGATTTCGTTCAACGATTCCATTGGTTTTGTTGAACAATTCCATTGGATTCGTTCCACGATTTCGTCAGAATGGCGGCGACAAAGCGCCAAAGAACCCAGCGAAATCTGGCGTTTCTAAACTCTCGGACTCCAATTCACCGGAATCATCTTCAGCAGTTGAACCGTCCTATATTGAGCAGCCTCAGTTTTTTTTGCAAGCAGCGCCACCAAGGTCGGGAACGGCCTGTCCTTTGGAGTTTAGGAGTTTGGAAGTAGCTTCAGCGGCCGAATGCCGCGAAAGCTCCTAAGCTCCTAGACTGCATAGACAGGCGGAGCCTGGATCCTACACTCTTAACGCCGTGAGCCGTCCGTGCCTCGGCAACCTCCCCCGGCGACTACCCGGAAATCATTTTGAGCAGGTCGCTGGCCGTCAGCTTGTGGCTTTGGCTGGTGCCTTGCAGCATGGCGTCGGCCAGGTTCTTCTTCGTGGCGTGCAGACGCAGTATTTTTTCCTCGATGGTGTGCTGGGCAATGAGATGGTAGACCGTCACTTTCTGCTGCTGGCCTATGCGGTGGGCGCGGTCGGTGGCCTGTTGTTCGATGGCAGGATTCCACCAGGGGTCGAGGTGTATGACGTAGTTGGCTGCCGTGAGGTTGAGCCCGAGTCCGCCAGCCTTCAGGCTGATGATAAACACGGAGTGCTGCCCGTGCTGGAACTCGCTGACCAGTCGCTCGCGCTTCTTTATCGGTGTGGAGCCGTCAAGATAGGCATAGCTGATGTTCATCTTGTCGAACGTTTCGCGCACCAATGCAAGGAACGACGTGAACTGACTGAAGACGAGCACGTTGTTGCCGCCCTCGACGATGTTCGACACGATGTCCACGAGGGTGTTGATTTTGGAACATTCGCCCGTCCATCCTTTCTCTGCCAGTTGCGCTGCGCAGGCCGCTTGTCTGAGTCGTGTGATTTCTGCCAGCGTGTTGACGCTGACCGCTCCCGACGCTTCCTCTTCGAGCATCTTCTTGGCGCGGCGGCGTATGACCTCGTAGATGGCCATTTCGTCGTCCGACAGCTCTATGGGCATGTTGATTTCTGTCTTTTCGGGCAGTTCCTCCATCACTTCCTGCTTGGTGCGCCTCAGCATGAAGGGGGCAACGATGCGCTTCAGCTGTCGCGACCGCTCCTTGTTGGCATTCTGCTCAATGGGAATGATGTATTTCGACATGAACTGCTCGTGGCTGCCCAGTAGTCCGGGATTGATGAACTGGAAGAGGTTCCACAGTTCTCCCAGATGGTTCTGCAGAGGCGTTCCGGTGAGGATGATGCGGTTCTTGGCCTGCAGCTTCATGGCCGATGCCGAGGTCTTTGTCTCGCGGTTCTTGATGACATGTGCCTCGTCGAGACATACCGTCTGCCATTGCTTGCTGAGCAGAGCCTCGCTCTCGGTGACGAAGAGTCCGTAGGAGGTGAGCAGCACGTCGTATTTTCCTGCCTTTTTAATGACCGTGCTTCGGTCGGGCACGGTGTTGAGCACCTCTACGCTGAGCGTCGGCGCGAAACGTTGCAGCTCGTGTTTCCAGTTGGGCACCACCGATGCCGGGGCAGCTACGAGCGCTGGTCCTTTGCTGGCATTGTGGAGCATGAAGGCAATGGCCTGCACGGTCTTGCCCAAGCCCATGTCGTCGGCCAGACAGACGCCGGCTCCCCATCCGGTCATTCTGACCATCCATGCGAAGCCCTCGTGCTGATAGTCGCGCAGTTCGGCTTTCAGCTGCATGGGGTCGCGAGGTCGCTGAGCCATGCTTCTCTTGATTTTCTCCTGAAGCTGGTCAAGGCGCTTGTCGTGCTTGATGCAGACTTCACCGTTGAGCGCATTGCCCAACAGTGAGGCATGAAACTCGGAAATCTGAAGGTGGTCGCGGTTTCTCACAGCCAGGCTCTCGATGCGCGACAACTGTCTGCGCAGCTTCTCGCTGATGGCCAGGAAGTCGGTGTCGTTCAGCCGGATGAAGCCTTTCATGGGTGATTCGGCAATGAGCTGCAAAAGCTGTGAAACCGAAAGAACTGTGTCTTCGTCGACAGGAATGTCGCCCTCCACCTCAAACCATCCGCTATTCGACTTCAGGGCGATGTTCCATTGTCCTGGCTGCGAAAACTTCAGGTTGATGTTTCCGCCTTCGGGCCATTCCATGTAGAACTGTTCGGTGTGCTGCTGTATGAATTCCATGAGCATGAGCAGCGATTCGGCCGACATGGTGATAGCCGACGAGAAGTCGGTGACGCTGTTGTTTGCGTTGAGGTCATTGTCTTCTATGAATGTCCTGAGCAGTTCCAGATTGCTTCGTTCGCCCTTGATGTCGCGCTTTACCTGATAGCGCGCACCGTTGGCCTCTGCCACGCAGGGGTTGAGTCCCTTGGCAGGTTGCAGCAGTGTTGCGCCGTCGGCAAGGGGACGTGCCAGACAAGTGGCGTTGAACAGGTTGCGCAAGCCGGGCGCCGGCAACACCTGAATGCATAGCTGCGACGAGCCGTCGCGCTGAGGAAGTGTGGAGCCACCTTCCACCAGGTCGCTGTGCACTTCCACCGTGTCACATATCTTCGGTATGAACTCGCGCAGTTTCTGCTCAGCGCTGAGTGGGAAGGCCCCCACGCCGAGCAGCTTCTGGTAGTAGGTGCGCTGTATGTCGCTAATTTTGATGACAGTGTAGTGCGTGTCGCTGTCCTTCCGGTAGACGCACTCGTTCTTCCATTTCGCGTTGCCGATGTTTGACTTGATGGTGAATGCCGTGGCTGTTCGCTCAATGATGAGGTAGGGCTTTTCCTCCACGATGGTGACCGGAGCGTAGGGCGGATAACGACCTACATAGGTTCTGTTGCTGCCGACGAGTAGCGGCAGGGCTTTCTGCATCTCTATTTCGTATGTGTACCATCCCGTCAGCGATGCCGCTATCTTGCGGTCGGTGTCGTCCATGAAGGGCGTGCCTTTCCTGAATGTCTCGTATGACATTTGTTTGCCGGCTCCCCATTCGCCTGTCTTCAGACGCGACTGCTCCTTGATGGTGATGCTATCGTTGTTGATGAGGTAGCAGACGCGTTTTTCCTTCATCTGCCTTTTGTCGTCTTCGCCGAGTGTCAGTTCTTCGAGGATCAGTTCCCACTCCTGCTTGAACTGCAGACGCGAAATGAGCGGGCTGTAGTCGTGGGCGTTGTGTGCTTGGTCCTGGGTGTTGGCGGGCAGGTACGCGGATAGCTCCTGTCGGAAAATGAACAGGTTGGGAGAGGGTAGGTCTTTCATTGGAGAAGCATTCTCCAAGCCGAAAAAGCGGACGACGAGAAATGCCATGTACTGGCTGGCAGGACCAGTTGTTTTGCTCAGAGAATTCTTTATGTGATATTTAGTCGGGGCTTCTCCATCGGAAAGATAAACGGCAAGAAGACGAACGGCCTCATATTCTGATTGTCTGGCAAAACCATCTTTCTTTTTGAGGGCGTTGAGCTTTGTACCACAGTCGGGTTTATGGAGATAGTAGGCCATGACAAGCAGATAGTTGATCAGGGCGGTGCTGAAATAGCCTTTTTTGAATGGTGCCACGTCCTTGTTGTGTTCCCTGATGGCCTTACTGAACTGTTTGAACGCGGTTTCATATTCGCCGTGGTAGAGTGCGTTGGTGCCGGAAAGCAGATGGGCGTAGATGTTGTTGTAGGAGGCGCAGGCAGCATCGTAGTGGCCACTGTTGAAGAAGCTGGACAGAGCCACCAAGGATTGTAGCGTCTTCCTTTGTTCGTCTGAAACCAAAGAGTATATCCGTTCGGCTATTCTGCTCATGTTTTGCTGTGGGTCGGCCATGTCGTATTCAAGCTGATATGACAAGGCTCTTGTCATGAAGTCGAAGACGTCTCCGGCACGAATAGCATGAATGAGAGGCAGGAAGCAGGGATAAGTGGCAAGGGGAACGAGCATGTCTTGCAACCGGTCGCTTGAGATGCCTTTTGTCGTGATGTCGGTTTTTCTGTCGATGCACTTTTGCAAATCCTGAATCATTGTAACAGATTCGGGGTCCTGCTGTTGTCGGAAAAACTTCTCGAAGTGATCCAGCCATTGCCGATTCTCGCAAATCATAAAGAGAAGCAGCGGCAGCCTGTGGCGTTCTTGCAGCTCATACTCTTCTCTGTAGGAATAGAGGGTGGGAGTAAGGAAACGCCAGAGCGTGGAGACGGTCGTCCGGACGCTTTTGTAAGACACGTCTTCCTTTTTAGCATAGACGGAAAGAACAGACTTGCTGGTGCTGAGACCGGTGAAAGCAAGAAAGCAGAGCAGCTTGCGCTGCCCTGCTGTGAGTGATTCGTATTCTTTGAATAACTGTTTCATTCAATTTTTGGAAATGGTGAAGCTCTCTGCAGGCAGAGACGCTTCATTTCTGTCGGTTAGTAACCGAATATTTCCTCGGTAGTGAGGCGGCGTATGGGTCCTATCTTCTGAAGCGCTTCGATGTCGAGCTCCTTCTCGTCGCCCAGAATGACGTAGCGGTAGGGCTTATGGGCCATCTGCTGCTGCTCGAAGTTGACGATGTCCTTCAGTGTCAGGCCAGGCAGTGCGTTGTAGATGCGCTCGTCCTCGTCGTAGTCGATGCCGAGGCGCTGTGCGCTGAGCCAAGCGTTGATGAGGCTGAACTTGGTGGTGCGCTCAGTGGCCAGTCGCTTGGTGAGGGCGTCCTTGGCAATGCGGAAGGCCGTCTCGCTCTGCGGAATGGTGTCGAGGATGTTGTGGAACTGATGGATGCAGTCCATCATCTTGTCGTTCTGCGTGATGATGTGCGTGAAGAAGTATTCGGGATTCTCCTTGTAGCCTGGTTCCACGTAGGCTGCATAGGCATTGTAGGCCAGTCCGCGAGCCTCGCGCAGTTCCTGGAAGACGATGGTGTTCATGCCTCCGCCGTAGTACTCGTTGAAGAGTGCCTTGACGGCAGTTTCCTGCGGTTGCCATGGGCGTTGCTCGTTGTGAATCATGCGCATATAGATGTTCTTGGCATCGTAGGGAGCAATGAGCACCTCGTTCTGTGGCGTGGCCTGCAGGGCGTAGTGGCGTCCCTGGGGCACGGGGAGGAAGCGCTTGCCCGTCTTGTGCTGCTTGGTGACGACGTCGGCCAGCTGCTTCTCGCTCATGGGACCATAATATAATAAGGTGTGCTCATACTTCGACAGGTCCTTCAGGAGGTTAAGCAGTTCCTGCGGATCCTGCTGGCGCAGCTGGTCGGCTGTCAGGTTGTTGCGGTAGGGGTTGTAGGGCCCGTAGATGCCATAGTTCACCAGTGCGCTGAAGTTTGAGTTCTGGTTGAGCTTGGCGTCGGCGCGCGACTTCTCGAGCAGCTGTATGTACTGCTCCCAGGCGTCGCGGTCCACCTTGGCGTTCTTCATGACATTCTCCATGAGAGCCAGTGCCTGCGGCATGTTCTCGCTGAGTCCGCTCAGGGTGACATAGATGGTGCGGCTGCCCACGTTGATGCTGTAGTCGCATGCCAGTTTGTAGAACTGCTGCTTGATTTGCTGGTTGGTGAGCTTGTCGGTGCCAAGATACTCCAGGTAGCTCGGTGCGTAGCTGTACTTCAGGTTCGCTTCCTCGCCGAACTTATACTCGAACGCCATGGTGAAACGGCCATTCTCCACGTTCTTTACGTAGATATAGGGAATGTTCTTCTTGGTCTTTCCGAAGGTGAGGTCGCGCTTGAAGTCGACGAAACGTGGCTGGATGGGCTCCACCTTCGAGTTCTGCACGTCCTTCACGAACTGGCTCATCAGGTCGCGGTTGGTAGGAATGGCTGTGATGGCCGGCTTGTCAATCTTCTTCAGGTTCTTGTCTTCGCCCTGTCGCTTGTACACCACGACATAGTTGTCGCGGAAGTGGCGGGCTACGAAGTCCATGATCTGCTGTTTGGTCATCTTTGAGATGCGGTCCAGATAGCCAACCTCCTGTTCCCACGGCACCTCGTTGATGTAGGTGTTGACAAAGCTGTTGGCGCGGAAGTAGTTGCTTTCCAGTGAGTTGTAGTAGTCGAGCTTGGCATTGTTGATGACCGACGGCAGCAGGTCGTCGGAGAAGTCGCCTCGCTTCAGCTTGTCGATTTCGGCCAACAAGAGCGTTTTCACCTCGTCGAGCGTCTGTCCTTCCTTGGGCGTGCCGCCGAGGATGAATGCAGAATAGTCGCGCAGGGTTTCTGCGCCGCCCCATGCACCGAGCATCTTCATCTGCTGGTTGATGTTGAGGTCGATGAGGCCGGCCGTGCCGTTGCTCAGCATGTCCTCGATGACCTGCAGGGTGTCTGTCTGAAGCGAGTTTCCTCGTTCGAAGCGCCATCCCATCCACATGGTCTCAGCCTCCAGTCCGTAGACGGTGGTGTCGCGCGGTGCCGTGATGGGGGCCAGGGCGGGGAACTCAGGCTGACGGACATCGGCTCCGGGCTGCCATGAACCGAAATACCGGTCGATGGTGGCGATGACCTTGTCGGGGTCGAAGTCGCCTGCCATGCAGATGGCCACGTTGTTGGGGCGATACCACTTGTTGAAGTAGTTCTTGATGTTTGTAATCGACGGGTTCTTCAGGTGTTCCTGTGTTCCGATGGTGGTCTGGGTTCCGTAGGGGTGGGTGGGGAAGAGCATGCGGCTCATCGACTCCCACAGTTTGCGCGAGTCCTTGGCAATGCCGATGTTGTACTCCTCGTAGACGGCCTCGAGCTCCGTGTGGAAGCCGCGGATTACCATGTTCTGGAAACGGTCGGCCTGAATCTTGGCCCAGTTCTCCACCTCGTTGGACGGAATGTCCTCGGTGTAACAGGTCACGTCGTTGGAGGTGTAGGCGTTGGTGCCTTCGGCTCCGATGGCCGACATGAGCTTGTCGTATTCATTGGGGATGAAGTATTGGGCTGCCAGCTGCGACACACTGTCGATCTCGTGGTACTTCTGGCGACGCAGCTCGGGGTCGGTGAGCAGACGGTATTCCTCGTAGCGCTGCTGTATGTCGTCGAGGAAAGGCTTCTCGGCCACAGGGTCTGTCACGCCGTACTTATCTGTGCCCTTGAACATCAGGTGCTCCAGATAGTGGGCAAGGCCCGTGGTCTCGGCTGGGTCGTTCTTCGAACCTGTGCGCACGGCGATGTAGGTCTGGATGCGCGGTTTCTCGTTGTTGACAGAAAGATACACTTTCAGTCCGTTCTGAAGCGTGTAGATGCGTGTGTGCATCATGTCGCCGGGAACGGTCTGATAGGTGTAGTCCTTGGCTTGCACTGATGAAAAAGCCAGTGCAAGCAGCAATGATACAAAAAGTTTTCTCATATTATACATAAATTGGTTTGAATCTTCTTGAGGCATCAGGCCATGTCCTCGTAGTCGATTTCGTGGTCGAGCTTGTTGATGAAGTCGTGGAATACCTCTTCCTCCACGTCGCCCATGGCATATTCCTTCTCGGCATCCTTCCTGATTTCTCCGATCCATGTGCGGCGAGCCTTGATGTAGTCCTCGCGAATGCGCTGGGCATCTTCCTCGGTAATCTCGGTCAGATTGTAGTAGTCGAGAATCATCTGATACGTCCATGCCCACTGGTACTTGCGGTAGTTCTCGTCGATTTCCACGAAGCGGTCGATGACAGCCTGTATGGTCTTAAGCGTTCCGTTCTTGATGTCGCTGATGAGCTTGGCTTCCTCGCTCTCGGGCAGCAGCAGTCCGCTCAGGTCGATCCAGTTGCCCTTGCCCGTTTCCGTCGTGGGCTTGGCAAAGTAGTTGTGCTTCTTGGCCCGCTTGAGCACGGCACCCATATAGAGGCGCAGGGCGATGTCGTAGTACTTGATGCCTTTGTTGAGTGACGAGGCGTTGATGACATATTCGTGATAGTTGTATTTCGACTGCAGGTCGCCCGATGCGGCCTTCAGGTTCTCCAGAATCTTCTTTCCCCTGAGAATCTCACCCACGGTGAAGGGCGAGAGCCAGTCGAAGTTGACGATGCTCTTCTGGCTTCCGCTGAGTCGCTTGTCGCGCTTCGGCCATTTCTTGATGTCGCGATAGAGGCCCACGGTGGTGATGTTGCGGCCAGGCACCAGGTACATATCGTCGTTGTAGGAGATGAGATAGGAGAACGGCACGTCGCGTGTGTCGGGATGGTGCATCAACTTTCCCATACAGACAGAGAAAGCGCCAATCTTTGCCGGCATCAGCACATAGCTTCCGCTGGCGGTCTTTGTGCCTCGCTCCAGTGTGCCGTAGTGGATGGGCCCCATCTTGTAGGCATGGTTGGAGAAGTTGGTGTTTGAGCCTGCATTGTAGAACGAGAACTGTCCGCCGATGAGCAGGCTCGATTTGTGGTGGCTGGCAGAGAACGGTCCGCAGAAAGCGGCGCAGGCCTCGCCGTTGGACATGTAGCTATTGGCAAAGAACACGCTCTGCGAGGCAGTGAAGCCGTTGGCGATGTGACAGGCCTCGCCCACAAAGCAGTCCTGTATCTTCACACTGTTGATGATGCTCGAACCGTTGCAGATGATGGAGTTCTCACAGATGACTCCCGTGCCGATGTAGACAGAGTCGTTGGGACCGTTGAGGATGGAGCAGTCGCTGAGACGCGAGGCACCGTTGATCTCGCAGTTGTCGTTGACCACCGTGTTGGTGATTTCCTTGGTGCCGATAATCTTCACGTTGTTGCCGATGATGCCTCGTTCGGGCATGTTGCGCTCAATGTCCTCGTTGATGAGACGACGTATCTCGTCCTTGATGTTCTTATCGGTGAAGTGCTTCACCATGAAGGCTGCGAACTGGCTGTTCAGGTTGCCGAAGATGATGGCGTTTCCGTCGCCGGCTTCATTGAGCACGCTGATGAGGTTCCCCTCTCCGTAGGTGGCGCCTTCCGTCGTCTCTATGACGCTGACGTTGGCAATGTAGCAGTCGTCGCCAATCGTATAGTTGTTGATATAGCAGCCCACGTTCTCTATGAGGCAGTTGTCGCCGATGGTGACGTCGCGCAGCGTGGCGCGGTTGATGCCGGTATGCTTGATGAAGCCTTTGGTGATTTCCACGTTCTTCTCGAACACACCAAGATTGATCTCGCCATAGAAACTGGTGTTTCTTACGTGGTTGGGCTGAAAGTCTTCAGCTACGTTCACGGCAGTCCAATCCTCGGCCGTACATCCATTGTTCTCCAGAATGATGATTTCATCTTCTGTCAGTAATCTGTAATTCTCCATAATCTGATTCATTTATGTTTGTTGTTGTTATCATCTTTTGGGGGTTACCGTGAACGGCAACATACTAGACGATGTTTGTTGATTATTGTTCTTCTTCGTCCTCTTCCACGTTGTAGAGGAAGTCGTTGTAAGGGTATTTCTGCACATGCAGCTCGCGCACTTTCTTGTAAAGCGTATCGCGCAGCTGGTCGATGTTCAGCTTTTCGCGTGCCGAGATGAAGAGCGTGTCTTCGCCAAGCCGGGCCATCCACGTCTTCTGCAGCTCTTCGAGCGAGATGTTCTCTTTCTTCATGGGTGTCAGGTCGTCGGCTTCTTTCTCCACCCATGTGTAGGCATCAATCTTGTTGAACAGCATGAGCATGGGCTTGTCGGCAGCTCCGAGTTCCTTCAGCGTGTTGTTCACCACTTGTATCTGCTCTTCAAAGTCGGGATGGGAAATGTCTACGACGTGAACGAGGAGGTCGGCTTCTCGCACCTCGTCGAGGGTTGACTTGAACGAGTCAACCAGATCGGTGGGCAGTTTGCGGATGAATCCCACGGTGTCGGCGAGCAGGAAGGGCAGGTTTCCCACCACCACCTTGCGGACGGTGGTGTCGAGTGTAGCGAAGAGCTTGTTCTCTGCAAACACCTCACTTTTCGAAAGTAGTGTCATGAGGGTCGACTTTCCCACGTTGGTGTAGCCCACAAGCGCTACGCGAATCAGTCGCCCACGGTTCTTTCGCTGCGTTGTCTTCTGCCTGTCAATCTCCACGAGCCGCTGTTTCAGCAGGGTGATGCGCTGCAGGATGATGCGGCGGTCCATTTCGAGCTGCGTCTCACCAGGTCCGCGCAGTCCTACGCTTCCCTTTCCGCCTCCGCTGCCAGAACCGCCGCCTTGTCGTTCCAGGTGGGTCCAAAGACGCTGCAGTCGAGGCAGCATGTAGCGATACTGCGCCAGCTCCACCTGCGTCTTTGCGTTGGCTGTCTGCGCACGCATGGCAAAGATATCGAGAATAAGACTCGTGCGGTCAAGTATCTTCACCTTCAGTTCGGCCTCAATGTTGCGTATCTGTTTGGCAGACAGCTCATCGTCGAAGATAACCATGCCCACCTCGCGCTCCATGTCTTCCTCCTGTTTGATGAATTGCTTGATCTCTTCGAGCTTTCCCTTGCCGACGTAGGTCACCTGACTCGGTCCGCCTACGCGCTGGGTGAACCTTTTCACGCATACGGCGCCGGCCGTCTCGGCCAGGAACTCCAGCTCGTCAAGATATTCTTTTGTCTTGGCCTCGTCCTGCTGTTGCGTGATGAGTCCCACCAGTACGGCGGTCTCGGCCTTGACCTCGGATATTACGAATTCTTTCATTATTGCTTTCTGATGATTGTAAACAAAGCCCGGACAGGTGACTTGCTATTCGTCGTCATCGCCGAAATTGTCGCTTTGCTGAATGAGTTCCTGCTCGTGCTGGCTGAAACTGTCGGCCGTCGGCTTCCAGTTTTCATCGGGCATGTACCACCACATCGACTCAAAGATTCTTTTCAGTTCGGGGTCCTTGAACACATAACCACGATGGGCGTATGGAAGGTTGCGGCGCAGACGCGCAGCGAAAGCCTGCTTCTGTTTCTCGTTGTCGGGGCCGGTATACAGGTCGTCGAACGTCTTCCACCAGCCGCCCCACAGGTTGAAGGTCGCCCCGCTGTCGTAGTAGAGACAGAAAGGTGCGGAGTCCTGAGCGACGATATACTCCAGCTGATCTGCCGATGCAATGTCCATATTGGCGACGGGTTTGAAGTTCAGGCTGTGCCATTCCACCATGCCATTGCGCAGCACCACTTCCGTGACGGGGACTTCTTTCTCTTCCTCATCAGCCCAGTGCTTGACGGTCAGTTTCCGTGTCTTGCCCCTGCCTTCCTTCACGACGAACCCTTCGCTGTTGAGTATTGGACAGTCCACGAAGAAGTGTTTGGTGCATTGATCGGCCCGGATGCGCAGCGTGAAGTCGTCAATCTGGTGGTTGGCCCATCGCATAGCCGGGGTAAGCCAGTAGCTGATGGTGAAGGTGTTGCCTGCACCATACGACATGCGGTAGCGGTAGGTGTGGTGAACACGATTGATGCCTTCGCCGAAGGGTGCCTCAAAGTAGTAGACATACGAATAGTTGGCTTCTTCGCCCGTCTGCTTGTTCTTGAGCATCTGTGCGTCGCCATCCTGTTCCTCCCAGCGACTGAAGTCCACCGGCACATACGTCATCGTATCCTTGCGCAAAGCCTGCACTTCCTTCGGATAGTTGCCCTCATAGTCGGCAGCAAACACCACGTTGTTGCTGTACGTGAGCTGTTTTCCGTTCAGTGACACGGTGAAATCCATGATGTGCGGATGGCCGCCATGTTTGTTGATGGAGTTTTCGATGATGTCGTTGTAGGGCGCTTCGGCCTCGAATCCCATGGTGATGGTCTTGGCCTTTCCCTTATTCATGAACTCGTAGTCTACGTCGACGTAGGCGAAACCGTCTTCACCGATCGTGATGGTGAGTACTTCCTTCTTCACCGAAATGTCTGTTTCCTGCAGGGGCTGCAGCTGGTTGCCGTTCACAAAGTACACGGCGTCGTTGGCCTCGGCATGCTGAAAAGCCATGAGTAGCAGCGACAATACGACTGCCATGCGGAGAATGATGTTTCTTCTCATGAGTGTTTCCTTTTGACAATAATGTTTTTTACCTTTATATATAATAAGGTGTTAGAATGGATGCAAAGATACGACAAAAAACTGAAATGACACGCAAAACATGCGTTTTTTTTCTTTTCATCTTCACAGATGCCCTTTTTGCTACCTTTGTAAACGTTATCATTAGACGCATCAATTGTAACATTTTTGTTTTGTTGATGTTACTTTTCGTAAACGTTTTCGTAACTTTTTTGAAAAAACATACAGTATTATTGACCTAAATCAAGGAAAAGCCGTACCTTTGCAATGTCAAAAGAAATAAGGATTTTCAGAAATACATGCTACATAATACTAACTGCTAAGACATTCAAAAAGGTAGAAACAGCTCCGACGTGATGTCGGAGCTTTTTTTATGTTAAAATCAAAAAAAAAGCGCCGCTTATATTACGTTTTGATACTTTTTTATTACTTTTGCAGCCGAAAAAATCTTTTTTAATAACAACATAGACCATGAGATTAATTATTGAAAAGAATTATGACGCCATGTCGCAGTGGGCGGCTGAGCATGTCATTGAGAAAATCAACGCCTTCAAACCGACCGCTGAGAAGCCCTTCGTACTGGGATTGCCCACCGGTTCTTCACCCGAAGGCATGTATGCCTGCCTGGTGAAGGCAGTCAAGGAAGGACGCGTAAGTTTCAAGAACGTCCTTACTTTCAACATGGATGAATACGTCGGTTTGCCCGAAGAGCACCCAGAAAGCTATCACTCTTTCATGGCTCGCAACCTGTTCGACCACATCGACTGCCCCAAGGAGAACATCCACATCCTCAACGGCAACGCTCCCGACCTCGTTGCAGAGTGCGCCCACTATGAGGAAATGATCAAGGAGGCCGGCGGCATCGACCTCTTTATCGGCGGCATCGGCCCCGATGGCCACATTGCCTTCAACGAACCCTTCTCGTCGCTCACCAGCCGCACGCGCCAGAAGACCCTCACCACCGACACCATCATTGCCAACTCGCGTTTCTTCGACAACGACGTGAACAAGGTGCCCAAGTCTGCTCTCACCGTGGGTGTGGGAACTGTGATGGATGCTCGCGAGGTGATGATTCTCGTGAACGGACACCACAAGGCTCGCGCTCTGCACGCTGCCGTGGAGGGATGCGTCAGCCACGAGTGGACCATCTCGGCCCTCCAGATGCACCAGCATGGCATCATCGTCTGCGACGAACCCGCCACCGACGAACTGAAGGTGAGCACCTACAAATACTTCAAGGACATCGAGGGCAAGTAACTCTGCGTCCCTTGCACAGCTAACGAAAAAAGCAGCCTCGCGACAAATGCGGTCGCGAGGCTGCTTTTCTGCTTTTATGGACATGGCGTGATGAATGAACGGAGCCATTCATCCGTCACGGCTTCATCGCTCAGCACGCTTGGTGACCTTCGTGCCGTTATAGTCCTCAACGATGAAGATGAGTGTTGGGTCGGTAATCTTCTTCAGGTTGATTTTCATGGTGTGGGTGGGAGCACCGACGCGCTCTATGAATCCCACCTTGTAGCCACTGTAGCTGACTATCTCTACGCGCTTGATGGGGACAGACGCCTTGATGGTTGCCTTGTTCTTGCGGAACGTGACGTCAACATCGAACTTCTTTTCGTTGTCTGCCGTTGTGGCTTGCTCGGCAGGCTGGTCGGCCACCTGTATGCCCAGCACCTTGAGGGCTTCGATGGCGTAGCGGCGGCCCAGCTTGCGGTAGCCTTCCGACGAGAAGTGCACATTGTCGTCGAGTGGGGCACAGCCTTCGGCCGACACCACATGAGCGGTGGGTATCCACTCAGGCAGACGGCGTATGGTGGGCAGGGCATGAGCGCAGACGCCATTGTATTCCTCCCTCACCGTCTCACCGGCAATCAGTGGGCAGTCTTCAGCTTTCAGGTTGAGTTCGCTGAGCAGATTCTCATAGAGCTCCTTCACCATGCGCAGCCAACGCTCGTCGTAGGCATCGGTCTCGCCCTGATGAAGCAGTACGCCCTTGATGACGCCATCGTTTTGTGCCTTTTCAGCCAATGTGAGCAGACGATGCAGAGGCAGTCCTCCGTAGCAGTTCACCTCGGCACGCTGCCAGTCGGGCAAGTCACCGGCAATCCACTGCGAACAGCTGTCGGGATGGAACAAGCGGATGGAACAGCCGTCCACGGCCACCATGATGGTGCCCACGCGCACGTTTTCCGGCAGGTTCTCCACCATGGTACGGCCGAAATAGTCCGCCGGACAGAGTTTCGTCCACTGACGGCAGAGGGGCGGAATGGCCTTGCGCCACTGGCCCATGGGGTGCGTGTCGCAGTCGGAGGCCGTGAGGTTGAGGAAACGGTCGCTGACGATGGAGTCTTCGGCCGCTATGGGACCTTGTCCCACCATGTTGGACTGTCCGATGCACAGGTAGATGTAGAAATTGGGGTCCTGCGCGTGGCTGACGGCGGCGCACAGGCAGAGCATTGCTGCTAGGAGGATTGTTTTTTTCATTTTCAGTTTCTCTTTGCTTTCTTTTGTCTGTCGCAAAAGTACGCATTTTCTATCACATACGGCAACTTTTGCGCTTTTTTCTGCTGTTTTTCCTCTGCTTTTTCGTGATGGGAGGGTGTTGCTGTGGCACAGCAACATACTGGACGAAGGCGATTTCTTTAGGTTCTTTCTTGGGGTGGGGGAGCGGAAAACGATGGAGGAAGAATGTGTGCAAAAAACTAATATGATTCAACTTCGGGAGTTCAGGAGTTACAGGAGTTACAGGAGTTGCGGACGATACTTTTAGTGCGATTCTTTAAATGGAGCAAATCAAACTAATGTCTGTAACTCCAGTAGCTCCTGAACTCCTGCGCTCTGCCAAGGTCATCAGGCCTTGGACGCTCTGCTTGCAGAGAGCTCCATGAACATGCGAAAGTTGAGTGATACGAGGAAGAAAGAGACGATAAATGTAAAGATTCTCGACAATTATGTAAGATATTCCGATATTTAACAAATTTTAAACGATGCTTTTGTGGCGATATCATAAAAATATCTATCTTTGCAACGCAAAAAGCTTTAAGTGAAAGAGAATTAGTTTTTGTTGATTTAGTGAGTAGAAAGCCCGTTCTGCAAAGCGTTGCAGAAGGGCTTTTTTTCTATTTATGCGTTTTCTTTCATTCTTCGTCCATGTCCTGGTCGAGCATCTTCTGCCACAAATAGGTGCGCGTTTCCTTCACCAAAACACCGCTGAGGAAAAGCAGGCAGAGCAGGTTGGGTATGGCCATGAGCGCGTTCATGCAGTCGGAAAGGTTCCACACAAGGCCCAGGTTCATGATGCTGCCCACGAAGATGGCCACGACATAGAGTATGCGGTAGTAGCGAGTCCACTTCTTTCCCTTCAGGTATTCCACGGCGCGTTCGCCATAGATCTCCCACCCGAGGATGGTGGAGAAGGCAAAGGTGAGCAGGCCGAACGTAAGAAGTGGTGCGCCGATATACGGTATCTTGCTGAAAGCCATCTTGGTGAGCGTGGCTCCGTTTTCGTATGTGATGTCGGGGTAGGCCATGACAGAGCTGACAATGACCAGACCCGTGAGAGCGCAGATGACCACCGTGTCCCAGAATGTTCCGCTCGACGAGACGAGCGCCTGGCGTACCGGGTTGCGCGTCTGTGCTGAAGCGGCCACGATGGGTGCAGAGCCCATGCCCGACTCGTTGCTGAACAGTCCTCGCGCAATGCCGTAGCGTGCTGCCAGCATGATGGTGGAACCAGCGAAGCCGCCTCCCGCTGCCTGCGGCGAGAACGCGCTCGAGCAGATGAGTTTCAGGGCGGGCCACACATAGGAGCCGTTCATGAAGAGGATGATGATGCAGCCAATGATATAGAACAGCGCCATGAAGGGCACCAGCGCCGTGCATACCCGGGCAATGCTCTTGATGCCGCCCAGCACCACAGCTCCCGCCAGCAGGGCCACGACGGCGCCTGTGATGTAGGGTGAAAGACTGTAGGTCTCGTTGGTCAGCGTCGCGATGGCATTGGCCTGAACGGTGTTGCCGATGCCGAAAGAGGCAATGGCGGTGAACAGGGCAAACAGAACGCCCATCGTCTTCCATCCCAGACCGCGCTCCAGGGCGTACATGGGACCGCCCACCATTCGTCCGTCGGCGGTCTTCGTGCGGTATTTCACTGCCAGCAAGCCCTCGGCATACTTCGTGGAGATGCCAAAGAAACCGGTGAGCCAGCACCAGAGCACGGCTCCCGGACCTCCCAGGGCCACGGCCGTTGCCACACCGATGATGTTGCCTGTTCCGATGGTGGCGGCCAGTGCCGTTGCCAGGGCCCCGAACTGGCTCACGTCGCCTTGCGACTGCCTGTCGTGGCTGATGCTCAGGCGGATGGCCGTGAAGATGTGGCGCTGGGGGAAATGCAGCCGGATGGTGAGGAAAAGATGCGTGCCCAGTAGCAGGATGATCATGGGCCATCCCCAAAGAAAACCGCTCAGGTCGGTGAGAAGGTTGTTGAGTGTATCCATTGTAGAGTTGAAGTGGAGAGTGGAGAACTGGTTGTTGGAAGTGTGGATGCTGACGAGTGAGGCAATGGCGCCAGTAGCGTCATTGCTTTTTTCGTTCTTGCGGTGTTTGGGCGAATCTTACCTTCACGTGCTCGAATCCCATGGAGCGCATCATCTGATAGAACTGTCGCGAGGCGTTCTGCTCGGCGCTCTCCATGTTCGACTTGCTCAGGCCTCGCACCATCATGCGCTGGCGAGCCCGCTGATACATGGCTTCCCTGTCGGCATCGCTCCAGCTGCCGCTTTCAAAGAACGACTTCGTGCGCGCCTCGTCGATGAAGCGGTCGTCGAGGAGACGGATGGGCGGCAGTGTCACCTCGATGGTGTCGTTGTCGTGGCTGATCCAGCTCTCGTTGGCGTCGCTCATGTCAATGCCCAGCCGCATGGTGCCGTAGTAGAAGCGTATCAGTTCGTCGTCGGAGAAGAAGCCGGGTCGCAATGTGTCCACCAGTTCCTCGTCGCTCACGGAGAGAAACTCCCATTGGCCAATCTGCTTCATGGCCGTAATCTGCGTGGGGGTCACGTCAATGCGCTGGTCCACCTCGGTGGTGGCGCTGTTTTCGCTGACCCTGTTGAGCAGGTAGGCTCCCACGCCCAGCACCAGCAGCGCGAGCACAAGGATGGTGATGAACGCCCATTTGCCGCCCTTGCCGATGAGTTTCAGCAGGAAATCCAGAATCACCTCTATGCCGCTCGGCTGCTCCTTCGGCTTGCTGGCGGCTATCTTCTTGCGTGTCTTCTTCTTGGTCATCGTGCTAATGATTTGGTGTCGAGCAACTTTGGCAGGTCGCTGTTGGAGAATTGCTTACGGAAGGTTATCGTGATGTCGGCCTCCTGGAAGCCCATGTTGACAAGCATGGGAATCAGTGTGTTGGCCGCATTGGCGCGTGCCATCTCGATGATGCCGAGCTTTGGCACGTCGTTCAGTATGGCGGCGCGCCCCTGTTTCTCGTAGTTGGCCATCTCAGCATCGCTGAACGAAGTCCTGAGCAGCGACACCTGCTTCTTGATTTCCGCATGGTTGATCTTGCTGCTGGTGAGTTCCACCTTCGGGTCGGGCAGCGTGATCTCAATCTTCTTTCCACGGCGGTGCACGTTCTTGTCGCTGAATGTGCTGAAGTCCACGTATGCCTTCAGCGTGGCGTCCATGGGAATGGCAATCTTGCGGTCGCCCAGCGGCAGGGTGATATTGAACTCTTTTGCCATGAACGAACCGCGCAGCTTCATCTGGTCTTCGTGCGTGACAATCTTGTGAAGCTGGTATTCGGCGGAGTAGAGTCGGGCACATTTCTTTATCTGTGTCACCAGCATGGGGATGGTGTCAACCTGTTCTGGCGCCGGCGGTGCGGTGCTTCCGTCGGAGCACGACGCCAGTGTGGCCAGGAGCAGAAGCAGTGCAATTGCAAGGTTCTTCATATCGGATGGTTTGTTTGATGGTGCAGAAAGACACCAATTTCTTGCAAAGATACATAATAATTCTCTTTATCTCGACATTTTGCATTGTTTTTTCACTTTTTTGTGTTATTTGTTGTCGTTGTTAGCAATATTTTTTGTACTTTCGCAGACAATTAGAAGAAAAAACACTGTTTACAACATGGCATACATGAGAAAACTGATGCTGGCCTTGATGCCTGTCTGCGTGGCGGGCGCAATGGTGGCATGCAGCGGTGAGAAGAAAGAGAGTACGGTAATCATTGCGCCCAAGCCCGAGCCTGTGGCCACGTCGGACACACCCACCAGGATGGATGTCGTGGAGCACGAGGACACAGTGAAATGGCTGGGCAAGGTGTATAAGCTGTTTGTCAAAAGGGCACCTGCCGACAGCGCGTCTGTGGTGACCGACGAGCAGGGACATAAGTATTTTGACAATCTGATACGGGTGCGCGTGGTGCGGCCCGACGGTTCCGAGTTCTTCAACCGTGTGTTCAGCAAGTCCGATTTCAGCGACCTGCTCGACGAGAACACCCGCAAGACGGGTGTCCTGCTGGGCGTTGTCAAAGACCGTGCAGAAGGTGAACAGCTGCGACTCGCCGCAAGCGTGGGCGCTGCCGATGTGCTGAGCGACGAATACATACCATTGCTCATCACCGTGACCAGCCACGGCGACGTAAGCTTCCAGAAAGACACGAAGCTCGACGTGGTGAATGTGAATCCCGTGGGCCGCGTGGCTGAAGAGGAAGACGAAGGGGTTTGATGCGTCAAACCCCTTTTTCGGGAGTCATCGTCCCCTTGTCAGTTTCAGGTAGCTCTGCTCGTATTCTGCAGGGTGCTTGCCCAGGAAGATGACGTTGATGAGGCAGTTGGCCACGATTTCCTCCTCCGTCAGGTCCACGCCTTTGTCCTTCTTCACCTCCTTGCCCAGCAGAACGTCCCATGTGGAGCGGAAGTTCTGGTCGTTGGCTCCGAAGTAGCTGTCGCCCATAACCTCATCCTTGATGAGGGTGTAGCGTATGTTCTTGTTTGAAGGGGTGGGGCGCATGTCCACCAGCAGGTCGTAGGCATGGCGGAACTCCTGCTTGTGGCGGCGGGCATTGGGGTACATCTGCACCACGCTGGGGAAAAAGTCGTCGAACTCGAACGATTCCAACAGGTATTTCAGTTTCATATCTTGCTTTTTTAAGGTGTTATCTTGTTGCGGTTTTTCTGGCAGATAAATGCGTTTTATTTGGCAAATAAACTACTTTTTTCTGGCAGATAAATGAGCGTAACTCACTGTACGCGATAGCTTCCGAAACTTCCATCAACTGCTTTATTTCAGCAGAAGCTCCACGGGACAGTGGTCGCTTCCGAATATCTCGTTGTGAATCTTGGCGTCGGCCAGCCGTTGCTGCAGACGGTCGGACACCACGAAATAGTCTATGCGCCACCCTGCATTCTTCTCGCGGGCGCGGAAACGGTAGCTCCACCAGGAGTAGGCGTCGGTCAGGTCGGGGTAGAAGAAACGGAACGTATCGGTGAAACCGCTGTCGAGCAATGTGGTGAACTTCTCGCGCTCCTCGTCGGTGAAGCCGGCGTTCCGGCGGTTGGTCTTGGGGTTCTTCAGGTCTATTTCCTTGTGGGCCACGTTCATGTCGCCACACACGATGACCGGCTTCTGCTTGTCGAGCTGACCAAGAAAGGCGCGGAAATCGTCTTCCCAGCGCATGCGGTAGTCAAGCCTGCGCAAACCGTCCTGAGAGTTGGGCGTGTAGACCGTTACGAGGTAGAAGTCGTCCATCTCCAGAGTGATGACGCGACCCTCGTGGTCGTGCTCGTCGATGCCCATGCCATAGCTGACGCTGAGCGGCTCATGTCGCGTGAAGATGGCGGTGCCCGAGTAGCCTTTCTTCTCGGCATAGTTCCAGTACGACTGGTATCCTTCGAACGCCAGGTCGAGCTGTCCCGCCTGCATTTTCGTCTCCTGCAGGCAGAAGAAGTCGGCGTCGAGCGCCTTGAAACTCTCGCTGAAGCCCTTTCCCTCGCAGGCCCTCAGTCCGTTCACATTCCAACTGATTAGTTTCATATATGTACTCCGATTGTTTTTTATTGATGTGCAAAGATAACTGTTTTCCGCGAGAGAACAACAGGAAAAGGAAAGTTTTTTGCTCATTTTCTTCTAAGGTAGCAGCAACCAGATTCCGTTTTCGGAATCCAAAACTGTAAAAAACGAACGGCGAAAACGACGTTTGGGAGCAACAAAAGCGCCCGTTTTCCGAAACAATTCCAATGGAATCGTTGAACAAAACCAATGAAATCGTTCAACGAAACCAATGGAATTGTTGAACAAAACCAATGGTTTCGTTCCTTGAAAGCGACAAATTGGCATGCAGAAACTGTCATACAGTCGACGATAAAACGGCAGAACGCATGATTCAGCTTCCATAGATTCCGCAAGCAATTCGACCAAGATAGGTAGTCACAATCTATGCTTCTGTAGGGGCGGATCAGCGTATCCGCCCGCATAGCTCCCAGGAATAGACTCCGGATAGAGGCCGGATAAACAAAAGAGCGGCAGAAAAATCTGCCGCTTCAACTAACCAACCTGAATACTCTTTTGAAAAAGAATACTTTATTGTTCAGAACTTTGCCATCTTGATGGCTACGATGGCGCACTCGTCGCCTTTGTTTCCCAGTCGTCCTCCGGCGCGGTCCTTGGCCTGCTGCAGGTCGTTGGTGGTGAGCAGTCCGTAGATGACGGGTATGTCGCTCTTGATGTTGAGCTCGGCAATGCCTTGTGTGACGCCCTGACAAATGTAGTCGAAGTGGGGCGTCTCGCCACGGATGACGCTTCCCAGAATGATGATGGCGTCGTAGCCGTCGTTGCGTGTCATCTGGTGGGCTCCGTAGATGAGCTCAAACGAACCAGGCACGGTCTTCACGTGGATGTTCTCGGGCAGTGCGCCGTGCTTCTCCAGTGTGGAGACGGCACCCTGCAGCAGTGCTCCTGTGATTTCGGGGTTCCACTCGGCAACGACGATACCGAAGCACATGTTACTGGCATCGGGCACCTTGTCGGCGTCGTAGCTGGAAAGGTTGTGGAGTGCGGTGGCCATGGTTTACTGTGCGAGTCGGAGGATGTATTTTTCAACCTCTACGCTCACGGCAGAGTTCACGTATTTTGTCTTGATGTCCTGATAGATCTTCAGGGCCTCGTCCTTCTTGTTCTGAGCTTCGAGAATCTCGCCAGCCTGGAGCAGGAAGTAGGGCGTCTCGGCCATGCTGAGGCCGTTGGGAGCCTTGGCGTCGGCCATGGAGGCAGCCTTCTTGAGGCAGTCTACGGCCTTGTCGTAGTTCTTCAGGTGGGCATAGACATTGCCGAGGGCGGCCATGGCAGCGGGGCTTACCATCTGGTCGTCGCCAGAAGAGTAGTTCTCGATGGAGGTGGCTGCCTCCTGCCACTTCTGCAGGTTAGCATAGCAGAGTCCGGCATAGAGGTTGGCCAGATTGCCGGCCTTGGTGCTGCCGTACTCTGAGGCCACTTTCAGGAATCCGGGCACGCCGTTCTTGTTTCCATTGAGTGCGTCGGCATACTGCTCGTTGGCAAAAAGCTCCTGACACTTGGCGAGCTCGGTGCTGGCGGTGTCTTCGCGGGGCTGGAGATAGAGGTTCTTCAAAAGTGCATAGCCGCCGATGATGACCACCAGGGCTGCCACTGCAATGATGATGGCCTTCTTGTACTTCAGGAAGAAGGCCTCTTTGCTGTTGAGTGTCTCAACGTTCTGTTCTTTTACGTTCTTGACGGTTTTCTTGTTTGCCATTTTTCTATACTTGTTTTTTGTTTTTATTCTCCGTTTGAAGGCACTCTGCGAGGGCGGTATGAGAGCCGAATCCACAGAGCGGTTGCAAAATTACGGAATTTAATCCACATACTGAAATTTATTGTTGACTTTTTTCGTTTTTAAGCAATAAAAGGCTTAACTTTGCAGAAAAATACGGCAGATGCTACTGAAAAAAATCTCTATTTTGAACTATAAGAACATCCGCGAGGCATCGTTGGCGTTGTCGCCGAAGATGAATTGCTTTGTGGGTCACAACGGTGCCGGAAAGACCAATCTGCTGGATGCGGTCTACTATCTGTCGTTCTGCCATAGCGCATTCACCAACCAGGACTCGCAGGTGATCAGTCACGACGAGCCCTTCTTCGTGATTGAAGGCGAATATGATAGCGGAGAAGTGAAAGTAGAGGACCCGTCTGGGGCGGCAGACACGAAGTTGTCTGTTTCCTGTAGCATGAAGCGCGGCACGAAGAAGCACTTCAGGCGCGACAAGAAGGAATACAAGCGGCTGTCGCAGCACATCGGACTGATTCCGCTGGTCATGGTGTCGCCCTCTGATGCCTATCTCATTGACGGTGGCAGCGAAGAACGGCGGCGGCTGATGGATGTGGTGGTGTCGCAATATGACAAGACCTATATCGATGCGCTCAACCGATATAACAAGGCGTTGCAGCAGCGCAATGTGTTGCTGAAGATGGAGGAGGAACCCGACGAGGCACTGCTTTCCATTCTGGAGGAGCAGATGGCTGTGGAAGGCGAAGCCATCTACGAGCGCAGGCGGCAGTTCGTAGACGAGCTGATACCGGTGTTCCAGCAGATGTATGGCCGCATTGCCGGAGGGCGCGAGCAGGTGTCGCTTGAATATGTGTCGCATTGCCAACGGGGAGCGCTCTTGGACGTGATTCGTCGTGACAGGATGAAGGATAGGGCTGTGGGCTATTCGCTGCATGGCATTCACAAAGACGACCTTGTGATGACGCTCGGAGACTATCCCATGAAACGCGAGGGAAGCCAGGGGCAGAACAAGACTTTCGTGACGGCGCTGAAACTGGCGCAGTTCGTTTTCCTGAAAAAGGCCGGAAACGGCACGACGCCTCTGTTGCTGCTCGACGATATGTTTGACAAACTCGACGCCCAAAGGGTGGAACAGATTGTTAAACTGGTGGCAAGCGATGAGTTCGGACAGATATTCATCACCGACACCAACCGCGAGCACCTTGACCGCATCCTCAGCAATGCGGCCTTGGACTACAAGATTTTCTCGGTTGACAACGGAATAATCAAAGAAAGGGAAGGAGAGAGCGATGTTTAGGAGAAAGGTGAAACAAATAGACGACATCGTGATGGCTTGCCTGCGCGAAAACGGGCTCGAGACGCCTTTGATGCAGGTGCGCATGCTCGATGCCTGGGAACGCGTGGCGGGGAGTGTGGTCGCCCGCTATACGGAAGAGAAGTTCATACGCAACCAGACGCTGTTTGTGAAGATAACGAGTCCTGCCTTGCGCGCCGACCTTTCCATGCGGCGCAGTGAGCTGAAGGATAGATTAAACAAGGAAGTGGGAAGTCATCTGATTGCGGAGATAAGGATTTACTGAGACCTCCCCCGACCCCTCCGAAGGAGGGGAGGGCCTGACGGGCAGACAACCCTTTTATCAATCTTTGGGGACAACTGTTTCTGAAACACCATTGTTAGTTGGTTCCCTGACTACCAAACCCTCTTCCTCTTTCAGAGAGAATGGGGGAAGGCTTAAATCACCTCATCCATTGCCTGGTCGTTTGCGTCGGTCGGAATGCCGGGCAAACGCTGGAAGTCGAAGCATACACCTATTTTATATATATGCGCGAGCTGAGGTAGAAGGCGGTCGTAGTAGCCTCGTCCACGGCCCAGACGGTTGTTGCGGCTGTCGAAGGCCATACCTGGAACAACGGCGACGTCGATTTGTTCGTAGTCGGTGAACACGTCGCCCACAGGCTCCATGATGTCGAAGAAACCGCCTTGCAGGTCCTGCGGGCCGCGGTAGGTGCGCAGTTCCATACGGGTGTCGTCGATGACAGCAGGCAAGAGCACCGTCTTACCGTCGGCAACGAGCTGGTCGATGACGTCGTGAGTGTACACTTCGTCGGCCAGCGAATAGTACATGAGGATGACGCTGGCGTTTTTCACACGCGGGTGAACCATCAGGCGTCTGATAACAGGAAGAGACAATTCCCTGAGCTGTTCGCCAGAGAATTGTCTCTTCTGCATTCTGATGTAGTTGCGTAGTTCTTTCTTGTCCATGTTGTTCGAGGGCGGTCTTATGCGCGCAACCTGTATTTGCGGTTGATGTCGTGGTTGATGTAAGCCTTGTTGATTCCCCAGGCGGTCTTCAGCTTCTTGCTGATGGACTCTTCGGGTTTTGCGGGGAAGGCCTCATGGCGGCGGAACACGTTGAGCGTTTCCTTGATGACGGGGTCGTCGAGGTTGAGATATTGTATCCATGCGTCCTCGTCCATGATGTTGTAGATGACGCGACTATGGAGATAGCGCTCCAGTAGTGCGTGACTCTTCATAATCATGAGGTTGCGGCGTTGCAGGCCGTGCTTGTCGGCGTAGGCGGCAAATTTCTCCACAAGGTTCTGGCTCTTCAGGTATTTGTCGAGCATGTGCATGTCGGCAGCCTCTGCGTTGAGCTTGGTGCGGTTTTCGTCGGTGTACTGGAAGGCGAACTGCAATATGAGTCCGCTCATGCTGGCCTTGCGGTAGTAGCTCGTCATGCCGAGCGTGTCCTCAGGCACGAAGATGTCGGGCGTGATGCCGCCGCCGCCATACACTTCCCTTCCGATGCCGGTGTGATAGGCTGGTCCGGTGTGCTTGATGCTGTCTTGTGAGAAGAACTCTCCGCTCTCGTATCGCGACAGCAGGTCTTCTTCATATCCCTTGTCGCCTGCCACGTATGGCTTCTGAATGCAACGTCCGGAAGGCGTATAGTAGCGGGCGATGGTGAGGCGGATGAGCGAGCCGTCGGTGAATTCCATCTGCTGCTGAACGAGTCCCTTGCCAAATGACCGTCGGCCGATGACCGTGGCACGGTCGTTGTCCTGCATGGCACCTGCGAAAATCTCTGATGCCGAGGCCGACACTTCGTTGATGAGCACCACCAGCGGAATGTTCTGGTAGGAGCCACGTCCGTCGCTCTTGTAGTCCTGTCGTGGCGACTTTCTGCCCTCGGTGTAGACGATGAGTTTGTTGCGCGGCAGAAACTCGTTGGCCATCTGAACAGCTGCCTGCAGGTAGCCACCGGTGTTGTCTCGGAGGTCGATGACGAGGTTCTTGAATCCTTCCTGCTCCAGCTTTGCCAGCGCGATGAGCAATTCAGAATAGGTGTTGTTGCCGAAACTCTTGATGTGTATGTAGCCCGTGTCCTCGTCGAGCATGTAGGTAGCGGTGACGCTGTAGGTCGGAATTTCACCGCGGGTGACGGTAAACTGCTTCACCCCCTTTTCCCCGTAGCGTATGACGCCTATTTTCACTTTCGTGTCCTTGGGACCTTTCAGCCTGTGCATGGCTTCCTCGTTGGTCACTTTCTTTCCCACGAAGAGGCTGTCGTCCACGGTCACGATCTTGTCACCCGCCAGCAGTCCGGCTCTTTCGGCAGGGCCGTTCTTGATGACACCCTGAATGTGGATGGTGTCTTCGCGAATGACAAACTCAATGCCGACGCCCGAGAATGAGCCCTTCAGGTCGTCGGTGGCCGTCTGCACGTCCTTGGCGGAGATGTAAACAGAGTGCGGGTCAAGGTCGGCCAGTATCTGAGGGATGGCCTTCTCCACGAGTGAGTCGAGGTTCACCTTGTCAACGTATTGGTCGTCGATGATCTGCAACAGGTTGTTGAGCCGGTTGCTGCCACTGTTGATGATGTTCAGCCGGTTGTTAGAAAAGTGGCGCGCAAAGAACGTCCCGATGAAGATGCCGACCACTACGCATAGTGCCAGCATCAGGGGCATATATCGGTTTGTCTTGTTCTGATTCATTTATTAATAATGAGTTATATGTACTGAACACAAGGAATAGAGAATAAGGAATAAGAAAACCCTTTCAATCCTTCATCTCTCATCTTTCAATCCTTCATCCTTCATCTTTCAATCCTTCATCCTTCATCCTTCATCCTTCATCTTTCATCTTTCAATCCTTCATCTTCACATCTCTTTCCCAACTTCAATGAGTTCCACTTCGATGCCCGCTCTTTTGAGCAGGTCGATGCCGTCGGTGAGGCGGTATTTCTCTCCATACACCACTCTCTTGATGCCTGCCTGAATGATGAGCTTGGCACATTCGATGCAGGGCGAGGCCGTCACGTAGAGCGTTGAGCCGTCGCTGTTGTTCGACGACCGTGCCAGCTTTGTAATGGCGTTGGCTTCAGCATGCAGCACATAAGGCTTGGTCACGTTGTTGTCGTCTTCGCAAATGTTCTCAAATCCGCTGGGCGTACCATTGTAGCCGTCGCTGATGATCATCTTGTCCTTGACCACCAGTGCTCCCACCTGCCTACGCTGGCAGTAGGAGTTCTCGGCCCATATCAGCGCCATGCGCAGGTATCGCCTGTCAAGCTTGCTTTGTTTCTCGTTTGATTCCATTTCTTTTCAAAAGGGCGTTGATGTTGGGTTCACTTCCGCGGAAGCGTTTATAGAGTTGCATGGGGTGCTCGGTGCCTCCCTTCGACAGGATGTTGTCGCGGAAGCTCTGGGCTGTCTTCTGGTTGAAGATTCCCTTGCGCTTGAACACGCTGAAGGCATCGGCATCGAGCACTTCTGCCCATTTGTAGCTATAGTATCCGGCGGCGTAACCTCCGGCCATGATGTGGCTGAACTGCACGGTCATGCACGTATCGCTTTTCTGCTTCCGAGGGTTGATGAGCGCTTTGGCCCATGCCTTTTTCTCGAAGCTGATGATGTCCTGAGTGAATGGCTTTCGCTGGGTGTAGTAGGCCATGTCGAGCAATCCGAAGCTCACCTGTCGCAGACATGCCGTGGCCACCATGAAGTTTCGGCTTCGGCGTATGCGGCGAATGAGTGCGTCGGGCAAGGGCTCGCCCGTCTGGTAGTGGAAGGCAAAGGTGCTCAGGAAGTCCTTTTCCACGGCATAGTTCTCCATGAATTGTGAGGGCAGCTCCACGAAGTCCCACCACACGTTGGTTCCCGAGAGACTTTCGAAACGAGTGTTGGCGAACATTCCGTGCAACGAGTGGCCGAATTCATGGAGGAATGTCTCCACCTCGCCGAGCGTCAGCAGTGCCGGCTTCTCCTCGGTGGGCTTGGTGAGGTTCATCACCACGCTCACATGAGGCCTCACGTTGCGTCCCTTTTTGTCGATGTGCTGACCCTGATACTCCGTCATCCATGCACCGCCCTGCTTGCCTTGTCTTGGATGGAAGTCGGCGTAGAAGACAGCCAGGAACGACCCGTCACGGTCGAACACCTCATAGGCTTTCACGTCGGGATGGTAGACGGGAATGTCCTTGTTCTCCTTGAAGGTGATGCCGTAGAGCCGGTTGGCGAGGCCGAACACGCCATCGATGACGCGCGACAGCTCGAAATAAGGTCTCAGCATCTCCTGGTCGAGGTCGTATTTCTTCATCTGCAGGCGGTGAGCATAGAATCCCTGGTCCCACGGCTCCATGGTCTTGGCTCCGTCGTGCTCGGCCATTTTCTTCAGTTCCTCGCGCTCTTTTACCGCCACGGGTTTGTAGGCATCAATCAGATCGTCGAGCAAGCGGTACACGTTCTTCACGTTACTGGCCATGCGGTGCTTCAGCACATAGTCGGCGTAGGTCTTGTAGCCCAGCATGTTGGCTATCTCGCGCCTTAGGTTCACGATTCGCTTGCATATCTCGATGTTGTTCTGGTCGTTGTCGTGCGTACACACGGTGTTGCGTGCCATGTACATCTTCTGCCTGAGCTCTCTGTTTGTGGAATAGGTCATGAAGGGGCTGTAGCTCGGCATGTCGAGCGTGAAGAGCCATCCGTCCAGGTCCTTTTCCTTGGCAGCCAGACGTGCGGCCTCCCTTGCGGTGTCGGGCAGTCCGTCGAGGTCCTTCTCGTCTTCAATGTGGAGGGTAAACGCCTTGTTCTCCTTCAGAAGGTTTTGCGAGAACTGCAACGAGAGCATGGAAGCCTCTTCGGTAAGCGCTCTGAGTCGTTCCTTTTCTTCGTCGCTGAGTAAGGCACCGCTTCTTACGAATCCGTCGTAGCAGTTGTCGAGCAGCATCTTCTCTTCAGGCGTCAGCTTGCGGTGGTGGCGGTGAACATAGCGTATGCGCTCAAAGAGCCGCTTGTTCAGCCTCACGTCGTTGGCGTGTTGCGTCAGTATGGGTTGCATCTTCTGTGCCAGGGCGTCAATCTCGTCGTTTGTCTCGGCGCTCATCAGGTTGAAGAACACCGTCGACACCCTTTCCAGCAGGTCGTAATAGCCCTCACGGTCGTCGTCCTCGTCGATGATGGTGTTGTCGAATGTGGGCTTTGCCGGATTGTTGATGGTTCGCTCTATCTGCTCATTGTCGCGACGGATTCCCTCCATGAAAGCCTCCTCAAAGTCGGCCGTGGTGATACGGTCAAAGGGCACCGTGTCGTGCGGTGTCCCATAGGGTTCGAAAAAGGGATTGGTTCTTTCCTCTGTCGCTTTCTTCTGTTCGTCCATGCTTTCTCTGCCAATTTTTCCATGCAAAGATACGCTAAATAGTTCAAACCATGATGGTTGCTCCTCTTTTTTTAACGTATTTAACGTTCAGGAGTTCAAGGCAGGAGATTTTCTTGAAGGAGTTGCAGGAGTTCTGGAGTTGCAGGAGTTACAGACATCAGTTTTATTCGCTCCATTCATACAACCCGACGCCAAAGAGTGTCGTCTGAAACTTCTGTAACTCCTGAACTCCTAAAAAAAAGCCGGGCAGGTCTGCATGTTATGGCCTGTCCGACTTGTGCTTGTCGTTCAAAGAAGCTATTTCTATCTCACCATCAGCTTGTGGCTCTTTCCGGCCGAGCGCACGATGTATGTGCCTGCCGGCAGAAGGGCCGCACTGGTGCCACGATAGCGGCCTGTGAGGTCGTAGATGCTGAACGTTGGGTGTTGGGTGTTGGGTGATGTGTGATGGCTGATGGCGGTGGCGATGTCGTCTATGGGCGTATTGTTGCCCGGCGTGTAGACGGTAATCTGCTGAAGCGTGCCGTTCATGGGCATCTCGTATGTGAAGTTGCCCTCAGCGTCTGCCCTGACAAAGCCTGTGGTGCTGATGTTGTTTCCATAGCTCACGTCGGTGCGCACCATGATCCATGTATCCTTTGTTCCTATCTGGTCGGCGTGGAAGGTGGCTGGCTTGTTCTGGCCGATGCCGAAGTCCTGCACGAGTGTCAGTGGATAGGCAGAACCGATGTACGACGCATAGAGCTTGCCGTCGTTGTCGAGATAGATGTCCTGTCCATAGGCGTTGTTGGCGTTCTTCACCATCACATAGCTGCTTCCGTATGTGGCGTTGTTGCGGTTCCAGTTGGCCCATCGCGAGGTGAACGTCTCTGTCTCCCAGTCGTTGCCGAGAATGCCGTGGGCCTGACTGGCGGCAATGGTACTGTAGTCGAGGCTCTGGTAGGTCACGTCGTAGGGAGTTGTCACGTCGAAGGTTGCCGTGGCGGAAGCGTAGCCGATGGAAGCCAGTGTGACGGTGAGCGTTCCGGGCTCGGTGAAGGTGTATTCGTCGTGGTTGGCGCCACTGGCGGTCGGTGTCGAGATGGTGCCGTCGGTTGCGGTGAAGGTCAGCTGCATGGAGACGTTGACGCCCTGAGGCTCGTCGGTCACGATGCGCACCACGGGGAGGAAGTGTTCGCCGTAGGGCTTCATCTCGGTGACGGCGAATTGCGGCTCGTCGAGCTCTGCCATGCCCGACACCTTCAGTGCCAGCAGGCCGTCTTCATGGACCAGCTCCACAAATTCGAGCGACGCCGTTGCGCCTGTGGGTGTTGTCAGCTCCACCTTTGTGAGGTCGCCGCTCAGGTTGTCCACGTGGCCGATGGGGTAGAGGCCCGGCTCAAGGGCTGCCGTGATGTTGAGCACCAGTACCGGAGCGAGGTGTTCGGGCCCGAAAGCCGTCCAGGTGTCGTCGGAAGCCTTGTCGGTGTCGAGGCTGATGGTTGTGGCGTCGAGCCAGTCGTGCTGGTCGTCGCCTTTGCCGTTGATGTCGAGAGCGATGCGTGCGCCGTAGCCCAGCTGGAGTGCCGATGTGCTGACGGTTCCGATGGTTCCCTGTTCAGCGCCGCCGACATTGAGCGTGGCGCCGTATTCCATGCTGATGCCCTTGGGGAAGCTGCCGCCCGTGGTGTTGAGCGTGGTGAAGCGTTTCAGCGCGAGCGGGCTGTTGGTCAGCTGGCTGTTGAACTGGAGCGTGCCGGCCCATACCGTGGTCTCGCCAGTATAGGTCTGCTCCACGTCGGGCAGAATGAGTGTGCCGCCGCCCTGCTTGCAGAGGGCCATGTTGCCGCTGAAGCCGCCGCCGGTCAGCGTGTGGGTATAGTAGGTGCGGTTGATGGCAGGCAGGTTGGTGGCGCCCTGGCTGGCGTTCTTCACCTTGGTGCCGCTGGTGCCGTTTACGTCGGTGCCCTGCACCCACGACGGCGCGTTGTCGGTGAATACGCTGGGCGATGCTCCCTGCTCAACGCTGATGGTCATGTCGGAAGCCTTGCAGGCCATGATGTGCTGGCCGTTGGCCGATGCTCCGATGGTGGCACCACCCTCTACGATGGTGCGCCCGGTGAGCGTGAGTGGCGGAGGAGCCACCGTGTAGCCTTCCAGCTCGCCGAGGAAGTAGCTCAGGTGGGGAGGCTGGTTATAGGCCATCATCTGCCAGACCATGGCCTGACGATACTGGTGGTCGAACCACAATGTGGGCAGCGTGTAGTCGGTTTCTTCTCCCGAGGTGTACACGCGCAGGTTGGTTCCGCACCTGACCACGATCTCTTCGCGCCAGTCGCCCAGTATGTCGCCCTGGAAGCAGGGATTGTTTTTCGAGTCGTTGTTCATGCTGCAGTCCACCGTTGTGAACAGTCTTCCTTTGCCGGGTTTTTCCACCTTGGCGTCGCGGGCGGTGCCAGGACTGTTCAGTATTTCGCTACAGAGGTCGCCGTCCCAGTAGATGCGGTTGTTCAGGTCGCTCCACACGATGTAGGTGTCGCCGCTGAGGGCATCTACCAGCTGGTTGGTGACGGAACTCATGATTGACGATGACGCCGAGCGTCCCAGACTTCCGGGGTAGACATTGCTGAAGTTGGCCATGAGTGCCCGGCCGTCGTCTTTGCTGGCGTTGAACTTATAGAGCACCTCGCTGGTGGTGGCGTCGCGATAGTCGCAGCCGTAGTAGGGACCGTCTTCCAGACATCCGAAGAACTCCAGGCCTTTGCGCCATGGGTTGAAGTCGGTAACGTGTTGTGCGTCGCCGTGTTCGAAGCCCGTGGTTGACAGGCCGTGGCCGTCGTCGTCGATGACCATCGAGCCGTACACAATCTCGTCGCGTCCGTCCTCGTCAACGTCGGCAATGATGAAGTTGTGGTAGCCGTTGCCATACCATGGACTGCTGCTGTTGTTGCACTTCCACGTCCATAGCTCGCTCCATTCGTGGTTCTTTTTGTCGAGGTTCATGGCTATCATCTTGTGGCGGGTGTAGATGCCTCGGGCCATGAAAAGCGAGGCCGAGCGGCCGTCGAGCACAGGCGCGCCGAAGAAATACTTCGACGAGCGGTGGCCGTAGTCGTCGCCCCAGGCTTTATGGTGTGTGCCCGACGTCTTGGTGAAGTAGTTGCCGTAGCCGGCGTTGGCCAGCGCCACGTAGTCGTTATAGGGCACCGATACGCCGAGCCCGTTCCATTCCGACTGCTCGATGCGTGGCAGAGGGAAGTCCATCACCTGATAGGTGGTGCCCGTCTTTCCGTCCATGTAGATGAGGTATTCGCGTCCGAAGAACGTCCAGGCATACTGGCCTCCGCTCAGGTGGTTGAAGTGTGAGCTCTGGCGGAAGTTGTAGCCGGCAATGCCGATGGTCTGACTAGTGCCGTCGCTCTTGTGGATAATCATGTCGTCGGCACCTCTGAGCACCACCTCGGCGCAGCCGTCCTCGTCCCAGTCGTAGGCGATGATGTCAATCTCGGTGGAGTTGAGCGACACCATGTTGGGACCACAGTCGATGCGCCACATCAGCGTAGCAGCACCCGTCTGCCAGTTCACGTCGTAGGCGTCAATCACCACGAAGGCGCGCGATGAGGCGGGATAGATGTTGTAGATGTCGTGGCCTTCGCTGTCTTTGTTGCCCGTGTTGAAGCCAGTAGCATCGGCGGTGTTCAGTCGCTTGATGATGATTTCCAGGTCGCCGTCGCCGTTCAGGTCGGCCATCTCGGCATCGTTGGGCGAATAGTCGGTCGTCACCTTCACGCCGTCGCGGTCGTAGACATCAGCCAGCGGAATATCCAGATAGCCCGAGTGGCAGCTGTTTTCGTTGAGGGTATAGACGTATGATGGCCAGGGCTTCATCCTGTCCGACTTGTTTCCGGCCGTTCCGTTCACCACCGCTTGCACCTGATAGCGGCTCCCGGAGGCTCCTTGCTTGTCAACATACGAGTTCTTTGTCAGGCCCGTGGCCACGGTTCGTCCGTCGCGTATGAGGGTATAGGTGGTGCCGTAGTATTCCTCAGGCAGCTGACGCCAGCTGACGTGGTTGCCATTTTGGTTCAGGGGAACGGCGACAAGACCGCGGTTCAGCGCATCGGTGTGGCGCTGAGCACTGACGGCGGTGAACACGAAAAGGGCGGCTAAGAAGAGCCATAGACGATTTGTCTTCATGGGTTGAAATGGGTTGTTGGGGTTGAAGATAGAGCCAAAGGCTCTTGAAAACGGTGCAAATTTACTGAATAAAACCCACAAAAGGGCAATTCCGTCGGAAAACAGCGCGAAAAAGCACGTTAACGTTTTCGTGTAGGCGGTTTTGTCGGATGGCATCCGACTGGAAAGGGAAGAAAGGAGGGGGACTGCCGCGCTGCCCTTCGACTTCGCGGTCTTGCTCTTCGCCAGTTTGTGAAATTCATCCATCTCTCGTTTCTCCTTTCTTTTGGTTCAACATTTTCCCGTTGCCAAAACTTGGTTTTCCCACCGCCATATCTCCGTAATCATGCCGCCAGAATCCCCTCGTTTCATAATGCAAAGTTACCCGGAAATCCGCCAACGGCCAAAAACCGCCCCCTTATAACCTGTAAAAATCTGTTAATAACATCTGTCTTTCCATTAAAAATGTTTAACCACGGACTGACACGGACTGCACGCTTAGAACGTAAATCTACATAAATATCACATAAATGCTGTGCGCAAAGAATAATGATAGATTTACGACGATTTATGTTAGAAACACAGTCAACCAAATTAGTGAAGTAGTCAACTGTGCTCAGGCGAGGCAGCCAACCAAATCAGTACGGGTAGAAGAAATCTGTGCCTTTGTGACATGTGATTTTGTGACATTAAGCCCCTCGAGAAAGTGCAGAATGGTATAAAATAAGGATTATTATTATATTATAATATAATAATAAAATTCTACTCCGACTTTTTCGCATATCATGAACCCCCTTAATGTCACAAAATCACAAGTCACAAAGTAACAAAAGAAGTCGATCAATGCATCGTTGACCGTCAACGAAATCCGACTGACCCGGTCTTGCTGGTGTTATTTTTGCAATAACGCGACTTTTTTTGCAAAACAGCGGGAAATGTGCGATTAAAGGGCCTCGCGATTTGGTCATCTCGAATACTTTTGCTACCTTTGTAAGCGTAAATCCTTCAGATGTCATCAATAAACATTTAATACTCAATCAATGAAAAAAACAATCTTCATCGCGGCCATTATGGCCTTGTCAGGTGTTTCGCCGGTCGTGGCTTGGCAGGGAAACATCATCGTGAACACACCCCACAACTCGCTTGTGCTGAACGCTGACGAGGGCGGAGCCTTGCATTTCGATTATTTCGGCCAGCGGCTCACCGACGCAGAGGCGTCGCAGCTGCGCACCACGGGTCTGGCCTTGAACCAGTGGGCCTATCCCGCTTTCGGACAAGACGACATGATGGACCTGGCCGCCATTCAGGTGCTCCATGCCGACGGACAGTGGACACTCTACCCAACGGTGGACGACGTGACGACCAAGCCCGACGGACACGCCACCCTCACCACCATCACGATGACCGACAAGAAGTATCCCGTCACGGTGAAGGTGTTCTACAAAGCCTACTCGACTGTCGACATGATTGAGACCTGGACCGAGATTTCGCATCGCGAGAAAAAGGCCGTCACCCTGAAACGCTATGACTCGGGCCATCTGGCCATCCCCCAGGGCAACCTCTACATGGTGCACATGCACGGCAACTGGAGCGCAGAGACCACGCCAACCGTGGAGCCCATCAATCCGGGACTGAAGGTGGTGCGCAACAGCGATGGTGTGCGCAATGCCCACAACGATGCGCCCGAGATGATGATCGCAATGGATGGTAAGCCGCAAGAGAACAGCGGCCGCGTCATTGGAGCCGCCCTCTGCTGGAGCGGAAACTACGAGCTGCGCGTGAACAACTCGGGCGACAACCGCTACGCCCACTTCTATGCCGGCATTGACCCGCAGACCACCGAATACATTCTGGAACCGCGAGAGATATTCACAACGCCCGTGATGGCCTTCACCCTTTCGGACGAAGGCATGGGAGGCGTCAGCCGCAACTTCCACCGGTGGGCACGCAACGAGGGATGGCTCAACCAAGGCAATGAGGCAAGAAAGATATTGCTGAACTCGTGGGAAGGCGTCGTCTTCAATGTCAACGAGGAAGGCATGTTCAACATGATGGACGACATCAAGGAGATGGGGGGCGAGCTCTTCGTGATGGACGACGGATGGTTTGGCGATAAATACCAGCGCAACAACGACTCGTCGACACTCGGCGACTGGATGGTGGACCGGAAGAAACTGCCCAACGGCGTCGGCACGCTGGTGAAGAAGGCCAAGAGCCTCGGCATCGAGTTCGGTATATGGATTGAGCCCGAGAGCGTGAACACGCTGAGCGAGCTCTATGAGAAGCATCCCGACTGGGTGTTGCAGGAAAAGAACAGAGACCTGAAGCTTGGACGCGGCGGCACGCAGCTGCTGCTCGACATGTGCAACCCCAAGGTGCAGGACTTCGTCTTCCATGTCGTCGACGACCTGATGACCGAGAATCCCGACATCTATTACATGAAGTGGGACGCGAACTGCTCGCTCCAGAACTTCGGCTCCAGCTACCTGCCGGCCAACAAGCAGAGCCACCTCTACATAGAATACCACCGCGGGCTCATCAAGACCCTGCAACGCATCCGCGCGAAATATCCCAAGCTGGTCATTCAGGACTGCTCGAGCGGCGGTGGACGCGTGAACTACGGGCTGCTGCCTTACTTCGAGGAATTCTGGACGAGCGACAACAACGACCCCTATCAGCGCATCTTCATCCAGTGGGGCACCAGCTATTTCTTCCCCTCCAACGCCATGGGCCAGCACATTGCGCATTCGCCCTATTGGAACACGGGTCGCACCACGCCCATCAAGTTCCGCACCGATGTGGCCATGTCAGGTCGTCTGGGCATTGAGCTCCAGCCCCGCAACATGACCGACGAGGAGCGCGAGCAGTGCCGGCGCGCCATTGCCGACTACAAGCCTCTGCGCGACGTCATTCAGCTGGGCAATCTCTATCGACTCATCTCGCCCTACGACAACCAGGGCATCGCATCGCTCATGTACACCAACGACGCGAAGACCAAGGCCGTGCTCTTCACCCATCGCATTCAGTACCTATTTAATATAAAGACGCCTCGCGTGCGGTTGGCTGGCCTCGATGCCTCCAGGAACTATCGCCTGCGCGAGCTCAACGTGAAGGTGGGAAGCGAGCCGTCGGCGCTCAATGGCAAGGTCATCAGCGGCCGGTTGCTCATGGAGCAAGGACTCTACCTGCCGCTGGAAAAAGACTACAACAGCTGCGTCTACGAGCTGACCGCCGAGTGATGTTTGGGGGTTTGGGCGTTTGGTCGTTTAGTCGTTTGGTTGTTTGGGAGTTTAGGAGTTTGGGAGTTTAGGAGTTTGGGAGTTTGGACGATACTCTTAGCGCCCAAAAATGTGGAGCTGATAGAACTATCGTCCAAACTCCTAAACTCCCAGACTCCCAAACTCCTATTTCCCTTAATTCCCAATCTCCCAATCTCCCAAACGACTAAACGACCAATCTCCCAAACGACTAAACGACCAATCTCCCAAACGACTAAACGACCAATCTTCCAAACGACTAAACGACCAATCTCCCAAACAACCAAACGACTAAAACAACAATCAAAAGGAAATTCTCCTTCGAAAACATCAAAACAGAACCGTTTTGGTGCAAAAAGTTCTTTTTTTTTAATTATTTTCCGAAAAAAGCATGCGTTATTGTCAACTTTTTTGTATCTTTGCAACGAGAATCAATAAAGACTATACGCATGGGTTTGGTAAACTGCTATAAAGGAACGCTCCTCAAGGCTACGGGCATGAGCGAATGGAAGGTGGGCGATGTCGTCGCACCTGGGCTTATGTTCCGGAAAATATGTCGCTTTGGCGGAAAAATCTACATGCATTTTCTTGATTCCAAATACATCTGCATACGCGAAGCTTCCGCCGAGGCACCGGGCATGCTGGTGAAGGTTCTCAACTCATGCAACCAGTCGCGCTTTCTTTTCCGTGGCGGCGAGCCCTTCATCAAGGACTACAAGACGGTCAACTTCGAGAGTCCCGTGGAATACAGCACTTTCCGACTGCCAACGGTTGAGGAAGTGCGTTTTGTGCTTGCCACGGCCAAGGCCGACGCCCAGCTCGGACAGATGCTGGCCAACCGCGGTCTGAGCCCCAACGAGCCGGCCACCTACTGGACGCGCGGCATAGGCGGCAATATCCTCGGACGTCGCGTGGAGTTCTACGATTCGGCCACCAGAACCGTGAAGACCGAAAGCGGGAGCAACACCGAGCGCATACGCATCACCGTGGCCTATTTCACAAGCCAGAAGGACGCCTATGGCGACCTGGAAAGCGATTACGACTATTGAATCCCTTATTTTTCAAAGACAAAGAAACGAATTATCCTAATTGCTCTTAATTTCTTTCACGAATTGTTCTTAATGATTTCCTCTACATTGAAAGAGAATTAAAGACAATTAGTGGGCCAATTAGAGTCAATTAGGGTAATTCGTTTCATTGTCTCGCCACGTAGCTTATTCAGGAATCACTTCCTGCATGTAGATGGCGTCGAGCGCCCATGTCGCCACGCCGTTGGTGCTCACCATTTCTATCTCGTCCTGAGCCGACGGAACCTCCGGCGGCAAAACCTTTCTCAGTCGATATCTGGTGTCGTCGTCGCGCCCCAGGGCCTTCAGCAAGTCGCCCCACGCCTCGCGCGCTTTCTCCGTGTCTCTTTGATGATACGCAGCGTATGCCAGCAAGCGGCTTACGCGGAAGTGGTTGTTTCTTATCTCCGCCGCCTTGTTCTTGTAGTTGGCAGCATGTTCCAGCCAGGCGTCAGTCCATTCGGGAACATCCACCATCCTCATCATCTCGTTCATCAGCTCAAAGCCTCCCATGATGGTCATCAGGTGATTGGTGGTCTGAAGCTTGGGGTCGCACTCGGTGGTGATGATGCCCGTGGCGGGATCGTAGCCCAATGCGAGCGGACCAGTGAACATGCGGCTGGGCAGGGCGGCGATGCTTTTCATGCCGGCAATTATCTTATCCCTGTAGTGCGTGTCTTGCGTTCGCTCCCATTCCGTCATCCAGTTGCCGGCGTAGGCCAGCCAGTCGGGACCGATGCGCAGACGTGCAGGTGCCGTGCAGGGATATTTTCCGCGCGGCTCAGCCAGTCTCATCGGGTCGAGCGTGTAGAGCATCTGGTCGGCGTCTTTCACGGCGGTCATCAGGTCGCCCGTGCGTTCGTCGGTGGTCAGATAGTAGTAGAAGCGGTTCCACGCCGCCTGACTGATGCGTGCCTCCTTGGCACCGCATCCCCAGTGGCTCACGTTGTGGCGCGAGCCCAGCATGGCGTTGGGCCCGATGTGATAGACGTCAACCTCCGATGTGTGGCGCGTCATGGCCTCGGCCATCTGCCAGATGTCGGCGCGCCCTGTGCGAAGAAAGCTGTACCAGAGCCACATGTTGGAGGCCAGCTCGGTGTTGTCCCAGGCAAAGCCGCCCACGTCGTAGCGCCATTCATGACGCTCGGCGTCGTAGGCATGCATCACGTCGCCGTAGTTCCAGAACCCGTACCAACGGTGCTGCTCGGTTTGTTTCTGATAGTAGTCGATGTAGTTGTCGAGCTGCTGTTCCACCCGCTCACGACGGGCATTGCTACGGTCGGGCAGGCTCCACACGCCAAACGCCTCTTTCTCGTGCAGGTATTCCGGCGTGGGCATCAGCATACTTGTCGCTGACAATTGCCGTGCCTCACGGGCGAAGACGTCTTTTCCGCCATAGCCATCGCCGAAGCTGAAGGTCAGCTCCGATGTGCGGGCAATGCCGAATGGCGTGCTCATACCCTCCTGAATGTCCTCGTAGGCCGACATCAGTCCGTGCGCCTCATGGTCGTAGTGGCGCAGGTCCATCGGCTCGGCATCGGGACTCCATAGCCAGGCCGTCATCGTAGCCGTTTCCGTGCGGCAACCTTCGAGCTCGATGGCCGACGGGCAAGACTGCCAGAAGTCCTTCATCGCCATGGTCACGCCGCCGCTGAGGTCGCCCACGAAGGCCACGCCGTCGCTCCTTTGTCCGCCCATCGTTCCTATCCAGGGGGTGTCTGCGCAGGCCTTCTTCCTGATGGTGAAACCGTCTGCCGATGGTTGCGACAACCGGTAGCCGTCCCATTGTGCCCACTCGTCAATGAGGGTGCGGTTCTGCTCGTTGAACGCTTCTCTGGGGGGAATGCGCCTGCCCAGCATCTGCTGTTGTTGAAGCGATAGCTGACCGGCCTGTTGCTCGGCTGGCAGACTCTCGTCGGGACGTGGTCGCCGTGGGCGTTCGTCGCCGGCATAAAGCTCACGCCTTCCGTCGAGTGGTTGCACGGGTTCGCTCCACACGCCGCCGTCGTTGCACGAGAAGGCCACGTGGCGGTTGTAGGCCTCGTCGCGCATCGGCACTCCGAGACTGATGCCCATTGAGCGGATGAAGTCTTTCTGGTCGTCGCCGTCGAACACGAAGCTGTGCACCATGCGCATCTCTTTACTGCCTCTATAGAAGTAGAGTCTCACGGTGAAAGGCAGCCATTGGCGGTTGTCGCCTGCGTGGTGGCCCTCCAAGCGTACCACGGCGCGCTCCTTGCCCGCATGCTCTACGACGGCCTTCTCAACGCGGCTCTCATAGTGTTTCATCGTCAGTTGTCCGTCCTCAGGACTCTCGGCCTTGTCTTGGGTGGACGCTACCAGCCGCAAGCCTTCGCCCACGCGTCGTCCGCCATAGACAACCGAGTCGACGAGGTTGCTGCCGCCCGTCGACAGATAGGCCGCAATGGCTCCGGTCTGAATGCAAATTCTACCGTCTCTTTGTTCTGCCCTGATTTCGTTCAAGGCGTCTTTCCCTCCCTTCGTCCGAGCCGAAGAGCGTTTCCCTTTTGCACTTGCTTTCCCGTTGATGTGGCTGGCAGAGGAGACAACGCTCATCCCTTCAGCCCCTGCTGGCACCACCGTTGCCACACCCATCCATTTCACCGAACCGTCGGGCCAGTAGGCCAGTGGCCAGAAGTCTGCATTGCCCTGAAGCGTTTCTTTGTTGTCTTTCGACAAGAATCTGAAGCTCAGTTCTTTCCCGCTTTTCACTTCACCTTTGCTAAAAGGAACGCCAAAGCTTACGGACTTGTCTGTTTCGGGCTGCTCACCCACCCAATGCAGGGGCACGCAGGCCGTTTCTTCCTTCGTCTGTTCCACCCTGAAATGAGTGATGCGCGTGTGCGACCATGTGGTGCGGAATCCAAACCATCCCTCCGTGAGTGGCGATGCGTCGCGGAAGTCCACCAGTCGTTCGCCGTCAATCTCGTAGCTCACCCTGTTATGCTCGTTCACAATCCTGATGTGGTACCAGTGGTTGGGCTTCAGCAGGTGGTCCTTGTCGGTATACTCTTTCAGTATGGCCGGTCGGTATTGGCCGTCGTCAATGCCGCGCTCGTCGCCGTCGTATCGGCGAAAACGTGTCGTCGTGTTGCTATTGCCGCCGTAGCCCAGGTAGTAGGTCTTCAGGCTGTAGCAACGGGTGAACACCCCTTGTCGCCAGCTGGCTCGCTTGAAGATGTCGTCGGGATGCTTGTTGTCGGTCGCCATCCAGAAGCAGTTCAGGTCGCTCAGCCGGTCGCCGTCGTTGCCTTTGTCCACCACGCAGGCATCATATTCCACCACGATTCTTCGTCCCCGTTTCATCTTCTCCTTGCGCCAAAGTGTCAGACCTTTGGGTGCAACGATGTCGGCGGTGTCGCCGCTGAAACTGACTTTGTAGTCGGCCGACTCCGATTCCACCGTCCAGTATTTCCTGAATTCCCGTTCGTTCAGTCCCGATTTTTCCACGTCAGACATCGTCTGTGCCATAGCCCCTTGTAGCGTGCATACGGCCATCAGACAAACGATAGCGATGATTCTTTTCATATTGCTTAGTAGGCTTTTCGATTTGTTTCGCTGACAAAGGTACGAATAAGCGAGTAAAATGCGAAGAAAAACAGGAAGAATTCATGTCTTTCTTCGCATTTTCGAGCGGAAGTACCTTTCAAAAATGACGAACAAGCGAGCCAAACATGGTGAAAAACAGGACGCAAATTGCCGTTTTGATGAAACCATTCCATTGAAATCGTTGAACGAATCCATTGATTTCGTTCAACAATTCCAATGGTTTTGTTGAACAATTCCATTGGATTTGTTTCACTTTTCTGACGTTTTTTCCGCGCAATTTTGTCGTCTTGAACTCGCTAATTCGCCAAAATCCCCGAATGTTTATGATAAAAGGGATGAGAGGGTAGAGCGGAAAGAGAGATGAAAAAAGTGGAGCAGACCTTGGGGAATGAGTCCCTTGGGTCTGCTCCACTGATGTTCTACCGATGCTGCTTAGTTGCGGAAGACGAGGCCTTCGCCAAAGCTGTCGACCACGATGGGGCGGTCGCGGTGAATGTCGCCTGCCAGCAACTTCTTGGAAAGCTCGTTGAGCATGTGGCGCTGGATGGCGCGTTTCACGGGTCGGGCTCCAAATTCTGGGTCGAAACCTACGTCGGCCAAATAGTCGATGGCGTGAGGTGTGACGTCGAGTTGTACGTCCTGCTCGGCCAGCATCTTGCGAACGGTGTTCACCTGAAGCTCCACCACCTGTGCGATTTCCTGCTTGGTGAGCGGCAGGAACATCATGATTTCGTCAATGCGGTTGAGGAACTCCGGCCGGATGGTCTGCTTGAGCATGCCCTGTAGCTGTTCGTTGAGCGAAGACAGTTCCGACGGGCTGAGCTTGCCTCCCGACTTCTCCACCTGTTCACGAATGTAGCCCGAGCCGAGGTTCGATGTCATGATGATGATGGTGTTCTTGAAGTTCACCGTGCGCCCCTTGTTGTCGGTGAGTCGTCCGTCGTCGAGCACCTGCAACAGGATGTTGAACACATCCGGGTGGGCTTTCTCTATCTCGTCGAAGAGCACCACCGAGTAGGGCTTGCGCCTTACGGCCTCTGTGAGCTGTCCGCCCTCATCATAGCCTACATATCCCGGAGGGGCGCCGATGAGACGGCTCACGGTGTGCTTCTCCTGATACTCGCTCATGTCGATGCGCGTCATCATCTGCTCGTCGTTGAACAGATATTCTGCCAGGGCCTTGGCCAGTTCGGTCTTGCCCACGCCTGTCGTTCCCATGAAGATGAACGATGCGATGGGTCGCTTCGGATCCTGCAGACCGGCGCGGCTTCGGCGCACGGCATCGGCCACGGCACTGATGGCCTCGTCCTGTCCGATCACCCTTTTGTGCAGTTCCTCTTCCAGATGCAGCAGCTTCTCCTTTTCGCTCTGGAGCATGCGGCTCACGGGAATGCCCGTCCATCGGCTCACCACCTCGGCAATGTCGTCGGCCGTCACCTCCTCGCGCACCATGCGTGCTCCTTCACCCTTGGCGAGTTCTGCCGTGAGCTTCTGTATGTCGTCCTCGAGGGCTTTGAGCCGCGAATAGCGAATCTCAGCCACCTTTCCGTAGTCGCCTTCCCTTTCGGCGCGCTCGGCCTCGTAGCGCAGGTCCTCCATCTGTTGCTTGTCTGCCTGAATCTTGTCCACCTGGGCGCGCTCGCTTTCCCACTTGGCGCGGAAGGCCGTCTCCTTGTCACGCAGTTCGGCGATGTCCTTGTCGAGCTGGGCAATCTTCCCGGTGTCGTTCTCGCGCTTGATGGCCTCGCGCTCAATCTCGAGCTGCTTGAGCTGCCGCGAGATGTCGTCGAGTTCCTCAGGCACGCTGTCGCGCTCCATTCGAAGCTTTGCCGCTGCCTCGTCCATCAGGTCGATGGCTTTGTCGGGCAGGAAACGGTCAGAGATGTAGCGCTCAGAGAGTTTCACGGCGGCAATGCAGGCATCGTCCTGAATGCGCACCTTGTGGTGGTTCTCGTAGCGCTCTTTCAGTCCTCGCAGAATGCTGATGGCCTCCACCTCGTCGGGCTCGTCCACCATGACCGTCTGGAAGCGTCGCTCCAGTGCCTTGTCCTTTTCGAAGTACTTCTGGTACTCGTTCAGCGTGGTGGCGCCAATGGCCCTGAGCTCTCCTCGCGCCAGTGCGGGCTTCAGGATGTTGGCAGCATCCATGGCTCCCTCGCTGGCTCCTGCGCCCACCAGTGTGTGAATCTCATCTATGAAGAGGATGATGCGGCCGTTGCTCTGCGTCACCTCCTTGATGACGCTCTTGAGTCGTTCCTCAAACTCACCCTTGTATTTGGCCCCGGCCACCAGTGCGCCCATGTCGAGCGAGAAGAGCTGCTTGTCCTTGAGGTTCTCGGGCACGTCGCCCCTTACGATGCGTTGTGCCAGCCCTTCCACGATGGCGGTCTTTCCGGTTCCCGGCTCACCAATGAGGATAGGATTGTTCTTTGTGCGCCGCGAAAGAATCTGCAGGACGCGCCGTATTTCGTCGTCGCGCCCGATAACGGGGTCGAGTTTGCCGGCGCGAGCGTCCTCCACCAGGTTCTTGGCATACTTCGAGAGGCTCTGGTAGTTGTCGTCGGCACTCTGGCTGTCCACCTTCTTGCCCTGACGTAGTTCGATGATGGCCTTCCGTGCGTCACTGGCATTGATGCCTGCGTCTTTCATGATGCGCGAAGCCGTGGAGTTGACCTCGATGAGTGCCAGCAGCAGCGTCTCAATGCTCACGAACTCGTCGCCCATCTGCTTTGAAGCGTCGAGCGCCTGCAGCAGCACGCTGTTGGCCTCACGGCTGAGGTAAGGCTCTCCGCCCTGCACGCGTGGCAGGTGCTCGATTTCCTTTTCCAGAAGCGTCTCCACATGGCTGGCGTTTGCGCCCATTTTCTGGAAGATGAACGCACACACGTCCTTCCCCTTTTCCAAAACACCTTTCAGCAGGTGCGCCGGCTCGATGGCCTGCTGCCCGTGCTGTTGCGCCGTCTGGGCCGCATATTGCACGGCCTCCTGCGCTTTGATAGTAAAATTCTCTAAAGTCATATCTTGTCTCCTTTCTTTTGTTTTTCAGAATCGTCTACTCACCTTTCTACTCTCAAACAATGTGCCCGTTACTTTGCTCTGCCATTATGGCACGCTGAGCGTGTCTTTTTGACAAATCAACGCGTTATGTTTGGCCGTATTGTTTGTTTTTACTAACTTTGTAGCCACAAACAAACCTCAAAACGCTGATTCGCTATGAAGAGATTGCTATGGATGGCCTTGCTCACGGCCTTGTGTGCGGTCGACGTCGTTGCCCAGCTGGAGTGGGGCGACCAAGGCAACGGCACGTATGTGAACCCTGTGCTGAATGCCGACTTCAGCGACCCCGACGTCGTTCGTGTGGGCGAGAAATACTATATGGTGGCGTCAGATTTCCATTTCATGGGCATGCAGGTGATGGAGAGCGACGACCTTGTGCACTGGCGCATCGTCAGTCAGGTGTTCGACCGCCTCGACTATCCCGGCTGGGACCAGAACCAACACTATGGCGGCGGCTCGTGGGCACCGAGCATTCGCTGGCACGACGGCCGTTTCTATGTCTACTTCTGCACCTATGACGAAGGACTGTTCATGTCGTCGGCGGCTGACGCACATGGCCCGTGGACGCCGCTCCACTGCCTGAAGGCCGTGCCCCGTTGGGAAGACCCGTGTCCCTTCTGGGACGACGACGGTCAGGCCTATCTGGGGCGCAGCCGTCATCGCGCAGGACCTATCATCGTGCATCGCATGAGTGCCGACGGCAAAGAGCTCCTCGACGATGGCGTCACAGTGTACACCGGGCCTGTGGCCGAGGGCACGAAGTTCATGAAGCGCAACGGATACTACTACCTCATCATACCAGAAGGCGGAGTGGGGCAGGGCTGGCAGACGGTGCTGCGAGCGCGAAACATCTATGGTCCCTACGAGAAACAGGTGGTGCTTGAACAAGGATCTACCGACGTGAACGGCCCGCATCAGGGTGCGCTCGTCGATGCTCCCGACGGCAGCTGGTGGTTCTTCCATTTCCAGGAGACGCAGCCTCGGGGGCGCGTGGTTCACCTGCAGCCCGTCTGGTGGCACGACGACTGGCCCATCATGGGCGTGGACATCGACCGCAACGGCATCGGCGAACCCGTCTATGTGTGGAAAACGCCTTCGTGGCGCCCGCCAGTCGATGTCCGTAGCGATGGGAAAACCGTGGAGTCGGGCGGCCTTTTAGAGCAGCTTTCTGACGAGTTCGATGGCAGTCAGCTGCTGTGGGTGGGCGACCATCAGCGCAGGCTGGGACTGCAATGGCAGTGGAACCATAACCCCGACGACACGGCCTGGAGCCTCGAAGAAACGCGAGGATGGCTCACGCTGCACGCACTTTGCGCCGATAGCCTGAAAACCAGTCGCAACATGATTACCCAGAAGACGGTGGGCTATCTGAGCAGAGCAACCACGTTGGTCGACGCCTCGGCCCTTGGCGAGGGCGACTTTGCCGGACTCCACTGCATCGGTAAGCGCTTCATGGGTATCGGCGTGAAACGCTCAAAGGGGCATCTTGTGCTCTGTCTGGAACAAGACGGACGGCAGCAAGAATTGAAGACGTGGACGGCCAAAAGGGCGTGGCTGCGCGTGGAAGTAGACAGTCGTGGCAACCTTCATCGCTTCTTTGTGAGCACCAACGGACGCACATTTGAGTCCGTCGGCGAGCAGTTCTCCATGCGTATGGGAGCATGGAAGGGTACGCGCGTCGGCCTTTTCTGCTATGGTCCGCATTGTCGTGGCGGCCGGGCTCGCTTCGATTTCTTCCACTATGATGTGCTGAAATGAACTCCACCACTTCTGAAAGTTGGGCTAATGGGTTAAATAATGCTTAAAAACTTCGTTTGTTCGGGGATTATTTCGTACTTTTGCACCAAATTTTTATATCGATATGAAGAAAGTATTGTTTCTTTTCGTGTTTGGCTTTTCGCTCTCGGTGCAGGCACAGGGCGTGTGGGAGAGTCCCACGGAGTCCGGTAGTACCTCTGCAAAAGCAGCGAAGACAGCGTCCAAGAGTGAGCTCAGAGACGCCAACTATCTGGCCGGGACGGTGCCCGAGGAAAACGGCGAGGTGGTGTGGCGCAAGGTGATTGAGGCGCCAGGGCGCAGTGCCCAGCAGCTCTACGACACCATGTTGAATGAGTTGAACAAGCTGACGCAGGCCGAAAACCAGCTTGAGGGCAGCAAGGTGGCACTCGTGAACAAGGCTGAGAATAAGATTGCAGCCTCCATCAAGGAGTGGATGGTGTTCCAGAGTACGGCGCTTTCGCTCGACAGGGCGCGGTTCAACTGCGTCATACAGGTGCATTGTCAGGACGGACGTGTCAACATTGAGCTTGGACGCATCAGGTATGTCTACGAGACGACACGCAGAAAGGAAGAGACGCTGAAGGCTGAGGAGTGGATAACAGACAAGTATGCCCTCAACAAGAAAGGAACCAAGCTCTATCGCATTTCGGGCAAGTTCAGACGCAAGACCGTCGACCGCGTGGCGGAGATTTTCCAGACATTTGAAAACGCGCTGCGCTAATGCCCTCAAAGAAGAAGTGAACAATGGCAACACAGAGTTATAGGCAACACCGCAGGGCCGAGGAAGATGAGCCACGCGACCGCTATCTCATGCTGCGTCAGTGGCTCAACGGACTGTTCATGATCGGCGCAGTTGTCGGCGTGGCAATCTATTTCCTCAAGGACGAGACCATCGGCACCATCGTCATTCTCGTGGCAATGGTTCTGAAAATGGCGGAATGCGTGTTTAGGTTCATGAAGTAATTGCGGCACTGGGTGCGTTAATGATAAACAAAAGAATAAAGTAGGTAATAGTTGAAGGCAATTAGGGTTGAGGGATGATGTGTTTTACACATATTATTGTCTTACTAGCCCTGATTGCTCATACGAAGGAAGAAGATGAAGAGATTGTCCCTGCTCATGGCTTGCCTGTTGATATGCTGTGCCACGCTGATGGCCCAGCAACGACTTGAACAGCGCAATGCCGACGGCACGTTTTCGCCCGTCGGCACCGATGGACGGCAGGACTCGGTGCCGAAAAGCGATGGTAAGACCGTCCCGCAAGGCCTTCATGTGTGGACGGTGGACGAGCGTTTCGGCGACCAGAAACCCGCTGTGGTGGACACACTCCAGCACATGTTCATGAACCATGCTTACATGAGCGGGCCCAGAGGCGAATACAACACTACTGGAAACCTTGGGGCTCCGCGCCAGAGCCGTATCTTCGTGGACCGTCCCATCAGCGCGCAGTTCCCTTTCACGCAGCCATACGACTACTTCAACACGCAGCCCTCGCAGTTCCATTTCACCAACACGCTGTCGCCTATCACCAACCTTACCTACGAGGAGTGTGGCGACAAGAACAATGGTGAGGACCATCTGCGCGCGCTCTTTGCAGTGAATGCAGGCAAGCAGCTGGGTGTGGGCTTTAAGTTCGACTACCTGTATGGTCGTGGTAGTTTTCAGGAACAGAACACCGCCCACTTCAACTACAGCCTCTATGGCTCCTACCTCGGCGACCGCTATCAAGCCCATCTGCTGCTCTCGACTAATCATCAGAAAGTGACGGAAAACGGCGGTATCGGAAACGATAACTACGTCACACATCCTGAAATATACGACGACGATTTCCGCGACGATGAGATTCCCACCGTACTCTCGTCAAACTGGAACCGCAACGACAACCAGCACGTGTTCCTCACCCATCGCTATAGCGTGGGCTTTAACCGCAAGGTACCCATGAACGAAGAGGAAATCAAGGCCCGCAAGTTTGCCATTGAGGCCAAGAAGGAAGAGGAACAACGGAAGAACAAAGGCCGTCAGCCCGCCTTCGAGGGCCGTCCCGACGACGCGAAGATAGCAGGCGACGAACCCGCCAACCCCCAGCAGCCGGCAGACAACAACCGCATTGCCGTCAGTGGCAAGCAGATGGCCGACAGCCTTATTGCCGCCGACAAGAAAGCAGCAGAGGACACTGCGTGGGTGAAAAACGAATACGTGCCCGTGACAAGTTTCATACATACCTTGAAACTCGACAATTACAAGCGCGTCTATCAGGCCTACGAAACGCCCGCCGACTTTTATCTCAACAGCTATGACCTGACGGAGAAGTATGGCAACGACAGTATCTACGACCGCTTCCGCCACACCAACATGGTGAACACGCTGGCCATCTCGCTGCTCGAGGGATTCAACAAATGGGTGCCTGCGGGATTGAAAGGCTTCGTTGCTTCCGACCTGCGGCATTTCGAAATGCCCGATACGGTGGCATTCGGGTCGTCATCGTTCAACGAGCATTCCCTCAGCGTGGGCGGACAGCTGATACGCACCCAGGGGTCGCTTCTTCATTATAGCGCCATGCTTGAGACTTGGGTGCTCGGCGAGGATGCGGGGCAGTTGAAGTTCGATGCCAGTGCCGATGTCAACTTCCGTTTCCTTGGTGACACCGTGCGTCTGGCAGCCCGAGGCTACATCTATCGCCTGCAACCTACTTTCTTCCACCGAAAATACCAGTCGCGCCACCTCTGGTGGAACAACGACCGCCTTGACAAGGAGACACGCACTCGCCTGGAAGGTCTTTTCAGCTATGAGAAGACCAACACCCAACTGCGCGTAGCGTTCGACAACATCAAGAACTACACCTACCTTTCGCAGCAATATTCGGTGGGCGAGGACTACAGAAGGACCGGCAACACCGTGCAGGTGATGCAGTGTCCAGACGCCATTTCGCTGCTCACCCTTCAGCTGTCGCAGGACTTTCATCTTGGCCCTCTCAACTGGGAAACACAGCTCACTTACCAGAAGTCGAGCGACAACAAAGTGCTGCCAGTTCCCGACTTCAACGTCTACAGTAACCTTTATTTCAATTTCCGCATCGCCAAGGTGCTGCGCATGCATCTTGGAGCCGATGTGCGATATTTCACCAAGTATGAGGCACCCGACTACTGTCCTTATGTAGGTCAGTTCTGTGTGCAGGGTAATGGTGACAACAATTTGGAGATAGGCAACTATCCCATCGTGAACGTCTATGTGAACATGCACCTGAAGCGCACACGCTTCTATGTGGCCATGAGCCATGTGAATCAGGGCGACGGAGGCAACCGTTTCCTCGTGCCCCATTATCCGCTGCGCGGACGCACACTGAGGCTCGGCGTTTCGTGGAACTTCATCAACTGATTGTCATCACCCACAGCTCATCATCCATTAAACAAATAAGAAAGATGCCAAAGATTTCAGAACGTGGTTTGGAAATGCCCGAGTCGCCCATCAGGAAACTCGCACCCCTGGCTGCCGCTGCCAAAAAGCGGGGCACTCATGTCTATCACCTCAACATCGGACAGCCCGACCTGCCAACGCCACGTGTGGCCCTTGACGCCATCAAGAAGGTAGACCGCGACATACTCGAGTATTCGCCCTCGCAGGGATATCTGAGTTATCGCGAGAAACTCGTAGGCTACTACGCGAAATACAATATCAATGTAACGCCCGACGACATCATCATCACCTGCGGCGGAAGCGAGGCCGTGCTCTTTGCCTTTATGTCGTGTCTCAACCCTGGAGATGAGATTATCGTTCCGGAACCGGCCTACGCCAACTACATGGCCTTCGCCATTTCAGCAGGGGCGCGCATACGCACCATCGCCACAACCATCGAGGAAGGGTTCTCGTTGCCTAAGGTCGAGAAGTTCGAGGAACTCATCAACGAGCGTACACGCGCTATTCTGATATGTAACCCCAACAACCCGACGGGCTACCTTTATACACGTCGCGAGATGAATCAGATACGCGACCTCGTGAAGAAGTACGACCTCTATCTTTTCTCCGATGAGGTTTACCGCGAATACATTTACACCGGCTCGCCCTACATCTCCGCATGTCATCTGGAGGGCATTGAGCAAAATGTGGTGCTCATCGACTCCGTGTCGAAACGCTATAGCGAGTGTGGTATCCGCATCGGTGCACTCATCACGAAGAATGCCGACATTCGTCGTGCCGTCATGAAGTTCTGTCAGGCGCGACTTTCGCCGCCACTCATCGGCCAGATTGTAGCCGAAGCATCGCTCGACACGCCAGAAGACTACATGCGCGACGTCTACGACGAGTACGTGGAGCGACGCAAATGTCTCATCGACGGGCTCAACCGCATTCCCGGCGTCTACTCGCCCATCCCGATGGGAGCCTTCTACACCGTGGCCAAGTTGCCCGTAGACGATAGCGAACGCTTCTGCCGGTGGTGTCTGGAAGAGTTCTCCTACGAGGGCGAGACCGTGATGATGGCCCCCGCCTCGGGCTTCTACACCACACCCGGCGCAGGTGTCAACCAGGTGCGCATAGCCTATGTGCTGAAGAAAAACGACCTCGAGCGCGCACTCGTTGTGCTTCAGAAAGCCCTCGAGGCATATCCCGGGAGGGTGGAGAGCTGACGAATAAGGCAGAACTCCCCACACCCATCATCCAAGCTTTGCATACATGAATTTCCCTCTATACATAGCGCGCCGCATATACAGCGGTAAGAACACGACCGACGGTCCTTCCGACGCAAAGTCGAACGACAGCCGCGTGAGCCGTCCTGCCATCCGTATTGCCACCCTGGGAGTGGCCATCGGCCTGGCAGTGATGATCGTCTCCGTTTGTGTGGTGTTAGGTTTTAAGCACACCATTCGCGACAAGGTCATCGGTTTCGGCAGCCACATCACTGTCGGTGAGTTTCTGGCCGTGCAGACCAACGACCCTCAGCCCATCGCCATGGGAGACAGCATGAGGGCATACCTGGCGGGCATCGAGGGCGTCAAACATGTACAGCGCTTCGCTTTGAAACAGGGAATACTGAAGACCGACTCCGACTTTCTGGGCGTCATGTTCAAGGGTGTGGCGGAGGAATATGACACCACCTTCCTCCACCAGAACATGGTGGCGGGCACCGTGCCCCATTTCTCCGACAAGGAAAGCCACCAGCAGATACTCGTCTCGCAGATGATTGCCGACCGCATGCGCGTGAAATGCGGCGACCGCATCTTCGCCTATTTCATCAGTGACAAAGGAGTAAGGCCCCGCCGCTATACCATTGCCGGTGTCTATCAGACCAATCTCACGCAGTTCGATCAGGTGATGTGCTTCACTGATCTCTACACCACGCAGAAGCTCAACGGCTGGAACGAGGAGCAGACAAGTGGAGCCGAGCTCACCGTTGAAGACTTCAGTCGTGTGGATGATGTGGAGGACATCCTCGTGAGGAACGTCAACCGCACCACCGACAAATACGGACAGACCTACTCGTCGCTCACCATACGCGAGAAGAATCCGCAGATCTTTTCCTGGCTCGACCTGCTCGATCTGAATGTCTGGATTATACTTGCCCTGATGGTATGTGTTGCGGGATTCACCATGATCAGCGGCTTGCTTATCATCATTCTGGAGCGTACCAACATGATTGGCGTGTTGAAGGCCCTCGGCGCGCGCAACAGTACCGTGCGCCACACCTTCCTATGGTTCGCTGTGTTTATCATCGGGCGCGGCATGCTTTGGGGCAATGTGCTCGGCATTGGTCTCGTACTCTTGCAGCAGTTTACGGGACTTGTGCGTCTCGACCCCACTACTTATTATGTCAGTACCGTGCCCGTTGAGCTCAACATTCCGCTCATCGTGCTCATCAATGTCGCCACGCTCTTGGTCAATGTCTTCGTGCTCATCGCTCCCAGTCATCTGGTGTCGCACATTCATCCGGCCAAGTCCATGCGCTACGAATAGTACTTTGCCGAAATCGCAGCCACAGGCTTCTTCGTCATTTTCTTTCCCAACACCAAGGCTCTTTCTTGTCTTTGCGCGGGCAGCTTGCGCTATTCCACGTCCTCGCGTACATATTCGGGACGTGCATCGGGCTGGCTGGTCGTGATTACGACGTTGCGGAACACGACGTTGCGCGCATGTCTGACGAAGAAACCTTTGGCGGGCAACAGGCCCCACATGGTGGCTTCTGGGTATTCCTTTTCTTTTTCGTCTGTTGGCAGGTCGATGACCTGACAGCCTCCCTGATGCGTGATGGTGATGTCGCTGAGGCAGATGTCCTCAACGGGATGGCCGCTTAGTCCTGTGATACTGCAGCCCGTGGGACCGGCATTGCTGATGTTGATGTGGCTCAGTTGTACGTTTCTCAGTGTGCCCACTTGTCCTACGGGTATGCCTTCGGCGTAAGGTCGTGCGCGGTTGCCCAGGCGGATGAAGATGGGCGACTCAGTGCCCTCCACGAGGATGTCCGACACCTGAACGTTCTCCAACGTGCCGCCGTCGACCATCTCGAGTGATATGGCCGACGTGCCCCGTCGCGAACTGTGGCCGAAGAACTGCGTTCGCTGGTCCTCGGAAGGCTTCACCACGCAGCCGCTGATGCGGATGTTTCGGAAACCGCCGTTGGTCTCGGTGCCCAGCTTAATGGCGTTGCAATGGCTGCTGACGATGCAGTTCTGTATGGTGATGTTCTCGCAGAGACGCGGCGAAGTGCTCTTCAGCGTGATGCCGTCGTCGTCGCTGTCGGCAAGCACGTCGGCCACCACCACGTCGTGACATCCGTCTATGTCGAGCGCGTCATTGTTGTAGTTGTTACGGTTGTACACCTTGATGCCCCTTATCTGCACGCGGTCGCAGGCCAGGTAGTGCTGCATCCAGCAGCCGCTGTTGCGAAGGGTGATGTCAGAGACACTGACGTCTCGGCAGTTGATAAAGCGCAAGAGGTGCGGACGCGTGATGCCCTCGTCGTTCCACGATAGTTTCGGAAAGGCGGCACCGCGTCCGTCGATGGTGCCGTAGCCATCAATGACAATATGGTCGGCATTGTCGGCATAGATAAGCTGGATGGTGGTGGTCTGTGTGCGCAGCGACACGTAGTCGGACTTCATCTTCTGGTAGTCTTTCAGGTCGGTGCTGCCATAGAGCGTGGCGCCCAGCTCCAGATGCAGGTGGACATTGCTGCGCAGGACCAGACTGCCGGTCTTGTAGCTTCCCGCGGGAATAATCACCCTCCCGCCGCCGTTTTGCGAACACGCGTCGATGGCTTTCTGGATGGCTTGCGTGCTCAGTTGCGTGGTGTCGCTTACGGCACCATATTGCCTGATATTGTACCAGTCGGCGCGAGCCGGCAGCAGAGCCAAGGCCAGCATCAGCAGAACAAAGACTGTCTTCTTCATGTTTTTATTCTATTGCTTGTTTGATAGGAGTTGGGGAGCTCAGGAGTGTGGGAGTTTGGACGAAACGTCTTCTTTCCATGCAGGTAGGGTAGGGGATTTTACCTGTTGTCCACACTCCTAAGCTTCCACACTCCCAGACTCCCAACGTCGAAGTTTCCACTCTTCTGAATCCCTCGACTTCTGGATTCTCATTCCTTATTTCATTCCCTCATTCCTTTGCGATGATGAATCCACCCATGGGTTGCATCGTGATCTTTACCTTACCTTTGCCGTTGGGCTTCAGCGCCTTTCTCGCGGCGTCGGGCACCAGCTGGTCTTTTTTGCGCGGCTGGTCGTTGATGATGTAGAGCTGATCTGCCGAGGTGAAGAACTGGTCGAGGCTCAGTTCCATGGTCATGGCGCGGTCGGTGCCGTTCAGACCTACCACATACCAGTTGTCGCCGTGGCGTCGGGCCATGACTATGAAACGTGTCGGATAGCCGTCAATAAGCCGTGTCTCGTCCCATGTGGTGGGAATCTGCCGCAGGAAATCCAGCTCAAAGCCCGGCAGTTCATTGAGGTTGTTAGGCTGCATGGCCACACATTGAATGAACGTCTGGTTGGTAAATGCCGTGGCCATTTCAAAGACATCGCTTGTGTAGCGCGGATGACGGCTCTTGTTGTCGGGGCTCATGTGTCGGTTCATGATGACGCCTCCCCAGTCGAAAGCCCCCAAAGCGTTGCGGCAGAAGGGGTGCATGGTGAGCTCGAAACCTTCTTTTTGAGCGTTCCGAGGGTCAAAGAACACGTTCTCGCTGGCCAGTGCGGCCTCGCTGGCCACGTAGTTGGGGTACATGCGTTCCCACCCTCTTGGGATGGTGCAACCGTGGAAAACCACCTGTAGACCATGGCGGTTGGCGTCGCTCAGAATATCCTCGTAGAGCCGCATCGTTTCCTGTTTGTCGCCCCCGAAGAAGTCCACCTTGATGCCCTTCACGCCTATTTTCTGCAGCCAGCTCATCTCCCTTTCGCGGGCAATGGCGGTGTTCATGCAGTCGCGAGGTCCCTGCGGCGCGTCGTTCACGAAACCGTTGCTGTTGTACCAGAGCATCAGACTGACGCCCTTCGACTGTGCGTAGCGGCTCAGTTCTTCAATGCGGTCGCGCCCTATCTGCGTGTCCCACCAGTTGTCCACCAGACAGTATTCGAACCCCATGGCGGCAGCCAGATCGATGAATTTCACCTGATCGTCGTAGTTGATACTGGTGTCTTGCCAGATGAGCCAGCTCCAAGTGTAGCGTCCGGGCTTGTAGACCTGCGAGGGCTGATAGAGCGGTTTAACCACGTCGTAGGCGATGGTTGTCTCCACAATGGGGTGCAGTGTCCGTCCCACGGTGATGGTGCGCCAGGGTGTGCTTCCCGGCAGGGGAATGGCAGCAAACTCAGATCCGAAGCCATTGTTCTCGCCCTTATGTGGAAAGGCAATGCGGTAGCCTTGGCCTGCGGTGTAGTCCGACAGGTGGCTGCCACAATAGGCCGACGACACGCCGGTCTCGCTGATAAGCACCCATCCCGCAGCGTCTCCGCCCAGCGAGAACAGGCAGGGGAACGTGTAGCCAAGCCCGAACTTCGACGGCTTTTCCATGGGCATGTCGGCCTCATAGTCTTCCTCGTAGCTCGGCTTCGTGCGCTCCCATCCGGTCTCTGGGCCAATCTGCGGACAGAGGAACGTCTTTGTGCCGTCGGGCAACTGGAAGGCGGTGGCCTCGCTGAAGATGGTCAGCCGTTTGGGATTGTTGGCCTTGGGTCGGGGTATGTCGTAGCGGAAGGCAATGTTGTTGTCCGACACCTGGAAACACACCGTGAAGGCGATGGCGTCGTCGCGCTGGAAGGTTACGTCCAGACGGTTGGCACGGTAGTGCACGGTTGAGGCCTTGATGCGGTCCATCTGATAGTCGTCGGCCACAGCCTTGGTGTCGGAGGCCACGATGGTGAGCCCTTTCGTCAGGTCGCCAAGACTGGTTTGCAGGCCCAGGGCTGATGGCTTGATCACCTCGTGTTGGTCGTAGCTGACCCGATAGGTGGCCAGTCCAGACTGGTCGGAGACACTGACCACAAGCCGACCGTCGGGAGAACAGACGCTCTTTTCTGTGGCAAAAACTACTGCGGCCTGACACATGAGGCAGGCCATGAGAACGGTTCTTTTGATGCGTTTCATAGGGTAAACGTGTTTATTTGTGGCACAAAGTTACGAATAATTACCCACTTTTAGCGCAATAATCGGCAAAAAGTTTGGCAGTTTGAGAATAAATACCTATTTTTGTGGTCGGAATGCTAAATACTAATAATAATTGACTATGAAGAAATTCTTGATGATGACAGTCCTCGGACTGTGTGCCTCATTAGCCGCAATGGCTCAGGGCGATTGTTGCAAAGCGAGTAAGTCGCACAGTTTCATTGAGCTGCAGGGCGGTCTGCAATGGACGGCCACCAATGCCAAGATTGACAAACTGCTCATGCCCGTCGGCGCGGTGTCCTTCGGACATTACTTCACTCCTGAGGTGGGAGCACGCCTGCACGTGAGCGGACTCAAGGCCAAGGGCCGCTTCGAGGGCATGGACCTGGACTACAAGTGGAACTATCTGACCAGCGATGCCGACGTGTTGCTCAACCTGTCTAACCTGTTCAGCAAGAGCAAGTCGCACGGACTCAACGTCATTCTGGTGGCTGGTGTCGGCTTGGTCAACTATGGCAAGCACGAGGAACTGCAGAAACTCAGTCTGGCTCGTCCAACGGACATCGCCACGGTGGTCACATCGAGCAGCCAGAAGGAGTGGAGTAAGAACCTGCGTGGTGGCCTTCGTCTGGAGACCAACCTCAACAAGCCCTTCGGCATTTCGCTCGAACTCGATGCCAACAACCTGCACGACGAGTTCAACGGCAAACTCAATGGCAGCGACGACTGGATGTTCTCGGGCATGATTGGCCTGAGCTGGCGCTTCGGCTTCAAGAAGTGCAAGAAGGCTGCTCCCGCAACAGAACCCGCTCCCATCGTGGAAGAGCCCACGCCAATTCCTGCTCCAGCCGTGAGGATTCCCGATCCCGAGCCTCGCCAGTATGTCAAAACCGAGACGCTGCATGAGGAAATCTTCTACCTCATCCGCCTGAGCGATCCCACCGAAAGCGGCAGTGCACAGATGCGCCGCGTGGCAGACTTCATGAAGAAATACCCGATGGCCAACGTCACCATCGTGGGCTATGCCGACAAGGGAACGGGTAACGCCGAGCTCAACCAGATGTATTCTGAGCGTCGCGCTGCTGAGTGCAAGGACGCCCTCGTCAACGTATACGGCTGCGAAGCATCGCGCATCAGCACCTCCGCTATGGGCGACCGTGTGCAGCCCTTCATCGAGAACGACAAGAACCGCTGCATCATCATCGACGCCAAGGGAGAATACACGGTGATTGAATAACACGTTTCCCCAAATCAAGAGAGTACCTGAGATGCAGGAGTTGCAGCATTTGTGAGCAACTCCTGCATCTCTTGCTTTCCGCAATCCTGCCGGTTTTCATCAAAAAATCTGCCAGATTTTTGCAACTATTCTGCCAGAATAATTCAACTTTTCCGCCAGTTTTCTTCAACCATCCCATTGAGATTGTTCAGCCAATCCATTGATTTTGTTGAACAATTCCATTGAAATCGTCCAACTAATCCAATGGATTCGTTTCCCAATTCTGATAAAATGGACGAGCAAGATTGCCGTATTATCAAGGCTATTTTGTAAGAAATGATCTGTACTTCTGTCTGATGCCACAAGGACTAGTCGCGTTTGAAAAGAGAGGCGGTATGGAAAGAAATACTCATAATTGGAATAATTGTCATCAGAAATGAGAATAATAATTTTTTCATTTCTGGATACAATTTCTTGTTATTATTCATATTTCTTTCAAAAGAAGAGAAACGAATTATCCTAATTGAACCTAATTATCCCACTAATTATCTTTAATTCTTTTTCTGAGTTGAAGAAGTCATTAAGGAGAATTCGTGATAGAAATTAAGAACAATTAGGATAATTCGTTTCTTAATCTTTGAAAGAAATCGGCATAATTGGAATAATTGTCATCAGAAATGAGAATAATAATTTTTTTATTTCTGGATACAATTTCTGGTCATTATTCATATTTCTTTCAAAAGAAGAGAAACGAATGATCCTAATTGAACCTAATTGTCCCACTAATTATCTTTAATTCTTTTTCTGATTTGAAGAAGTCATTAAGGAGAATTCGTGATAGAAATTAAGAACAATTAGGATAATTCGTTTCTTAATCTTTGAAAGAAATCGGCATAATTGGAATAATTGTCTTCAGAAATGAGAATAAATATTTCTTTTTATTTCTGGATTCAATTTCTTGTCATTATGCTCATTTCTTTCAAAAGAAGAGAAACGAATGATCCTAATTGAACGTAATTGTCCCACTAATTATCTTTAATTCTCTTTTGATGTAGAAGAAATCATTAAGAATAATTCGTGATAGAAATTAAGAACAATTAGGATAATTCGTTTCTTTATCTTTGAAAGAAATCGGCATAATTGGAATAATTGCCATCAGAAATGAGAATAAATATTTCTTTTTATTTCTGAATTCAATTTCTTGTTATTATTCTTATTTCTTTCAAAAAAGAGAAACGAATGATCCTAATTGGTTTTAAGAGTCTTGAAATTGTTGTCTGATGCTTTTCTTCATCCGCAGTGGAAGTATTCCTCAACGAGCTTCTGTATGGCCTCGGGACTGTGGTCTGCGTGTCGGCGCAGGCTGCGGTCGTTGAAGGCGCGTAGCTGATGAATGATGTCGTCTATCATGGCTGGCGAGAACACTCCGTACTGTTCGTATGCCTCGCGTTGACGTTCCAGACAGTCGGCCGAAGCAACACAGCTGTCGGGCAACTGTGCGAGCTGTGCCAGTCGTCCAGCGTTTGCCTCGTCGTGGATGTTCACGTTGACGTAGGTTTTCTCAGCCACTTCGAGCGCATTGTCCATTTCGAAGCCTCTGCGGCAGGCTACACAGAGACCCGCCAGCAGCTGGTAGAGGTCGGCACTGCCATCGGGCGAACGCATCTCAACCGTTTGCTTGGCCGTGGTGTCGTACATGCTTTGCGGCTCCAGCGGATTGGCCATCTGGCACATATCTACGCCTGTGGCCCATCCCAGCGGCACACGCACCAGCACGGAGCGGTTGCGGTCGCCCCAGCAGATGTTGGTGGGAGCCTCCTGATGAGGCACCAGCCGGAAGTAGCTTGTGGGATTCTTGTTGCCAAAGGCCGTGATGCTCGGCGCCAGTTCCATCATGCCCGCTATCATGCGGCGCGCGTCGTCGCTGAGGTGTCCGTTGCTGAGCATGCGGTTGTGCCCGTCTTTCATAATGCGCATGTGGATGTGCAGACCCGAGCCCGCCTTGCCTGTGGTAATCTTCGGCGCAAACGTCACGTTGTAGCCCTCCTGCCATGCGAGGTTTCTGATGACCCATTTGGCCAGCATCAGCTGGTCGGCAGCCTCCTCTACACGCACGGGCAGAAACTCTATCTCGTTCTGTTCGTACACCAGTCCGTGCAGTTTGAAGTTGCCCACCTCGGAGTGGCCGTATTTGATTTGCCCTCCCGTCTGCGCGATGTAGTGCATACATTTCTGGCGGAAAGCGTTCGTCTTGGCGTAGGGAGCCGACTCATGGTAGCCATGCTGGTCGATGGCTGGGAACACCTGTTCGTCGTTCTTGATGACATAGTATTCTAGTTCGCCCATGGCATGGAACTCCATTCCCGTCACCTCGGTGAAGGCCTTCGAAGCCTTGGCAAGCGTCTGTTCGGGAGCACTGGCCAGCGGTTGGCTGTCTTTGTCGTAGAACGAGCAGAGCAGGCAGAGCGTTGGAATCTCGGCAAATGGGTCGACAAAGGCCGTGCGGAAACGTGGCAGCACATAGAGATCGCTGGCACCTGCCTGAATGAATGAGAACAGGCTGGAACCGTCAACGCGCTCGCCGCAGGTGAGGATGGTGTCCAGATAGTCGAGGTTGGTCACCACATAGTTGAGCGTCTTCAGTTTTCCGTCGCCGCCGGGATACATGAAGTTCACCATGCGGATGTCGTTCTCACGCACGAAACGGATGATGTCGGCCTTGGTAAACTCGCGTGGCTCCTTCTGCAAATAGGCCACCACGCGGTTGGCATTCATTTCAATGATTGGATTGTTCATGTTAATAGAATGGTTGTTATTAATGTTTTTAGTAAAGATGTCTGAGAGTCTGGGAGTTGAAGTGTCTGGGAGTTTGGACGATAGGTTCTGCTTTTTGGCCATTCTGTCTTTCTGGCTTCCAAATGCCAAACGCTACATGTTCCCTTTCAAAAGGGCATGGAACAGGCCATCACCTGATGTCTAAACTATCATACTCGTCAACTCCCAAACTCCTGAAACATCATTGGAAATGCTTATTTCTCGATAAGAATGCGGGCATCTACGGCCACCACGTCCTTCTCGTCTGCCAGCAGCGGGTTGATGTCCATTTCCTTTATCTCGGTGGCAAAGCGGAGAAGGGTACTCAGGCGCACAATGATTTCGGCATATTTCTGTTCGTTGATGCCTCGCTGTCCTCGCGTACCTTTTATTATTTTATATCCGCGCAGGGAGCGTATCATGGAATAGGCCTCGGGGTAGGAGAGTGGAGCCAGTCCGCTTTTCACGTCCTTCAGCACTTCCACAAAGATGCCCCCCAGTCCGCAGAGCACCACATGGCCGAAGCGCTGCTCGTATTTGGCGCCGATGAACACCTCGGTGCCCTTGATCATTTTCTGCACCATGATGGCCTTGGCTCCTTCAATCTTCATCATGCGGTCAAACTCCAGCTCCAGGTGTTCCGGTGTGCGGATGTTGAGTGTCACGCCGCCTACGTCGCTTTTGTGTACGGGTCCCACCACCTTGGCCACCACGGGGTAGCCCACTTTCTGGGCAAACTCCGTGAGCACAGCCTTCTTGTCGCTCACCATTTCGGGCACCATGGGGATGCCGGCGCACGAGAACAACTGGCGGACGATGTCGGGCGACACATAGCCGCTCTCCTTGATGGTGCCGATGATGTCGCGAATGCGGGGCACGTCGACGCCGAACAGCTCAATCTCGGGTGCCGCCGGGGCTGGTGTCTGAATGATTTGTGTGAGCGCCGTAGCCAGCGTCACCTCGTCGCTGAAGTTCACGTGTCCCTTCTGCAAGAACTCAGCCACCTCAGGGCCTGCCGTGTAGATGCTCGGAAGGATGGGGAAGATGGGCTTGCTGCATTCCTGTATCTTTTTATGGAGCACGTCGTAGGCTTCGTAGATCTGTACGAGGCCTGGTGTGCCGAAGATGACGAAGATGGCGTCGATGTCGTTGAAACGTTTCTCGCAGTAGTCGATGGCGATGCCGAGGTGCTCGGCTGTTCCCGTGGCCAGGATGTCGATGGGGTTGGCCACCGAAGAGCCGGGGAAAAGCTGCGCCTTCAGTTCGTCGGCAGCCTCACCTTCTATCTTCGGGATGCTCATGCCTCCCTTCGACAGTGCGTCGGTGAGCATTACGCCGGGACCGCCGGCGTGGGTGACGATGGCGAAACGGTTCAGGTGGGTGATGGGTGTTGGGTGATGGGTGTTGGGCGATGGGTGCGGGGTGTTGGTGGCACTGTCTTCCAGCACCTTGAAGATACAGCCCACAGTGGTGAGCTCCTCACGCGAGAAGCAGCGCACGATGCCGGCCTTGCGGAACAAGGCCTCCACAGCGGCGTCGCTGCTGGCGATGGCTCCCGTGTGGGATGATGCCGCACGGCTGCCACTTTCAGACGAGCCTGCCTTGATGGCGGCGATGCGACAGCCCTTGCGAATGAGCGAACTGGCGTGGAAAAGCAGCTTATCGGGGTTGCCCACGTTCTCAATATAGAGCAGCTTGATCTTGGAGTCGCGTTCGGCGTCGAAGTTCTCGTCCATGTACTGAAGCACGTCTTCGATGCCAATCTGCTTGCCGTTTCCGATGCTCCACACCGTGTTGAAGGGCAGGCCTTTCGTTACGGCACTCTCCAGAATGAACACAGCCGTGGCTCCCGAACCGCTGATGAAGTCGGCGCCATGTGGGTTGAGCGTCGGTATTGGTTTCGTGAAGACGCTGTGGTGCCAGCTGTTCATCAGACCGATGCAGTTCGGGCCGATGAGCGCAGCGCCGTAGCGTTCGCAGGTGTCGATGATTCTCTGTTCGAGCTCAGCCCCTGCCTTGGTCTCCTCGCCAAAGCCTGCAGAGATGATGATGAAGGCCTTGACGCCCTTCTCAGCAGCCAGAAACTCCACGTAGTCGGGGCAGAACTTCGCCGCCACTACGAGGATGGCCAGTTCGGTGGGCGGTATTTCCTTCACGTCATGAAATGCCTTGATGCCCTGCACTTCGTCTTCCTTGGGGTTCAGCACTCGCAGCGTACCAGTGTAGCCGCCGTTCTTGATGTTGCGCACTACGGCGCCTCCGGGCTTGTGCACATTGTTGGAGCCGCCGATGACGACGATGCTCTCGGGATGCAAAAGTTCTCTGTTAATCATGGATTCTTAGTAACAATAGATTTTGGTGCAAATGTACGAAAAAAAATGAAAAACAAAGAATAATAAGGAATTATTTTGCCCTTGAAGCCTTTTTCGTCTTCCATGCTTTCTTTCAGTTGAAGAGTGATAAACAGAAAAGTAAAAGAACTCCTGTTGCACCTGAACTCCTGCAACTCCGAAAGCTGAAGTATGCGGAACTCGAATAAAGAATGAAAGGTTTATAGAAAAAGAACGTAAGTTGGTCCTTCCGTATTGTTAAAAAATGGAAAATAATAGGCAAAATAAAACCGAATTGAGAAAAATTGTTTATATTTGCAATGCTTATGAGCCATTGTGTTCGTTTTCGTTGGGCGGCACTAAAACGGGCACAGGGCGCAGAGGCAACGTGAGAATCAACAAAACACAGTGCTGCTCATCATTTATCTAAATCATCATTACTATGAGTAACGGTCAACAGAGCCTGGAAGAACAGTTCTCCAACCTCAACAACACGGCGGACATCACCAATCAGTTTGATCCGCAAGACATCAGTCAGAACAAGGTAATGGCCGTCCTGGCCTACTTTGGCATCCTTGTGCTTATTCCCATCTTCGCTGCGAAAGAGTCGAAGTTTGCACGCTTCCATTCAAACCAGGGCCTCATCCTCCTCATTCTTGGCATTGCGCTCTCCATTATCAGCAGCTTTTTGTCAACCATTCTTTTTAGCATTTCCTACAAGCTGATGTGGATTATGGGCATCATCTCCTTCGCTATATGGGTAATCATCGCGGTCTTCTTCATCCTCGGAGTCATCAATGCTGCCAAGGGTCGCGCCAAGGAACTGCCGCTCATCGGCCACTTCAAGCTGCTGAAAGTATAATCGGCGAAACTGTGGTTTGTAATCTGACACACCATCAGTAGTAGCAAAAAGCTATAGAAAGGCAGATAAAAGGAAACAGCAGACGACATCCCGTTGTCTGTCGTATCCTTTCATCTGTCTTTTTTCATGCCGCTTGCTCTGATGTCCTTAAAAAACATTAAAACGCGCAAAAACACTGACGAATGTAATATTTGTCGTTATCATTTGGATTTTATTTCGTAACTTTGCAGCACAAGTTTACTATTAAACGAAAGAAATATGTATTTAGGACTTACGGAGATTGTTCTCATTGCCCTTGTGGTGCTGCTGCTTTTTGGCGGCAAGAAGATACCCGAGCTGATGAAAGGCCTGGGTCAGGGCGTGAAAAGCTTCAAGGACGGCATGAAGGGACTCGACGAGGACGACCCGAAGAGTGAAGAGAAAACCAAGTGAGGAGCGGAGCAAAGCCCCTGCCGTGACAAGTAATCGCGAGAGAGTGGACGACGAGAGGACAATGAGTTTCTGGGAGCACCTCGACGTGCTGCGCGGCAGTCTGATACGCATGCTCGCGGCGGCCGTCGCAATGGGCGTGGTGGCTTTCCTGCTGAAGGAACCACTGTTTCGTGTGGTGCTGGCCCCGTCGCAGAGCGATTTCTTCGTCTATCGGTGGATGGGCAGCGAGCCGTTCACCTTGCAACTCATCAACACAGGTCTCACCGAGCAGTTCATGATTCACTTGCGCGTGGCCTTTGCCGTGGGCGTGCTGGCGGCCTCACCTTATATTATATATGTGCTGTTCCGCTTCGTGTCGCCCGCCCTCTATGAAAACGAGCGGCGCTACAGTGTCCGTCTGACGCTCTCTGCCTACCTGATGTTCCTGTTTGGCATGGTGGTCAACTACGTGCTCATTTTCCCGCTCACGGTGCGGTTTCTGGGCACCTATCAGGTGAGCGGAGAGGTGGCAAACATGCTGAGCATCAGTAGCTACGCCGACACCCTGTTGATGATGAGCCTGGTCTTTGGCATCGTGTTCGAGATTCCCGTCGTTTCGTGGCTGCTGGCAAAGTTCAGCCTGCTGCGTGCCTCGTGGATGAAGCGGTTTCGCCGCCATGCTGTCGTCGTCATTCTTCTGGCTGCAGCCATCATCACTCCCACAAGCGACGCATTCACGCTTGTCATCGTGTCACTGCCTATCTGGCTCCTCTATGAGGCAAGCATACTCATCGTGGCCCGCACAAATGGTCAGGCCGATTAGGATAAAGCAACATTCTCTGATAATGAAAACTGAATATACAAGAATATTATGCTGAGAAAAATTAGAATCACACTGGCTACCTTCGTGATGGTGTTCATCACGTTGCTGTTCCTCGATTTCACAGGAACCCTCCATCACTGGTTCTCGTGGCTGGCCAAGATTCAGTTCCTCCCCGCCGTGCTGGCTTTGAACTTTGTGGTGATAGCCCTGTTGGTGGTGCTGACACTTGTCTTCGGCCGCATCTATTGTTCTGTCATTTGCCCGCTGGGCATTATGCAGGACGTAATCTCATGGCTCAGGAAAAAGAAGAACCGTTTCAGCTTTTCAGCCGAGAAACGGTGGATACGCTATCCTGTGCTCGTGGTCTTCGTGGCCGCATTGGTGTGCGGCGCAGGTTCGCTGGTGGCCTTGCTGGCTCCCTATAGCAGCTACGGGCGAATCGTCACCAACCTGCTGAAGCCCCTGTGGGAACTGGGCAACAACGGGCTGGCCGCCATTGCCGAGCACTACGAGAGCTACGCCTTCTACAGTGTTGACGTGTGGATCAGGTCGCTACCTACGTTTATCATCGCCGCAGTCAGCTTCGTCGTGATAGCCGTACTGGCCTGGCATGGAGGCAGAACCTATTGCAATACCATCTGTCCCGTGGGAACCACGCTTAGCTTCCTGGCCCGCTTCTCATGGCTGAAGATTCGCTTCGACGCAGAGAAATGCCGCAACTGCAGCCTCTGTACCAAGAACTGCAAGGCCTCGTGCATCGACTACAAGAACCACACCGTGGACTACAGTCGTTGCGTGGTGTGTGGCAACTGCCTGGAGAAGTGCAAGTTCGGTGCCCTCAGCTACGCCGGTCCCACAAAAAAAGCATCTACTTCGTCTTCGCCCGGCGAAGGAAGTGACTCCACAGCTTCCTCTACCGACGAAACACGTCGTGCCTTCCTCGTAGGTGCAGCCATGGCCACCGCCGGTGCTGCCTTGGCACAGGAGAAGAAGAAAGTGGACGGCGGTCTGGCTGTTATCGAGGACAAGGCGGTCCCCACGCGACTCACACCGCTCACGCCTCCGGGCTCTTTGTCGGCTAAGAACATGGCCACTCGCTGCACGGGATGCCAGCTCTGCGTATCAGAGTGTCCGAACGATGTGCTCAGACCCAGCACAGGACTGCTCACCATGATGCAGCCCACCATGAGCTATGAGCGTGGCTATTGTCGCCCCGAGTGCAACCGCTGTTCCTCGGTGTGTCCCTCCGGTGCCATCAAGCCGATATCCGTGGAGGATAAGTCGTCTGTGCAGATAGGCCACGCCGTATGGATCAAGAAGAACTGCATACCCGTGACCGACGGCGTGGAGTGTGGAAACTGCGAACGCCACTGTCCCGTAGGTGCCATCATGATGGTACAGCTCGACGAGAACGACGAGGAATCGCCCATGGTTCCAACGGTGAACGAGTCGAAGTGTATCGGGTGCGGTGCCTGTGAGAATCTCTGTCCGGCACGGCCCTTCAGCGCCATTTATGTCGAGGGCCATGAGGTGCACAAAACCGTTTAGCGATTGTTTTCCTGTCTAATAATCCCCATCATCCATCACCCAATATGAAAGATATATCAAGAAGAAAGTTCCTGAAGCTGATGGGAGGCGGTGCCGTTGCTTCGTCGGCCATCCTTGCCGCCTGCAACCAAGACGCCAACACCAAACACCCATCATCCAAAGCCGAACCACCTAAGGACAAGATGACCATGCGCAAGAATCCCAACACGGGCGACGTTGTGTCGCTTCTGGGTTATGGCATGATGCGTCTGCCGAAGGTGGAGATGGACGTAGACGACTCACCCTACGACCAGGATATGATCAACCAGCAGGTGGACTACGCCATCGAGCACGGTGTCAACTACTTCGATACCAGTCCTGCCTACTGCAAGGGACAGTCGGAACGCTGCACAGGCATCGCCCTGAAGCGCCACCCCAGAGACAAGTTCTTTGTGGCCACCAAAATGTCTAACTTCTCGCCTGACACATGGAGCCGGAAGGCAAGCATGGAGATGTTCGAGAACTCACTGAAGGAACTGCAGGTCGAATACATCGACTACCTGCTGCTCCACGGCATTGGCGGCAGTTCGAAAGACCTCGACAGCGAGGAGACCTTCAACGCCCGCTACATGGACAACGGCATTCTGGACTGGCTCGTAGAGCAGCAGAAGAAAGGCCGGTTGCGCAACCTCGGCTTCTCCTACCACGGCGATGTCGAGATCTTCGACATGCTCTTGAAGTGGCACGATGAGGGAAAGTATCACTGGGATTTCGTGCAGATAGAGCTGAACTATCTGGACTGGGACTGGGCCAACGAAATCAACGACCGCAACACCGATGCCTCTTACCTCTATGCTGAACTGAAAAAGCGCGGCATTCCCGCTGTCATCATGGAGCCGTTGCTGGGCGGACGACTCGCCAATGTGCCCGATCCCATCGTGGAGAAGATGAAGAAGAAACGCCCGGAGGACTCCGTTGCCTCGTGGGCCTTCCGATACGCAGGAACGCCCGATGGCGTACTCACCGTGCTCAGCGGCATGACCTTCATGGAGCATCTGCGCGAGAACATCGGCACCTACGCACCGCTCGTGCCCATCACCAAGGAAGAAGACAGCTTCCTCATGGAGATAGCCCAGGACATCTACAACCTGAAGACCATCCCCTGCAACGAGTGCAACTACTGTATGCCCTGTCCTTACGGCATCAACATACCCGCCATCTTCTCGCATTATAACAAATGTATCAAGGAGGGCAATCTGCTCAACATGGAGAAAGACCAGAAAGAGCTGATGGGCGACCCCAACTATCGTCGAGCCCGACGTGCATTCCTCGTGGGCTACGACCGCAGTGTGCCACGCCTCAGACAGGCCGATCACTGCATCGGCTGCGGACAATGCAACCCTCATTGCCCTCAGCGCATCAACATTCCGCAAGAGATGCAGAAGGTGAACGACTACACAGAGAAGCTGAAAAACCCCATGGGAACCAAGCGAGAACGCGAAGCTGAGGCCGGGGAAGTATAGCCTTTGTCAGGAAAATCCTGCGCTTTAAGCGAAAAAAAACCTAGATAATTTTCATCGAAGCTGCCAATTTCGACGAGGATTTTCTAGTTTTTTTTTCGCCAATATGGCAAACAGACCCATGCGAATGCGCATAATGGCTATCAGACAGAGTAAAAAATGAGACTGAAAGCCTTTGTCGGTTCACGGATTTGTTGTACCTTTGCCGACCGGAAAAAACGAAAAGATGAACATAAAACGATTCTATGCACTGCTGGTGGCAGTGCTGAGCCTCAGCGCTATCAGCGCCCAGCAGGCCAATGGAGAGCAGACCGAGGTGGTGGACACGGCAGAGACCAACGTCATCGCCTATTTCTGCAAGCGCGACACCATGAAGTATAACCTTCAGTACTTGCAGTTTGAGGCGACGGCCAATGACACCGTGGTGAAGTCTTACTATGAGCAGGACTTTCAGGTTTGCATCACCGACTCCACGGCAGAAGGCTACAGGTTGGAATACATTGCCACGGGATTCAGTCGGGAAGACACCATCACCGTCGACACGAAAGCCATGATGAGGCAGCGTGTCTTTGAGCGAATCAAGGGCAAGAAGCTGCTGTTCGACCTCGACGAAATGGGCTCCGTCGTGCAGATGCCCAGCTGGAACGCCGTGCGCAACGACCTCATTCAGGGTCTCTTCCAGGCCTACAACGAACTCTATCCGCTCGTTCCAGGGCTTGAGCAGATTGTGCCCAAGGGCCAGTTGATGGGCATCGTGTCGCAGCGGTTCCAGAGCGAAGAGGGCGTGATTGGGTGGTTTGACGAGATTGGAATGCTCTTCGACTTGCACGGACGTTCGTATGAGTCATCTGTCCAGGTGGATAACGAGCGCACCGAGGAGGAACTGCCATCCACCACTTTCGTGATGTCGGGGTTGCTGGAAGACGATGATGCCATTTTTGAGGGCGACTATTTCGTTACAGGTGCCACCGTAGCCAGCTTCGAAGGCGAAGATGTGGCCACTTACCTGAAAGGCAAAGTGAGCGCACTTGGTGAGGACAATGAGCTGGCCAAGCTGATGATACAGCTGGCCGAGGCTGACGGAAAACCCACCATGAGCGTGGAAGATGCATTCGAAGAGTGGTTCTTTTTCAATGGCTGGCCAATGTCCTCCGCCGTCTGGACCGAGGAAACCATTGGCAAGAAAACCATACTGCAGAAGAAGTATCTTGAATGGGCTGAGCGCTCGTGGGGCAATTCCTGATGTCCTCCCCTTTGAAAAACCATCAGCCTCCTCGTGGCTAAGCGTACCTTGCGGCACCGCCGCAAGCCCATTATAACAACAACGGCGAACCCTCACCTTGAGGCTTCGCCGTTGTTGTTTGTTTCGTTCTGATGGCCCTTATCCCATGATGACTTCCACCTGATGCTTGCCTTCTGTGGCGGGAACCACGTTGTCGCTGATGGCTTTTCCATCCACGGCGATGCTCTTCACACCTTTCTGAACGCCGTTGGGGTTCTTCACCGTGATGACATATTCGCCTCCGCGGAACTTGCGGCAGACGGTGTACTCCTTGGCCGACTGCGGTACACACGGGTCAATGAGCAGTCCGTCGTAGGTGGGCTTGATGCCGAGGATGAACTGTGTGATGGTGTACCAGTTCCAGGCTGCCGTACCCGTGAGCCACGAGTTCTTGCCCTCTCCGGGACGGGCAGCGTCCTTGCCGGCCACCATCTGCGAGTAGACGTATGGCTCCACCTTGTGCAGCGTTTGGTCCTTGATGAATGCAGGGCAGATCTTTGCGTAGTGCTCCCAGGCATCATTGCCGCGACCCACCACCGTCTCGCCGATGATGACCCACGGATTGTTGTGGCAGAAGATGCCGGCATTCTCCTTGTAACCGGCGGGATAGCTCGAAATCTCTCCCATCTCCACGTAGTAGCGCGTGAAGGCCGGGTTGTTCAATACGATGCCATGCTCCGAGTCGAGATACTTCTTCGTGCTGTCGAGCGCCTTGTCCACCATGCCTTCCTCCTTGCCGATGCCGGCCATGGTGCACCAACCCTGACTCTCAATGAATATCTTTCCTTCCTCGTTTTCGTGCGATCCAATCTTGTTGCCGTAGAAATCGTAGGCGCGCAGATACCATTCGCCGTCCCATCCGTACTGCTTCACGGCATCAATCATGGCGTTGACTTCCTTTTCGGCGCGTTTGGCCTCGTCGTTCTTCTTCAGCTGTCGGCATAGTTCGATGTAGTCGTTTCCGCAGACAACGAACAGGCCGGCAATCATCAGCGACTCGGCCTTTGAGCCTTCGGTCTTGTTCTCTGTCGTCTGGAAGCTCTCGTTCGGGTCCCACGAGAAGCAGTTCAGGTTGAGACAGTCGTTCCAGTCTGCACGTCCGATGAGCGGCAACTTGTGGGGACCGAGATTCTCAACCACGTGGTTGAACGAGATGCGCAGGTGCTCAAAGAGGCTTACCTCGGTGCCAGGCTCGTTGTCCCAGGGCACCATCTCGTCGAGGATGGAGAAGTCGCCCGTCTCTTTGATGTAGGCCACGGTGCCGAAGATGAGCCACATCGGGTCGTCGTTGAAACCGCCGCCGATGTCGTTGTTGCCTCGCTTGGTGAGCGGTTGGTACTGATGATAGCAGCCTCCGTCTGGGAACTGCGTCGAGGCGATGTCGATGATGCGCTGGCGAGCACGGCTCGGTATCTGGTGGACAAAGCCCACAAGGTCCTGGTTGGAGTCGCGGAAACCCATGCCTCGGCCTATGCCGCTCTCGAAGAAACTGGCCGAGCGCGAGAAGTTGAATGTCACCATGCACTGGTATTGGTTCCAGATGTTCACCATGCGGTCCAGGCGCTCGTTGCCGCTCTTCACTGAATAGCGGTCGAGAAGGTCGTCCCAGTAGGCGCACAGTTGTTTAAAGGCAGCATCCACTTTCTCAACCGTGTTGAACTCTTCGATCAGTTCGCGCGCCTTTACCTTATTTATAATAGTATGGTCCAGCTCACCAAGTGAAGTGATCAGTTCCCCTCCTAAACAGGAGGGGCTGGGGGAAGTCTTCTCATATTTTTCTTCTTGTGGCATCTCCACATAGCCGAGCACGAACACAAGCTCGCGTACTTCGCCCGGTTCCAGCTCCATCTCGATGTAGTGGGATGCGATGGGGCTCCATCCATGTGCCACCGAGTTCTTGGGCTTGCCCTCCATCACCACATCGGGATTGGCGAACTCGTTGTAGAGACCTATGAACGATTCGCGGTCGGTGTCGAAGCCCTGGATGGGCGTATTCACCGCGTAGAAGGCGAAATGGTTGCGGCGTTCCTTGTACTCCGTCTTGTGATAGATCACCGAACCGTCTATCTCCACCTCTCCCGTCGAGAAGTTGCGCTGGAAGTTCTCCATGTCCGTGGCGGCGTTCCACAGGCACCACTCGGCCAGCGAGAACAGCTTCAGCCGTTTCACCTTGTCGCCCTCGTTGATGAGTGTCAGCTTCTGAATCTCACACCATTTCCCGAGTGGCACGAAGAAGAGCACCTCGGCCGACAAGTCGTTCTTCTTTCCCGTGATGCGCGTGTAGCTCATGCCGTGGCGGCACTCATACGAGTCGAGCTCCGTCTTGCAAGGCTTCCAGCCAGGGTTCCAGATGGTGGGAGCATCCCCAGAGTCACCTTCTTCCCTGATGTAGAAATACCTTCCACCGTTGTCCATCGGCACGCCGTTGTAGCGGTAGCGCGTGATGCGGCGGAACTTTGCATCCTTGAAGAACGAATAGCCGCCTGCTGTGTTCGAGATGAGTGAGAAGAAATCTTCATTGCCTAGATAGTTAATCCAGGGCCACGGAGTCCGGGGGTCCGTGATGACATATTCTCTGTTCGCGTCATCGAAATGTCCGTAAATCTTGTTTTCCATTTTAGAAATTCTTGTTTGATAATATAAATGTGTTGCAAAGATACGTATTTTATGTATAATAGCATAATACTTTTTTGTTCTTTCGTTATACTTTTTCGTTTTTTGTTGTACCTTTGCACACAATTTTCATCTTTTAGCAAAGAAAAACATGAAGAATGTATTCGTCGGCACCATCGTGCTCGCCATCTCGTTTCTCGTCTTTCCCTTGTCGGCTCACGCGGGCAAGGCGTGGATTGATGTCACATCACAGTATCTGAACAACCCTTCATTCGACGGCAACTCCAAAGACGGATGGACGGCAACCGGTTATTATTCCAAGCAGGACGTGCAGTATGGCTGCATGGAATTCTGGAACGGAACGTTCACACTCGCTCAGCAACTGTCCTCACTCCCCGCTGGCAAGTATCGTCTGCATGTGCAGGGATTTTTCCGCACCACAGGCAACGATGCAGCCTACCAGTCGCACCGAAACGGTTCGGAGTCCATCACGGCATACCTCTATGCAGGCACGGCGCAGAAGAAACTCCACAGTGTCTACGACGAGGAGTTCGGAGCCAACCTTGCCAACAACTGCTGGGCCTATGGCAACTGGTGGGAGGGCTACCGCTATTTCCCCAACGGCATGGCCAGCGCCCACGAGGCATTCAGTCAGGACTGCTATTGGAACACTGTCGAGTTTGAGCTCACTGCTGACCAGCCTGTCACCGTCGGCATCAAGAACGAAACGGCCAAGAACGACAACTGGTGCATCTTCGACAACTTCCGTCTCGAGTATTATGGCGACGTTTCCGACCCGTCGGCTGACAATCTTGAGATCAACGAAGTCATGGCTGCCAACATCGACATGTTTTGGAGTCCGGTCACCAACTTCAACGGCTGGGCAGAGGTTCACAACCTGTCGTCCGTTCCCGTGCAGTTGGGCGGATGCTATCTCGACGATGGCACCGCCGGTTCTCTTCGCTGGCGCATTCCCGACGACTATGCCGTGGTGCCGGCAGGTGGCTATGCCTTGCTGTGGTTCGACGACAACGCTCTTTCGCCCCGACAGGTTCCCTTTAAGCTCGACACCGATGGCGCGAAGCTCTGTCTCTACGATCCGCAAGGACAGCTCATCTCGTCGGTCTCCTATCCTGCTGCCGTCACTCGCACGTCGTATGCCCGCTCCATGGAGAATCCCACGGAATGGCTGCTGACAGGACAGCCCACCCCGGGCACCGCCAACCAAGGCCTCCTTCCGCTCTCGGCTCAGTTGCCTTTGCCCGAGATAAGCACCGAGTCTAGAATCTTCAGCGGCACGCTGACGTTCACTGTAACGGCGCCCATGGGCACTACCTTGCGCTTCACCACTGACGGCTCCACACCAACGCTCTCTAACGGCACCACTGCACCGCCGCAGACGGAGAACGGCCATCAGCGCTATGACTTCTCGGCCATTAACAACACCAACTATCGTTTCCGTCTCTTTAAGGACGGAAGTCTGCCCAGCGATGTGGCCACCCGCACGTTCATCAAGGCCACCAACAACTACACCGTTCCCGTGGTGTCCATCGTCACCGACCCCGACTATCTCTATGGAAACACCCACGGCGTGTTTGTGAAGGGCACCAACGGAAGGCCTGGTCGTGGACAGTCGCAGCCCTGCAACTGGAACATGGACTGGGAGCGCCCCGTGTCGTTCACGCTGCTCTCTCCCTCTGGACAGTTCGAGTTCGCGCAGGACGTTTCCCTTTCCACTTGCGGAGGATGGAGCCGTGCTTGGGAACCTCATTCGTTCAAACTCAAGGGAAACAAGGTGTTTGGCACCAGTAAGACGCTCGACTATCCCTTCTTCACGCAGAAACCTTACATCCGCAACCGCACACTCCAGATGCGAAATGGCGGCAACGACAACGTCTGCCGATTCAAGGATCCTGCGCTCGAGACCATGATATTGCGCTCGGGCATCGACCTCGATGCGCAGAGCTATCAGCCCGTCGTACACTATATCAATGGCAAGTACATCGGCGTCATCAACATGCGTGAGCCCAACAACAAGCACTTCGTGTTTGCCAACCGCGGATGGGATGACGACGAGATAGACCTCTTCGAGATGGATGCTGACTCGGGCTATGTGCAGAAGTGCGGCACACCCGACAGCTTTAACCGCCTCTATAACCTCTCGCAGCATGTCAACGAGGAGGGGGTCTACAACGAGATTTGTCAGATGCTCGACATCGATGAGTATATCAACTACATGGCCGCAATGCTCTATCTTGGCGGCGACGACTGGCCTCAGAACAACATCAAGGGCTACACGCGACACGATGGGCGGTTCCGCTTCGTAAGTTTCGACCAGGACTTCGCCTTCAACCAGTCGGACCCCTTCACCACGTTCTTCAACAAGCAGAACTACACCTTCGCCTGGCTCTACGACAAGCAGACGCAATACCGGCAGGAAATACGCATGGTCACCCTCTTCAAGAACCTGCTCAACAACGACGGTTTCCGCCGCCGTTTCATCGATGCCTTCTGCATCATGGGCGGCAGCGTGTTCGAGGCCACTCGCGCCAAAGCCATCATCGACGAGCTGGCCAACGCCATTGCTCCCATGATGAAGTTCGAGAACGGTTCGCCGTGGAACACCGCCAACGACATGAAGAATCGCTTCTCCAACTGGGTGTCAACCGTCACCAGCTCGCTCAAGCGCAACAGCCACTTCAAACTGTCATCGGTCACCATGCAGACAGCACGTCTCTCCACCTCAACGCCGGGCGCAACGCTCTTCATCAACGACATCGAAGTGCCCTACGCCGATTTCAACGGTCGTCTCTTTGCCCCTGTCACGCTACGCGCCGAGGCGCCGGCGGGCTACACCTTCAGCGGATGGAAGAACACCTCTACTGGAGAAATCTACTCCTACGAAGCTGAGACCACCATGCCTACAGGAAACTTCAGCCTCACCGCCACCTTCTCACCTTCTCCCTCCCTAGACAGGGAGGGGTGGGGAGGGTCTCCCATTGTCATCAATGAGGTCAGCGCCTCTAACGACTCCTACGTCAACGACTACTACAAGCGTGCCGACTGGATTGAGCTCTACAACACCACCGCCGAGCCAGTCTCACTCGAAGGCCTATACCTCAGCGACGACCCGTCCAACCCTCACAAGTACCGCCTGCAGCTTCCCGACCCCTCTCAGTCCTCAGCTCTCAGTTCTCAGTTGGCCCCCTTCTCTCATCTCATTGTTTGGTGCGACAAGAAAGCCCCGGTCTCGCAGCCGCACACCGCGTTCAAGCTTAGCGATGATGGAGGGGAACTTGTCGTCACGGCAGCCGACGATTCCTGGTCGTCTGTCATCCGTTATCCCGCCCACGACATGGACCACACCGTGGCACGCTATCCCGATGGAGCTGCCACCGTCTACATCACCAACGTGCCCACCATCGGCAAACGCAATGTGCGCACCAGCTATCTCGTGGAGACTGAACAGGAGCCCAACGGCATCACGCTCCACTCCCTTGGGGAGGGGCAGGGGGTGGGTCTCAGCGTCCGCTACATCGTTGACCGTCTCATCGTAGAGACCGTCACTCGTGCGCAAGGCAGCATCCTTATCCTCGATACCGCAGGAAGACAGGTCTACGCCACCACAAGTACAATGGAGCAAGGGCGCAACGAAATCATCGTGCCAGCCCTGCCGCGAGGCTATTATGTAGCCAAAGTGGAGGCAGGCGGAAAACGTGCCACCTGCAAGATGGTCGTGACAAAATAAAAGCAGGAAACAAGCCAGGACGCAAAGACACGAAGGCACAAACAGTTGCTCTGATGGTAAACTATTTGTGCCTTCGTGTTTTTTGTGCTTGTATATGTGCGTTCAGCTTGCACCCCCAAAGGTCATCAGACTCCAAACCAGTGTGGTGATGTCTGCAAAAAATGCGAAAAGAGTAGGGGAAATGTGTTCGTAGAACAGGCTTTTTGCTTGTTTGTGTTTATTGTGTTAAGTTGTTGTTTCTCATTGATTTATGGTCGAAAGGTGTAGTCCTTGTTGAGTGGCGCTGTTGGCGGACTGGAGTCCCGACGGCAAAAGGACTGCTGTCGTTTGGCGTCGGGACTCGAGTAGTATGGCGTGCGGACTCGTGTAGTATGGCGCGCGGACTCCTTCCGTCTGACACAGAGACAAAGGAGGCTTCTTAAGAGAGGCAAAAAAAGACGGCAGATAAAGTGAAAAAAGACGCCAAATAAAATGAAAAAAACTGGCAGAAAAAAGTTGGAAACCTGGCGTGGGAGAACAGTGGTGTTGGTTCGTCGTTGGTTAATGTTTCTTACGCTTTATAAAGAAAAACGAAAGAATGCTTTGCCGTATGCAAGATTTTTCGTATCTTTGCGTTTGAATAGGTGAAACCAAAACACTTTGCCTTATGAAAAATGGAATCTTAACTTGGATAATCGTTTTAATGCTTATGCCAACGATAGCGATGGCCGACGGCTACGACAAAATGTGGAACCGCGTGGAGCAAGCCGAAGAAAAGGATTTGCCCAAGACGCAGATGGAAGAGCTCGAGAAAATTGTGAAGCGCGCCAAGCAGCACGGCGACTACGGTCATCTGCTCAAAGCACAGCTCATGTACTCGGGGCTCGAGGTGGAACTGACGCCCGACAGCGCGAAGAAAGCCTTCGGACTGCTGGAGGAGACAGCAAAGCAGCTGGAGACCAAAGACAAGGTGGGCGCCGCCATCTACTGGGCGGTGCTTGGAAAACTGTTTGCCGAAAACTACGAGTCGTTTGACCCGAACATCGGCTATCGCGAAGCGCACGAACGCAGCAAAATCTATTTTGCGAAGGCACTGGCCGACCCCGCACTGCTGGCAAAAGAGAAGGCAAAAGTGCTTAAACCCGCCATCGAGGAAGGCCCCGACAGCTACATCTTTGGCGACGACCTGCTGAGCGTGGTGTGCATGATGGCCGATGATGACGACTTGATGTACAAATGGTACAACGAACACGGGCCACGCACGGCAGCGCTCTACACATCGCTGCAGCATCTCGAGAACTCGTCGATAAGCTATTCGCGAACGTTCGAGAACAGCCCCTACATAGCCAAGCTCGACTCGCTCATCAGCCTCTACGGCGACTTGCCGGAATGCGGACAGGTGGGACTGGCGCGCTACTACGCCATTGAGCGATGCAGCGACCTGACGCAGAACCAGAAAATTGCCTACATGGACGAGACGCTGGAGCGATGGAAACACTGGCCCGGCATTGCAGAGCTGAGGAACAATCGCACGCGCAGAACAAACCCGGAGTTTGAAGTGGAGGTACAGACCGACCTGCAACTGGTGGGGAAGACCACGCAGGTGAAGGTGACGTCGGCGAGAAACATATCGCAGCTGAAGGTCACCATCAGCCGACTCAACCTGGAGCAGCCACAGTTATACAGCATCCAGACGAGCAACCAGCTCAACAAGGTGATGGAGTGCATCGTGCCAGGACAGCAGCAGGTGCTGACGCGCAACTACCAGCCGGAAAACGAGTTCGTGTCGCTGAAGGACACCTTCCAGCTGCCGGCACTCGAACCGGGCAACTATCTGCTGGAGTTCTCCACCGACAAAGACGAGATAGAAAAGGAGTATCAGCTCTACGATGTGTCGGACGTGTTCCTCCTGCGCGAGGACCTGCCGTCCATGAAGACACGCTTCGCCGTGGTCAGCGCCACGACGGGACATCCGTTGCCGGGAGCCAACGTCGTGGTCTACTACCGCATTAGTTCGAACAATATTACCAGCCAGACGTTTGCGTGCAATGAGGAGGGAGAGGTCATTGTCTCCACGGATCACGACAGACAGGGAGAGGCCTTCTGGGCCTATACCGCCAACGACCGCTTCATGCCGGCTCTTACCAGGAGCAACGGGCGATACTATCAGTATTCGCAAAGAGGGGAGAAGCAGGTCAACAAGGTGCAGATATTCACCGACCGTGCCATCTATCGTCCCGGACAGACCGTTCATGTGTCGATGCTGGCGTTCAGCACGGCCAACGGATGGACAACCTCGGTGTGTGCCGACAGCAAGCTGAAGCTCAGTCTGAACGACGCCAACGGCAAGATGGTGGAGAGCGTGGAGCTGACCACCGACGAGTTCGGTAGTGCCGAGGCCGACTTCAAGTTGCCTGCCAACGGATTGACGGGCCTGTTCACCCTCAGGGTGGACAACCCATGGACACGCCAGACGCTGCGCGTGGAGGAATACAAGCGACCCACGTTTGAGGTGGAGTTCGATGAATACAAGGAACGCTATGAGGCCGGCGAGACCATCAAGCTGAAGGGACATGCCCGCTCCTATGCCGGAGTGCCCGTTCAGGGCGCCAAGGTGAAGTACGCCATCAGGCGCGGACTGTCGTGGTGGTACTGGTGGCGCGACAGAGGCGACGGCGAAATGCTCAGCGAAGGCGAGGCCACGACAGCCGACGACGGATCGTTTGAGGTGCCTATGAAACTCGACCTGCCCAGCAGCGACTACTACATCTACACATTTACGGCCAAGGCCGAAGTGACCGACCTGGGCGGCGAGAGCCACGAAGGCGAAATCAGCATCCCGCTTGGAAGAAAGTCGACGTCGTTCTATTGCAACATTCCCGACAAATCGGAGAAGGTGAAGCTGAAAACCGTCACTTTCTCGCGAAGGAATGCGGCTGGAGCGGAAATCGACGGCGACGTGGAATACACCATCGACAACGGTCCCAAGTGCAAGGTTAAGGCCAACCAGCCTGTGGACATCATGGCCAGCAAACTGCCTTCCGGCAAGCACGTGCTGAACGCTGTGTGTGGCACCGACACGCTGGAGACCAGCTTCATCTTGTTCTCGCTCGACGACCAACGCCCATGCGTGGAGACGCACGACTGGTTCTACAAGACCGATGACAAGTTCCCTCTCGACCCGAAGGGTGACCCCGTGGCCGTGCAGATTGGAACAAGCGACGAAGACACCTATGTGCTGTACAACGTGATTGCCGACGACAAGGTGGTGGAAAGCGGACACTTCTTGCTCGACAACGCCGTGAAGACCTTCCGCTACAAGTATAAGGAAGAATATGGAACGGGTCTCCTGCTCACCTATTCGTGGGTGAAGGACGGCCAGCACTACACGCATACGACCACCATTGCTCGCCATGAGCCCGACAAGTCGCTGAAGATGGAGTGGACTACCTTCCGCGATAAGCTGAAACCCGGACAGAAGGAACAGTGGAGCCTCCGCGTGAAGCGACCTGACGGAAAAGTGGTGCCCGCACAGATCGTTGCCACCATGTACGACAAGTCGCTCGACCAGCTTGCGAACCTTGCATGGACACTGAACCTTGGCATCTATCAGGTACTGCCCCGTACAATATGGGTGGGCACCGAGGCCTCAAAATTCTGGACGCGAGGCCGTGCTCCCCTCCATCTCGAAGATGAGCCCTCGCTGGAGTTCTCACGGCTCGACGACCTGCTCGATGAATACACGAGGTACTTCTCCTACGTGCATCGCTACGGCCGTTTCGACATGGTGGGCGGCGCTCCCGTCAGGCTGATGAAGTCTGAGGCTCCTGTGGCAATGCCGATGATGGTTACAGAAGAGGCTGCCATGGTTGAGGATAACATGATTATGCGCGCCAAAGAGATGGTGGATGCTGAAGAGGCAACCGCCGCTGGCACTGCCGAAGAGCAGAAGCCGGAAGGACAGCAGGAACAGGTGCGCGAGAACCTCAATGAGACGGCGTTCTTCTTCCCCCGCCGCGTCACCGACCGACAGGGCAACGTCACGCTGGTGTTCACCCTGCCCGAGAGCATCACCACCTGGCAGTTCAAGGCGCTGGCACACGACAAGGACATGAACTTCGGATGGCTCAGCGGAGAGTGCGTGGCCAAGAAAGACGTGATGGTACAGCCCAACATGCCGCGCTTCATGCGGGTGGGCGATAAGGGTACCATTTCGGCACGCATCTTCAACACCGCCGAAAAAAATGTCAGCGGCACCATCCGCATGCAGCTCATTGACCCCGAAACCGAAAAGGTGGTCCTCGAGGAGCAGCAGCCCTTCAGCATCGAGAAGGACGCCACGACTTCCGCCACGTTTGCCGTCAGCCCTTCCGACGACCTTCCCACCTTGTTAATATGTAAGATAGTGGCCACAGGCAATGGCTTCAGCGACGGCGAGCAGCACTACCTGCCCATTCTGCCTTCTTCGGAGTGGGTCACCAACACGGCGTCCATCACCCAGCATTCACCGGGGACGGCCTCCGTCGACCTGAAGAAACTGTTCCCCGAGGGCAGTTCCCAGAAGAAGCTCACCGTGGAATACACCAACAACCCCGCATGGCTGATGGTGCAGAGCCTGCCGTTTGTGGGCAATCCCAATGAAAAGAACGCCATCAGTCTGGCTGCGGCATACTATGCCAACAGCATCGGCAAGTTCATCCTCGCACAGTCGCCGCAGGCCAAGTCCGTCTTCGAGGGCTGGAAGCGTGAGCAGGGCGACGAGACCTCGCTCATGAGCAGTCTGGAGAAGAACCAGGACCTGAAGAACCTGGTGCTCAACGACACACCGTGGGTGCTCGACGCCGACCGTGAGAGCGACCAGAAGCGTGCACTCGCCAACTTCTTCGACGAAGAGCAGATGGAGAGTCGCCTCAATACCATATTCGACCGTCTGCAGACCTTGCAGCACGGTGACGGCTCCTTCTCCTGGTGGCAAGGCATGCTCGGCTCGCCACGCATGACGGGCGAGGTGCTGGAGTTCCTCACACGCCTGAACCTGTTGGTGGGTAAGCAGAATGCAACGGAGCGTATGATGCGTCGGGCCAACGACTATCTGGACAAAATCGTCAGCAAGGAGGTGGAGGAATTCAAGCAGCGCGAGAAGGATGGCCAGCCTGTCTACATCTCCTCCTATCACGCACTCCAGTGGGTGTACCTCAATGCCATTTCCGGCCGTCAGCTGGAACGCGACGAGAAAGACGCCTCCGACTATCTCATCAAGTACCTCTCGAAGCAGATCAAGACGCAGACCCTCTACGACAAGGCTCTCATGGCCATCGTCCTGTGGCAGGACGGCCAGCGCGACAAGGCACGCGAATACATCCAGAGCCTCAACGAGTACAGCGTCTTCACAGAGGAGATGGGTCGCTACTATGATACCCCGCGTGCAGGCTACAGTTGGTTCAGCTACGCCATTCCCACGCAGGTGGCCGCCATCGAGGCCATGCGCTTCGTCATGCCCGACGACACACAGCAGGCTGTCGAAGAGATGAAACGCTGGCTCCTGCAGCAGAAACGTACGCAGAGCTGGGACACGCCCATCAATAGCGTTAATGCCATCTTCGCCTTCCTCAATGGCAACAACAACGTGCTCGCTCAACAGCAACCCACGCGCCTGCTTGTCGACAGCAAGCCAATAGAACTGCCGCAGGCCACCGCCGGTCTGGGATACGTGAAGACCACAGCCAATGCCGACGGCAGCACTTTCACGGCTGAGAAGACCAGCAGCGGAACATCATGGGGCGCAGTCTATGCACAGTTCATGCAGCCCACGCACCTCGTGGATGCCTCCGCCGAGGGTATGTCTGTCGTTCGCGAAATCCTCAAGGACGGCAAGCCCCTGCAGAATGGTCAGACACTCCAGGTGGGCGACAAGGTGAAGGTGCGCATCACCATCAAGGTGGAACGCGACTACGACTTCGTGCAGGTGTCAGACAAACGTGCTGCATGCATGGAGCCCGTCAGTCAGCTCAGCGGCTATCACTGGGGCTACTATATCGCTCCACGCGACAACGCCACCAACTACTACTTCGACCAGATGCGCAAAGGCACCCACATCGTGGAGAGTGAATACTTCATTGACCGCGAAGGTACCTACGAAACAGGTACTTGTACCGTGCAGTGCGCCTATAGTCCGGAGTATACCGCACGCGCCGCGTCGCACACACTTACCATCGGTAAAAAATGATTATGAACAGAATAACCATACTATCAGCCTTGACCATGGCCGCCGTCATGGTCAAGGCGCAGACCATTACCACTGACCATGAGGTCATCGATTTAGGAAACATCGTCTACGAAACCCCGTCAACAGCCACTTTCGAGCTGCGCAACACGGGCAACAGCCCGTTGGTGCTCAACGAGGTACACACCAGCTGTGGTTGTACCAAGGCCCAGTTCCCGCGCCAGCCTATTGCACCCGGTGAGACGTTCACCATCACCGCCACCTACGACGCTCAGCAACTCGGTCATTTCATGAAGGACATTGCCCTCTACAGCAATGCCTCCGACAAGCCTTTCTACCTGAGCATTCGCGGCGCCGTCGTTGACGAGGTGGTCGATTTCTCCGGCACCTATCCCTTCATGCTGGGCGACATTTCGTCCGACCTCAACGACGTGGAGTTCGACGACGTTAACCGGGGCGAGCGTCCCATGCAGAAGATTCACGTGAAGAACACCAGTACGCGTGCCGTCAACCCCACCGTGATGCATCTGCCCGATTACCTTTCGGCAACGGTTTCTCCAACCACCATCCAGCCTGGACGTGAGGGCGTTGTCACTCTCATTCTCGATTCTCGTCAGCTCCGCGACTACGGTCTTACGCAGACGAGCGTGTTCCTCGGTATGTTCCCAGGCGACAAGGTGGCCCTCAACAAGGAGATATCCGTTTCTGCCGTGCTGTTGCCGGCCTTCAAGGAACTCACCGATACCGAGCTGGCCAATTCACCACAGTTGCGCATTTCCCACGAGAACATCGATATCGACTTCCGCGGAAAGAAGAAGCGCACAGAGACCATCGCACTCGAGAACGTAGGCCGCACGACCCTCGACATCAGCTCTCTGCAGATGTTCACCACAGGTCTTAAGGTGAAGCTCAACAAAGACCGTCTGGCTCCTGGTGAGAAGGCCACGCTCAAGATTACTGCCGATGCCGCCCTTCTGCGTACTTCGCGCAGTCGTCCACGTGTCATCATGATTACCAATGACCCTCTCAAACCCAAGGTCATCATCAATATCAACGTCAAATAAGAACTGCGGTGCGTGGTGCCTCCGCTTTGTTGTCTATACATTATTATTTATATATTAAGGTGCGAATCACCAGATTATCATTATGGAACACCCAGAAAACAGCTCTGAATACAAAGGTCTGCAAGTCAATAGTGGCGTAGAGCAGCAGTCAATCATCAACCCCTACCTGCGCCGCGGCCGTTTCCGCCGTCGCGAACTCAGCGTTGCCGAGATGGTAGAAGGCATTCTCAGGGGCAACATCACTGTGCTCAGTCAGGCTGTCACCCTCGTTGAGAGTGTCAATCCCGACCATTACGCCCGTGCACAGGAGGTGATCGACAAGTGCCTTCCCTACAGTGGCAACAGTCTCCGCATAGGCATCAGCGGCGTGCCGGGAGCCGGCAAGAGCACCAGCATCGACGAGTTCGGCATCCACGTCCTCGACCGTTTCAAGGGCAAGCTCGCAGTTCTCGCCATCGACCCCAGTTCAGAGCGTTCCAAAGGAAGCATATTAGGCGACAAGACACGCATGGAGAAACTCTCGCAGCATCCCGATGCCTTCATACGTCCTTCGCCAACAGCAGGCTCTCTCGGTGGCGTGGCACGCAAGACGCGCGAGACCATCATCCTCTGCGAGGCAGCAGGCTTCGACAAGATATTTGTTGAGACCGTGGGAGTGGGGCAGAGTGAGACAGCGTGTCACTCGATGGTCGACTTCTTCCTTCTCATACAGCTCGCTGGCACTGGCGACGAGTTGCAGGGCATCAAGCGCGGTATCATGGAGATAGCCGACGGCATCGTCATCAACAAATGCGACGGAAACAATGTTGACAAGTGCCAGATGGCCGCCACCAATTTCCGCAATGCTCTCCACTTCTTCCCTATGCCCGACAGTGGATGGCTCCCGAAAGTGCTCTGCTACAGCGGTTTCTATGGCACAGGCGTTAAAGAGGTGTGGGACATGATCTACCAGTACTTCGACTTCGTTCGTGCCAACGGATACTTCAACTACCGTCGTAACGAACAGGCCAAATACTGGATGTATGAGTCCATCAATGAGCATCTGCGCAACTCCTTCTATAACAATCCCGTCATAGAACGCCTCATCCCCCAGGCAGAACAGGAAGTGCTCGGTGGTACTAAGACCTCCTTCGCCGCCGCTGCCGACCTCCTTGGGCACTATTTCAAGCTGATGGAGAACTCGTCGGCCCGTCCTTCTGGGGAAAAAGCAGAATAGCGCATCTGGCCTTTACTGACATCATCAGAGAAATGAACAACGAAAACACGCAATCGAAGCCCTCACCACTTCCTCAAAAAGGCGAGGAAGGCAGGGATTCCGTTTCCATAGAGATAGACAGCAGTTCGGGTTTCTGCTTCGGCGTCACCACCGCCATCAAGAAAGCCGAGGAAGAGCTTGCCAAGGGCACCACGCTCTACTGTCTTGGCGACATTGTTCACAATGCCATGGAGTGTGAGCGGCTGCGGCACATGGGACTTGTCACCATCAGTCACGAAGACATGGCCCGCCTGCACAACGCCAAGGTGTTGCTGCGAGCCCATGGAGAGCCCCCCGAGACCTATCAGCTCGCACAACGCAACAACATCGAGATTATTGATGCCACATGCCCTGTGGTTTTGCAGCTGCAGCGGCGCATCAAGCGGCAGTATGAAGCCCAGAAGGAACAGACCGCGGAAGGTTCCTCTATCATCATCTTTGGAAAACCCGGACATGCAGAGGTGCTTGGACTCGTCGGCCAGACACAGGGACATGCCACCGTCATCGCCAATCAGGAAGATGCCAAGCACCTTGATTTCTCACGCGACATCTATCTTTATTCGCAGACAACCAAGTCGCTCGACGAGTTCCAGCGCATTATCACATATATCCGACAGCATATTGCGCCAGGACGAACCTTCCAGAGTTTCGATACCATCTGCCGGCAGGTGGCCAATCGCATGCCAAACGTCTCTGCCTTTGCTCAGCGCCACCAGCTCGTACTCTTTGTGTGTGGGCGGAAAAGCAGCAACGGACACGTGCTGTTCAACGAATGCCAGCGCGTCAATCCCAACAGCCATCTCATCGAGAGTGCCTCTGAAATCAACATGCAATGGCTCAGCGGTGTCACGTCCATTGGTATTTGTGGAGCCACCAGCACTCCCAAATGGCTTATGGAAGAATGCCGCGATGCCATACTCAGGCACACTGAAAGCAGTAGAAAAGAGTAATTCCGTATCTCTTTTCTTTGTAAACCCAGATATGTTTAGCCGATAAAAAAAGACCGCACCCAGGCATAAAGCCCGGATGCGGTCTGGCGATAATAGTTATTCTAAGAAAAACTTCTCTCTCTTCATGCCGACGGCGCCTATTAGCGCAGTCCACGGTTCACCAGTGTGGTGTTGAGCAGCAGCAGGTAGTGCTTGTACTGCTTGTAGTTGAGAATGCTGCGCATGTAGCGAAGGTCCATTTTAATGGCGTTCTTCATCATTGCCTCGCGCGATTCCTCGCTTGCAGCAGCCGCGCTCATCATGTTGGTGCAGAACATCTGGTGAACGTCTTTCACAGCTTCGAGCTGGTCGCTGGTCAGGTCGAGTGCCTCGCCCAGCTTGTTGTAGTTCACCTCCATGTTGTAGGCCTGCATGTTGTTTGTCGTGTTCAGATTCTCATCTTCTGCGAATGTCATAGTCATGCTGAGCACGGCCATAACGGTCAAAAACAATCTTTTCATACTTTTTTTCCTTTCTTTTTGTTATCCTAAAATGTTATCCTGAAGGCGCCACTCTTCAGCGCCTTTTCTTTGTAATTCGCGCTGCAAAGGTAAGGCGTTTATCGTTTCACGCAAAGGCTTTTTGGCTGTTGTTTGCGCAAACAGGGCCGTTTTTTGACGTAAATCAAAAAACAGAGCCACATTTTTTGCCATCTCGAATATTATGCGTACATTTGCAGACAAATCGTAAACAAAACCTCTTTTTTCATGGAAGAACAAAACAAAAACCTCTATATCGCCGTGGCCTACAAGTTGTTTGCCGCAGGCGAGAAGACACTGCAGTTTATCGAGGAAGCCACCGACGAAAGGCCCTTTGTGTTTATCAGTGGCTTTGGTGTCACACTGCCTGAATTTGAGAAACAGGTGGCTGGACTGTCTAAAGGTCAGGAGTTCAATTTCACGCTTGCCAAAGAGCAGGCCTATGGCGACATCGAAGCAGAGCGTATTGTAGATCTCTCGCGCGACATTTTCTGCATCGACGGTAAGTTTGACAGCGAACACGTGCAGGTGGGAGCCATACTCCCCATGCAGAATGAAGACGGACAGTATTTTCATGGTAGGGTGGTTGCCATCGACGACCAGCAGGTGCGCATCGACCTGAACCATCCGCTGGCAGGTCGCGAACTCAATTTCAACGGATACATCGTGGAGAGTCGTGAGGCCACCAACGAGGAAATACAGCAGTTCATCAACCGTCTCAGTGGCGGTGGCTGTGGTGAAGGCTGCGGCGGATGTGGTGGTTGCGGCAGCGACGATGGCGGCTGCGGCGGTGGTGGCTGTGGAAACTGCAATGGCTAAGCCCATATCCATCCACATAGAAAACAACAAAACAGGTGCACCTGCGCCCCATTCCTTTTCCCTATGCGTAACACTTTCGGAAACCTCTTTACGCTGACCACATTCGGCGAGAGTCACGGACCGGCCGTTGGCGGAGTCGTAGACGGCATGCCCGCCGGCATCGATGTGGACATGGACTTCATACAGGCAGAGCTGGCAAGACGCAGACCAGGCCAAAGCAAGATTACCACCGACAGGCGGGAAACCGACGAGGTGGAGCTGCTCAGTGGCGTGTTCGAGGGCAAGACGACAGGAGCCCCCATCGGATTCATCGTCAGAAACCAGAACCAGCATTCGCACGACTACGACAATATGTGCGAACTGTTCCGTCCCAGCCATGCCGACTACACCTATTATTATAAATATGGTACGCGAGACCATCGTGGAGGTGGACGTTCGTCGGCCCGCATCACCATCAGCCGATGTGTGGGCGGAGCTTTGGCCAAACTGGCCCTGCGCCATCTGGGCATCAGCGTGCAGGCCTACACATCGCAGGTGGCCCATCTGGCTCTTTCGCGCGACTACAGTCGCTACGACCTCAGTCTTGCGGAGACCAATGCGGTGCGTTGTCCCGACCCAGACATGGCTCAGCAGATGGAAGACCTCATCGCCCAGGTGAAGGCCGAGGGCGATACCGTGGGCGGCATCATCACTTGTGTGGTGAAAGGTTGTCCCCCGGGACTTGGAGAGCCTGAGTTTGGCAAACTCCATGCGCAGCTTGGTGCGGCCATGCTTAGCATCAATGCCGCCAAGGGTTTCGAATATGGCGATGGCTTCGACTGCGTGCTTACACGTGGTTCCGAACAGAATGACCGTTTCCTTCCAGGCGAAGGCTCGCCTTTGCGGCTGTCCACGCTCACCAATCATAGCGGCGGCATTCAGGGCGGCATCAGCAATGGGCAGGACATCTGCTTCCGAGTGGCTTTCAAACCCGTTGCCACCCTGCTGCAGGAACAGCCCACAGTCGACATCAACGGGCACCCCACCGTACTGAGAGCACGTGGTCGCCACGACCCATGTGTGTTGCCACGAGCCGTGCCTATCGTAGAAGCCATGGCCAGCATGGTAATTTTAGACTGCTTTTTGGTCAATAAGTCGATAAAAATGTGAAAAAACTACGAAAAGCAAAAAAAAATCCGGATAAAGTTTTGTAGTTTGGATGGATTTACGTAAATTTGCATCGGCATTACGAAATTTATTTTTTGGGTTTGTGAAAATCCCGTAAATGCCTAGTTAAGTCTAGTTTAGTTTTTGTGTTGGTTGCCCCCCGCTGTTTGGCGGGGGGCTTTTGTATATATATGTGACAGATATTTGCCGCTTACGACCCTTTTGGTTAAAGAATATAAAATTCATGCGGCAGGCGTAGTAAATTTTCAGTTGTCGCGTCTAAAGAGCAAATAACAATCCGAAAAAAGAAATGGAAAAGCAAGAATTAGAGTTCACCCGTATGGTGAAAGAACACAAGAGCACCATCTACACTGTGTGCTACATGTTCTCGAACGATGCCGACGAGGTCGGCGACTTCTTCCAGGATGTGCTGACAAATCTGTGGAAGGGCTTCAGTTCGTTTGAAGGGCGAAGCGATGTCAGGACATGGATCTACCGCGTCAGCCTCAACACCTGCATCTCAGCAGACCGCAAGAAGCGCAAGATGAAGTCGGTGCCTCTCTCAATGGACATCAACCCCTATGAAGACCAGAGCGAGGACATCCGCCAGAGTGAGATGCTCAGACAGCGCATCGCAAAGCTGGGAGCCTTCGACCGCGCCATCATACTGTTGTGGCTCGAAAACATGAGCTACGAGGAGATAGGACAAGTGGTGGGCATCTCCACCAAGAATGTCTCGGTGCGACTCTTCCGCATCAAGGAACAACTGAAAAGAATGTCAAACGATCAATAAAAAAACAGCAACAATGGAAACAACAATGAACAACATGCAGGAACTGGAAGAAATGCGCTCAGCGCTGGCCTCCCTCAAGAATAAGCTCGACAAGCAGGAAATCGTCAACGACCGGCTGCTGCGTCAGTCGATGAAGTCGAAGATGTCGTGGATCGAGAAATACCTCTGGTTTGCCGTGGCAGCCGTGCCCTTCGTGGCCTTGTGCTTCCTGACCATGACCATCATGCTGAATCTCTCTTGGTGGCTCTATGGCTTCACCGTTGTCTTCGTAGCGGGCTGCGTGATTGCCGACTGGTATGTCAACCACATGGACAGCCGTGAGTTCCTTACCGGCAACCTCACCGAGACAGCTCTTAAGCTCCGGCGTATGAAGACGCTGCGCATGAAAAACGAAATAGTCAATTTCGTCGTACTCGTTGTGTGGCTGGCGTGGATGGCATGGGAGATATATAGCAAGGGACAGGCCTCACCAGCCGACTCCATGGAGCGTAGTCTGTCGATGGGCTTTCTTGTGGGCGGAGGCATTGGCGGCGTCATAGGTCTCATCATCGGCCTTAGTATCTTCTTCAAGATGCAGCGCACCAACGACGAGATCATCCAGCAAATAGAGGAGGTAGAAGATGTCCCACGGCAATAAATGACCTCCCCCAACCCCTCCAAAGGAGGGGGGTGCCTACCGGGCAGAATGGGCTTAGCCATTGTCCTTTTCTTGGCGAGGACATACACATACTGGCACGGATTCTCTCATCAAGCCTAACAATAGGCGAAGGTGAAGGTCCGTGCCAGTTTGCGTTTGTATTCAAGGAAAAAATCCGAGTCTGTCCTTATCCATAAAGCAGGCGGAGGTGAACCCCCGTGTCACAATAGTCCTTCTGCCCGGCAGGCGCCCCCCCTCCTTTGGAGGGGTCGGGGGAGGTACTTAAAGAGCCCCGATAATCTCCTGCACGCTCTGACAGCCATGGCGGTCGAGCCAGTCGTTCAGTCCGTCGCGCACACGGATGGTCACTGTGGGGTCTATGAAATTGGCCGTGCCAATCTCTATGGCGGTGGCGCCGGCCATGAGGAACTCGATGGCGTCGGTTGCCGTCATGATGCCGCCGAGTCCCACAACGGGAATCTTGACGGCCTTTGCCACCTGCCACACCATGCGCAGGGCCACGGGCTTCACGGCGGGACCGCTCAGACCGCCCGTTGTGATGCTCAGTCGCGGCCGACGCTTCTCAATGTCGATGGCCATGCCCATCAGCGTGTTGATGAGCGACACGGCATCGGCTCCTTCGTCCTCCACTGCGCGCGCAATGTCGGCAATGTTGGTCACATTGGGCGACAGTTTCACAATCAGCGTCTTGTTGTACCGTCGTCGCACCGCCTTCACCACGCTGGCTGCGCCCTCGCAGGTCACGCCGAAGGCCATGCCGCCTTGCCTGACATTGGGGCATGAGATGTTCAGCTCGATGGCGGGCACTTTCTCCAGCCTGTCCACCCTGGCGGCGCACTCAGCGTAGTCTTCGGGTGAGGAACCGCTCACGTTCACGATGATGTTCGTGTCCACGTCCTTGATGTCGGGATAGATGTGTTCGCAGAAATAGTCGACGCCTTTGTTCTGCAAGCCTACGCAGTTGAGCATGCCAGAAGCCGTCTCCACCATGCGCGGATAGTCATTTCCTTCGCGTGGATGGAGCGTCGTTCCTTTCACGATGATGCCGCCCAGACCGTCGAGGGGAATGAAGTCGGCAAACTCGGGACCGTAGCCGAAGGTGCCCGAGGCGGTCATCACGGGGTTCTTCAGGGTCAGTTCTTTTATCTTTACTTGTAATTGAGCCATGGGATGATGGGATGATAGGTGATGGATGATGGGTGGTGGTGGATGGTGATTCCTGATGATGGGCGGGCGATTACGTCCAGGTGCTCAGTCGTTCGACGTCGAACACTGGTCCCTCCTTGCACACGCAGAGGTTGCCGTCGATGGTCTTTTCCACGCAGCAGAGGCAGGCGCCGAGTCCGCAGGCCATGAGGTTCTCGAGCGATGCCTCGCAGTAGATGCCGCGCTCGCGTGCATATCGTGCCACAGCCATCATCATGGGCTTGGGACCGCAGGTGCTGATTTGGTCAAACGGTTCGCCTTGGAGTACTGAGTGGTTGGTCACGAAGCCGCGCTCGCCGCATGTGCCGTCCTCGGTGGTGATGCACAACGAGCCGTATTTGCGGAACTCATCGAGCAGCAGCAAGTCACCGGCTGAGCGAGCTCCTAACAGGAAGGTGGGCTCCATGTGCTGTTCCTTCAGCCGCTTGCCGAAGTAGAGTAGGGGTGCCACGCCTACACCGCCACCCACCAACAGCACCCGTTTGCGGCTGTCGGGCATGGTGAAGGCGTTGCCCAGAGGCAGCACGCAGTTGAGCGTGTCGCCCTGCTGCAGGCGTGCCAGCCGGCGTGTTCCCTCACCGACGGCTGCCACAAGGAGCCACAGCTGGTTGAGGGCTTCATCGACAAAGTTGATGGAGATGGGGCGGCGCAGGAACGTCGTGGGGCTGTCGTCCACGCGTACTTCCACGAACTGGCCTGGCAGCATGTCTGGCAGCTTCTGGTCGTGCGTCAGCTTCAGCAGCACATATTTCTCGTTGATATGCTCCACCGAAGCTACCCTGAGGTCTAATACATATTTCTTCATAGATGTGTTTCCTGGTTTTAAAAACTGATGCAAATTTACGAAAAAAAGTTGAATCGCGCGCCTGTCAGTGGAAAAAAAGCATCGCGCGCCTGTTTTTCTTGTCTGGGCTTGGTGAAAGACATGGAAAGTCTTCGCGCCATACTACTCGAGTCTTTCCGCCAAACTACTCGAGTCTTCCCGCCAAAAAACTTGAGTCTTTCTGCCGTCGGGACTCGAGTCCTGCATCTGGAAGAATCAACAAGGACTACAGTTTTTCTTTGTAAATGCAATTAAATCAACGACTTAATGTTCGGAGGTTTAGGGGGTTAGGAGCCGCGGGAATTCTTTGCAAGCAAAGCGAACAAGTTCGAGCGGCAGACGATACTCGTAGCTCGATTCTTTAAATGGTGCTAAAAAACGACGTCTGTAACACTTGAACTCCTGTGACTAGAAAAAACTTTTCGGCATTATTTGCATTTTTCCCGTTTTTTCTTTATTTTTGCAGCCCATTTAAAATACTCATCCCTTTCGGCCTGTCCTCTGGAGCTATTCAGGGAAGGCATCGAACAAGAAAACCACATTCAGCCCATGCCACAGGAACAACAGAAAACACGCGACCGGCAACGCACCGACATCCGCGAGCCGCGACGCTACACCGTGACTATCTACAACGATGATTTCACAACCATGGAGTTCGTTGTGAAGTTGCTCGTTGAAGTGTTTTTCAAGAGCGAGGCTGAGGCCGAAACGCTCATGATGACCGTGCACCACTCGCAGAAGGCGGTGGTGGGCATCTACACCTACGACATTGCCGTGTCGAAGGTGCAGAAAGCCACACGAATGGCCCGTGAGGCTGGTTTCCCGCTCAGACTCAGCTATGAGCCGGAAGGAAGTGAGAATTGAAGACCCTCCCCAGCCCCCCCTGTTCTGGGAGGGAGCGCAGAAAAGACCCTCCCCAACCCTCCCTGTTCAGGGAGGGAGCGCAGAGAGGTGAGAAAAGGATGTGGAACAGGTGTTATCTTACTACTCACCTCTTACCTCTCACCTCTAATAATATAGCAATGTGCAACATGAGAAACTTGTATACCTAAAACTCGCAACTAATAGTGATGCTGACTAATTTTGCAGTTCACTTCTCCATCTGGCGATAGACTTGCCACTACAGACGTGATTATGCATGGGTCATGCCCAGTTTCCCCTTACCCCGTCAAGCATTACAGGGGCTTTATGCTGC